>CACYIC010000014.1 GCA_902774325.1 uncultured Ruminococcus sp.
TGTACCTTTTAGTGTGTACTCACTGTAATTCC
This sequence comes from uncultured Ruminococcus sp., assembly GCA_902774325.1. GTDB lineage: Bacteria > Bacillota > Clostridia > Oscillospirales > Acutalibacteraceae > Ruminococcoides. Next base: position 33 of record CACYIC010000014.1, read on the forward strand.
TTGAGCTTCTTCACTCAAAGTCATTACGGGTTTCTTTCTTTCCTTATTGTTCAATTTTCAAGGTTCTTTGTTCATAATCTACAATAAACGACTTCATTCTTTGGTGATTATTCACATCCGAATCAGTCTTTGTTGTCGACCGAACATTGCAATTATAATACGGTTTTCGCGAAAAGTCAACCCTTTTTTAAAAAATTTTTCAAATTTTTTCAAGGTTTTTTTCGTCTTGTGTTTTTTAGCGAATATCAGTCCGTTTACCCACAATATATTGCGCCGCGCGGATTTTGATGCTTTATCACTTTAAAATAAGTCGGCGGAGAAGATCTCCGCCGAACACCGTTTTTATTATTCCGAAGGCTTATTTTCCCTTAAAGCTCCTGAAGCGCTTGAGCACCTCCTCGCGGTGCTTGTAGTTGTCGCTGTTCTTGTCGGGGTTCTCGTTATTGATGGAATTATCGTTATAGATCATCATGAACTTGCCGCTGTCGGAAAGGTAGGCGTTGACCTCGGGAAGCTCGAGGATGGAAAATTTTCCGTTATTCTTCACCTCGGAGATGATCTCGTCGGCAGTCGCGGGGGGATTCTTCGTGTCGAACTCATAAAGCTCGATCGTAACGTTTTTTACGACATATTCGGTGTATTTGTTGCCCGCCTTGGCGCCGATAAGCGAGGCGTCCATCTTTGTCACCGTGTCTGTCTGAAGGGGATTGATGTAGCCGTAAGCGGAAAAATAGGTCGCGAGCCCGTCAAGCGTGTCGGCGTAATCCGACGCGTTGAGGCTTTTTGCCTCGTCGCCTGTTTCAACCTTCGGAACGCTGTTGCAGCCGGAAGCGAAAACCAATATCAAACCCGCGCATAGAAGAGCGGCTAAAAATCTTTTCATAATCATGATCCTTTCAAAAATAATAAAGGTGACGCGAATACATCACCTTATTATAACATATATTTTTCAGAAATCAATCATTTTCCGAAAAACACACAATCTGTTTTTCAATTATTCTATAACGTATACGTTCACGTCGCGTCTGCCGAAGTTGCAGCACTCGTCGTAGGTGAAGTAGAAGCAGTCAACGATCGCCGAACCGTCCATCAGCGCTCCGCCTGTATCTATCGCGGTGGCGTAGCCGTAAACAAAGCTTCCGTCCACGGACTCGATATAGAGCTTTGAGCCGTAGGGGATGAGGTCGGGATTGACCGCGACTCCGCCGACATAAACGGTGTTGCCCGTTGCGGTAAGAGAGCCCGCGGGAGCGGTATAAGCCGTGCCCGAGCCCGAAAGCATATATTTATAGGAAACCTCGACGCCGTTGCTGTCGGTGAAGCTTCCCTCGCCTCCGGTTGAGCCCGCGCCCTTAGCACCGACAAGAGTTACCTCGTCAACAGGCTTCCTGATGACCTTTTCGGCAACGACCTCGCTGCTGTCCTTTTTTCCGTCGATATATTTCACGCGGGAAACAACAGCCTTTTCGCCCTCAACGCCCTTGGTCTTGAGCTTGGTCTCGCCCAGCTCGACCTCGTCGGAGTTTTCGGTCACACAGTCGTAGCTGATTTTTTTCGATGTAGTTACATTCTTATAGGTGACGCGCCTGATCGTAAGCTTGTCGATGTTTTTTACCTGCTCGTTTCTCTCGACGCTGAGGATGTCGTCCTTGCCAAGCTTCACGCCCGCCAGCGCAAGACTTTCGGCAACTACGCCATAAGGAAGAAGGAGCTCTGTTGTCTCGCCGTCGGCAGTGAGCTTTATCTTCTTCGCGTCGAGGATCCTGATCTCCGTCGCACCGTTTATGATCGTTTCGGGCGCGGGATCAACGAGCTGTTCCTTGCCTACCTCGATCGAAAACTGCTCGAGCACGCCCGCGACCGTGCCGCCCGATACCACGTTAAGGTCGATATCCCTGCCGTCGGTGATATGGATATCATACACCCTGGCGGTATTATCCTTGAGTATCTCTGCGAGCTGCGCGGGAGATTTCTCCGCGTCTGAGGCGCCGTTGCCGTTCGCGGCAGCCGCGACCGTCATTACCGAGCCGAAGATCACCAGTACCGCAAGAAGCATCGCGAAAACCGAGCGGGTCACGCCGAGCTTGGTGATTTCTCTTTCGTTTTCAACAGGTTTCTTTTCCTTGGTCTGTTCGTTGTTCATTTCAAATACTCCTTTCAAACAAAGGCCGAAATACCTTCAAACGGAACCTCGAAATCTTTCCATTACCTTTTCAAAAACCGTTTTGCAAGTTGAAATTGTGTGCTTGGGTTTTTGTTGAGCGTATTATAACGCCGTTTTTTGGTGATGTCAAACAATTCATACTTTTAATTTTTGTGAAATATGCACGACGATTTGTGCTATTTTTTCAAAAGAGAATTAAAATACAGGCGCTTTCCCACAGCATATCCTGCAAATCATTGGTCAATTTGCAAGAATTTCAAACTCCCGATTTTGTAACCGTTTTGTAACCATCTTATGAAAGAACGCACAAAAAAGAAGCGCCCTACTCAGGAATCAGGCGCTTTTTTCATATACAGCGTCAGAAAACCGGCGAAGCACTCAGGCTTCGCCGGCTCTTTTGCAGATATTTTTATTCTTTTTAGGGTTTACATCAGCTATTGACAGAAAGACTATTAAATCAGTCCATAGCCTTTTTGATGGCGTCGAGCAGGTCGGCGTATTCCTCAAAGGCGGGTAGATTGGGATTGTCAGCCTTGATCTTGTCGGTGCTTTTGAAGAGGAAGCCCGCCTTACTCGCGTTTATCATGCCGAGGTCGTTATAGCTGTCGCCCGAGGCGATAGTCTGAAAGCCGCAGGACTGCAGCGCCTTGACCGTGGTGTACTTTGACTTTTCGCAGCGCATTTTGAAGCCTGTGATCTCGCCGTTCTCGGCGACCTCAAGGGTATTGCAAAAGATCGTGGGCATACCGAGCTTCTTCATGAGCGGCGCGGCAAACTGCGAAAAGGTGTCGCTGATGATGATAACCTGGCAGATCGAGCGAAGCTCGTCGAGGAATTCCTTTGCTCCCTCCATCGGGTCTATCGTCGCTATAACGTCCTGGATCTCCCTGAGTCCCAGACCGTGCTCCTTGAGGATAGCGAGGCGGTAATTCATGAGCTTGTCGTAGTCGGGCTCGTCGCGGGTGGTTTTTTTCAGCTCCGGAATGCCCGCCGCCTCGGCAAAGGCGATCCAGATTTCGGGAACCAATACGCCCTCAAGATCAAGACAGGTAATATACATATTCATTCTGATTTCTTCCTTCCTTTTAATGTACAGGAAACAGTATACCACCGTTTTGCAATTTCGTCAACGTTTTCCTGCAAAAAACCGGCGGCTGGATTTGGCGATCTTCCGGAAGGCAAAAGAAAACGCCCGAGCCGTCGGGCGTTTTTGGGTATTTATTCGTTTACAGCTTTGAATAGCCGAAGCTGTTGATCAGCGCCTCTATCCTCTCGCCGTTCTGACATTTTGGACAGACATGAGGCTTATAGCTTTCATAGTCGCCAAGGTCGTGAGGATTGAAGATGGAGTGGACCGGATTTCCGTCGCACTCGTCGACCGTCGCGAATATCGCGGAAACGCCGACGACCTTGCCGCCATAGTATTTTACCGCGTCAATAGCCGCGAGAGCGCTCTTGCCGGTCGTTACGGAAGCGGCTATGATAAGCACGTGCTTGCCCGCGAGCATGGGAACGAGGTTGTCGCGGAAAATCATCTGACCGCCGCCGATGAATTCCGGCGACATGATATAGATGGTCTGGTGGGCGTTCATATTTACATAATCGTCGCGGGTGAGCTCCTCCGCGACGCAGGCTCCGATGACCTCGGTGCCGTCAAGACAGAGAATGGTATCTATAATGGTGTTGGTGCGGTATGAGGAAACCATCTCCGAAGCGACCGCCTGAGCCTCGGAAAGACGCGTTTTCTGGGTAGATACGTCGATAAAGTAATTGGTGTGGCTGTGCATGGTCGCGAAATGACCCTTTTTTACTCTCAGAAAGACATTTTTATTCTTTGTTCTGATTTTATATTCCTTTTCCACTGAAGATCCTCCTTTGAATCTTTTTTTGAGAAAAATTCATTTCCACTATATTTTACACCATGACGGCAAAATAATCAAGTCTTTTATACCGAAAAGCGCCCGGATGACCGAGCGCCTTTATTTGCCTTAATACTTAGCTTTGAACCGCTGTCAGTTTCTCAGAAGATGGATCGCTGTTTCAGCCTTCTCGATTATTCTCAGGTCGTTGTCGTAGGTACACATCTTGCGCGCCTGCTGCAGATCGACCCAGATAAAGCTGTCGATCTCCTCCTCCTGGATTCTCACGTTATCGGTAAAGGCGCGGGCAAGAAAGAACACCACGCGCTTGCGGATCTTTCCGAACGGGCAGTACTCGCTGATCTCGCGGAAGCCCGGGGTTATCGTTACGTCGAGCCCGGTCTCCTCCTTGATCTCGCGGACGGCGGTCTCCTGCTCGGTTTCGCCCTCCTCGATATGACCCTTCGGGAAGCTCCAGTATCTGCCGTTGTTGTTCTTGACGAGCAGTATCTTTGTGTTCTGCCGCGTCTTGTAGAAGATTATGCCGCCGCAGGATTTTTCGTATAGGCAGCGAATGCTTTCGATCTTGACGTTTCTCAGCCTTCCGAGGATCCTGCGGAGCTCGGGCTCATAGAATATCTCGCCGTACTGGGAGATTATGGGCTTTTCGCCCTCCATGCCCTCAAAGCGGACAACGGCTGCAACGATACCGTCAAAGTAATCGCCGACGTGCCTGCGAGTAACGATATACGCGCTTTTGTTGTGAATACCGCCGATATTGACGAAAGCAGAATAAAGCTCGTCGCTGATTTTTCCAAAGACCGAAGCCCTAACATTTTCCGCCAGCATGCCGCTGCCCCCTTTCGTGATTTTTTAGTTGAACAATCCGCTCATGCTGTCGAGCTGGATCTGAGTATTCGCGCTCATTACTCCGTTAACGAAGAGCAGGTCGGTGATGCCGTTTTCTCTGCAGTAGCTCGCCAGATCAGTTCCGACCGTATCGCGGAAGTAACGGAAGTCGACGACGTGGACCTCCTCGTAGTTGTTGGTGAAGTAAGGCGCGATCGCGTTGCCGTAGCTCTCCTTGACGATCACAATCTTCTTGCCCTCCTGAGCGTTTTCGGATGAGGATCTCAAAACCGTCAGAGGATTGTCGCCCATGATGAATACGCCGTAGGTAAGCGTGCCCTCGGTGGCGTTCTCGTAGTACGGGCTGTCATACTCCTGAGTTTCGCCCGACTCGTCGGTGATCGTCATGGTCACGCTGTACGGGAATTCCCAATAGTGGACCTCGTCGGAGTCAAGACCCTCCGCAGTGTTGGAGAAGGTTCCGGTGAAGCCCGTGATCACCTGCTCGGTGCAGTCCTTGAGCGAGAGCGCGGGCAGCTTGTTGGTGTCGGCAAACGCCTTGTAGGAATAATAAGCTCCGAGTCCCGTCCAGTGGTGATCGGACTTGAAATAGATGTATTCGCTGTTGTGGTCGGCGAGGTAGTTGTACGGATTGATCGCCTTGACGTCCTTGCTCAGAGCGGCGTAGGCGTCCTTCATGCTGTCCGCCTGCGAGGTCGAGGGCGCGTCGTCGTCCTTGAGCCTCTGCGGGAGACCAAACTCGGTATGGTTCGGGATGATCATATCGTAGACGTTGACGCCCGGGAGCTTCGTCGCCAGATTGTTGACCGTATCGGCATATATCTTAGAGCGCTCCTGACTGCCGCCGAAGAGCTCGTAGCCCGTATTGTGCCAGACGTAGATCGCGTAGCTGAGGTAGCCGTTTGTGTTGTCGTCCGGGATATTCGGCGTCTTGAAATAGGTCGGCGAAAGCTCGTTTGAAGCCTCGTCGGCTGTCGCGGCGCCGCCGTCCTGCTTGTTCATGATGTCTGTGGAAATGGTAGTCGTCTGCTGTTGCTGCTGTTCTCCGCCGCCCTTTGAGCAGCTCCTTATGATAAGGCTGAACAAAAGTATGATCAGCGCCAGAATGATCACAAAGCCGCAGATTATTATGGCGCGGTTTCTGATCCTTCGTTTCCGCTGCGCCTCTCTGCGCTTTCTCGCTGCGGCGGCTCTTGCCGCCGAGGAGCGGCCGGAGGGTCTGCGGTTATCAGCGGACGGACGGCGGTCGGCGCGCCTGTCGCGGTAGTCCCGGCGCAGGCTGTCGTCAAAATTATCGAGATCAAAGTAGTTGTCGCGATCGTTATCGCTCATCTTTCCTCTTCCCCCATTCTTAAATTTACATATATATTTATTATACAACAGATTTCTGATTATGACAATATCAAACTCGCAATATTTTTATTTTATTCGACTTTTTTCGCGTCTCATTTTTATTTTTGAGCCTTTTCAAAACAAAAATATACCGCCGCGGCAGGTTGGACAGCCGCGGCGGAGCGCAGAATTGTTTTATACTGAGCGATTTTGAATAAATTGTTTCAAATCTTATTGTTCAAAATTAATCGAGGAAGGCGGCGCCGATGATTCCCGCGTCGTTTCCGAGAGAAGCCCTGCAAATGACCGTCTGCTTGTCGTTGTGCTTGGTGTAGCGCTCCTTCTCGACGATCGCCCTGACGGGACCGAGGAGATTTTCGCCCTGATTCGATATACCGCCGCCGATGCAGAGCACGTCGGGCTGGAAGATATTTATAATATTTACAAGACCTGTCGAGAGGTAGCCGATATAATCCTCGAGCACTTCCTTGGCGGCGGGATCTCCGGCTGCCGCTGCGTCAAAGGAGGTCTTACCGTCTACCTTGTTGATATCGCCGTCGCAGAGCTTGAGCATATAGCTGTAGTCGAGCTTCTCGGTGAGGATCTTCGCCTTGGTCAGATTGATAAGACCGGTCGCGGAGGCGTAGGTTTCCCAGCAGCCCTTTCTGCCGCAGGCGCATTCCTTGCCGTCCTTGACGATGACCATGTGACCCAGCTCGGCGCCCGCGTAATTCGAGCCGCTGTAGATCTTGCCGTTGATGATGATTCCGCCGCCTACGCCTGTTCCCAGGGTGATGGCAACGGCGTTCTTGGCGCCCTTCGCGCTTCCGGCGAGATATTCGCCGAGAGCTGCCGCGTTTGCGTCGTTCTCAATGAGCACCTTCTTGCCGAGGCGCTCCTTCATCATCTTTACTACCTCCCAGTTGTGGAAGAAGAGGTTAGCGGAATACTCGATCACGCCCGTGCGGGGATTGACCGCGCCGGGAACTCCGATTCCGATACATTCGACCTCGTCGATCGTGATGCCCGCCTTTTCCGCTGCCTTGAGCGCCACCTCAGCCATGCTGTCACAGATCTCGCTCTCGGGACGCGGCACGTTTGTCTTGCACGACGCCTTTGCCACGATTTTGTAATCCTCGTCGACAACTCCCGCTACGATATTTGTTCCGCCCAGATCAATACCTATTCTATACATTTTTTAAACTCCTTTTCTAGATTGATACTAAAAATCGTTCAACAACATAATAACACAAAATGCTTTAAAACACAATAACCGCCGCAAATTTTTTGTACAAATTTTTGCGGCGGTTTTTATTATATCTGTTGTTATTCCTGTTGATTATTTAATGAGCTCCTTGCCGCCCATATAAGGTCTGAGCGCGACGGGGATATTGATCGAGCCGTCGGCGTTGAGATTGTTCTCGAGGAAGGCGATGAGCATTCTCGGAGGAGCTACTACGGTGTTGTTGAGGGTATGGGCAAAATATTTGCCGTCCTTGCCGGATACCCTGATCTTGAGTCTGCGCGCCTGAGCGTCGCCGAGGTTAGAGCAGGAGCCGACCTCGAAATACTTCTTCTGGCGCGGCGACCATGCCTCTACGTCGAGCGAACGGACCTTGAGATCCGCGAGATCTCCGGAGCAGCACTCGAGGGTGCGGACGGGGATATCGAGCGAGCGGAACAGATCGACGGTATTCTGCCAGAGCTTGTCGAACCACATCTTGCTGTCCTCGGGCTTGCAGACTACGATCATTTCCTGCTTCTCGAACTGATGGATGCGGTATACGCCGCGCTCCTCTATTCCGTGAGCTCCCTTCTCCTTGCGGAAGCAGGGAGAATAGCTGGTGAGGGTCTGAGGCAGATCCTCCTCCTTGTTTATAGTATCAATGAATTTTCCGATCATGGAGTGCTCGCTGGTGCCGATAAGAAAGAGATCCTCGCCCTCGATCTTGTACATCATGGAATCCATCTCGGCAAAGCTCATTACGCCGGTCACGACATTTGAGCGGATCATGAAGGGCGGTACGCAGTAGGTGAAGCCTCTGTCGATCATGAAGTCGCGGGCATAAGAGATCACCGCGCTGTGCAGTCTGGCGATGTCGCCCATGAGATAATAGAAGCCGTTGCCCGCTACCTTTCTCGCGGAATCGAGGTCGATACCGTTGAGACTCTCCATGATGTCGGTATGATAGGGAACCTCAAAATCAGGCACGACAGGCTCGCCGAAGCGCTCGATCTCGACGTTTTGGCTGTCGTCCTTGCCGATGGGGACCTCGGGATCAATGATCTGGGGGATCTGCATCATGATCTCTGTTACCTTTGCGGAAAGCTCGCTCTCCTGAGCCTCAAGCTCCTCGAGCTGCTTTGCCTGCTTGGTGACCTCTTCCCTGATAGCCATTGCCTCGTCCTTTTTGCCCTGGGCCATCAGCGCGCCTATCTGCTTGGAGATCTTATTGCGGTTTGAGCGCAGCTCGTCCGCCTGCTGCTTCGCGGCGCGGCTCTTTGCGTCAAGCTCTATAACCTTGTCGACCAGCTCAAGCTTTTGATCCTGGAATTTTTTGCGGATGTTTTCCTTTACCGCCTCGGGGTTTTCTCTCAAGAATTTTATATCAATCATTTTTGCTTCTCCTGTTCCTTATTTTAATTTATTTGAAAGCTCCTGCAGCTCCTCGTCCGAATAAAACTCGATAGTGAGCGTGCCGCCTTCCTTGTTTTTGCTTTTGTTTACAGTTATTTTTCTGCCGAGGCTCTCGTTGAGGGCAAGCTCGACCATTGTATAAAACGAAGGCTTTTTCTCCGGCGCGGGGGCTTCGCGCTTTTCCTGTCCGAGCTTCTTGCAGAGCTTTTCGGTCTGCCTGACCGACATATCCTTGGCTATCACCGCCTGAGCCGCCTCGTTCATCATTTCCTCGCCTTCAAGCGAGAGCAGGGCTCTGGCGTGACCCGCCGATATTTTGCCGTCCTTTAGGTATTCCCTCACGCTTTCGGGGAGCTTTAATAGTCTCAGAGCGTTAGCGACCGCCGGGCGTGATTTTCCGACCGACTGCGCTACCATATCCTGAGTGAAGCCGTGCTCGTTCATCAGAGCGGAATAACCCTCCGCCTCCTCGAGCGGCGACAGATCGACTCTCTGCAGATTCTCGATAAGCGCGAGCTCCATGGTCTCAGCTTCCGAAAGCTCGCGGATAATAACGGGTATCTCGGTGAGTCCCGCCATCCTGCAGGCTCTGTACCGCCTTTCACCCGCTACGATCTCGTAGCCGCCCAAAGTCAGCGGCCTTACAAGTATCGGCTGCAGCAGTCCGTGCTGTGAGATGCTTTCGGCAAGCTCCGACAGGGCTTTTTCGTCAAATTCTGTTCGTGGCTGACTTCGGTTCGGCTCTATTTCGGAAATCGGCAGCATGACGTTGCCGTTTTCCTGCTCGCTGTCGTTCTCAATGAAAATAGCGTTGAGTCCCTTGCCGAGTCCGCCGGGTTTTTTTGCCATCAGCGTTTCTCCTTTGCTGTTATTTCCTTGGCAAGCTCGCTGTAGGCGATGCTTCCCTTGCAGTTTTTATCGTAATATATGACCGGCATTCCGAAGCTGGGAGCCTCAGAGAGGCGCACGCCTCTGGTGATCACCGTGCCGAACACCTTTCCCGGGAAGAACTTCTTTACCTCCTCAACCACCTGCTGGGTGAGATTGAGTCTGCCGTCGTACATCGTCAGCAAAACTCCCTCGAGCTCGATCGTGCGGTTGTACTGCCTTTTTATCCTTCTGACCGTGCTCATGAGCTGCGACAAGCCCTCAAGCGCATAGTACTCGCACTGGATCGGAACAATAAACGAATCCGCGACTGTCAGCGCGTTGGCGGTAATAAGCCCCAGCGACGGAGGACAGTCTATAATAATATAGTCGTAGTACTGCTTGATAGGCAGGAGAGCGTTTTTCAGCAGTGCCTCCCTGTGGGACTTCTCGGCTATCTCAAGCTCAGCCGCGGCGAGGTTGATGTTTGACGGAAGTACATGGAGATTTTGATACGGCGTTGTAAGCACGCATTCCTCCGCCTTTGTTCCGTCCACCATGATATTGTAGGTGGATAACTTCACCTTGCTTTTGTCGATAGCTACTCCGCTCGTGGCGTTTCCCTGAGGATCGGCGTCGACGAGCAGAGTCTTTCTGCCGAGCGCTCCGAGACAAGCCGCCAGATTCACGGCTGTCGTGGTCTTCCCTACTCCGCCCTTTTGGTTGGATATTGCAATTATCTTTGCCACTTTCTCAAATCCTTATTTTAAAAATCTTTATGTATTATACCACAGATATCGCGTCTTTTGAAGTGTTTTTGAAGAATTATTTGAAATTTTCTTATATTTTCATTTTCAATTTTTAAGCAACGCCGAATAATTATCTTGATTCCTTACTTTTTCGCGTTTTTCATGTTTCACGTGAAACATTTCTATCCTGCTTTATTCTGATATCAGCTTTTTCAAAAAGCAAAAAGACGCGCCGAAGCACGTCTTTTCGCAAGGGGTTAGATAAGGAAATGGGTATGAGTGGAACGGGTATAAAATTATACCCAAGTGGAAAGTAAGGTTGTTTTTCACGTCATTTTCAACACTGTTTATTGTTTGGGCTTTTGAATCTGGGATTTAGGGATCCTGATTGTGTATTCAATAAAATTTCCTGTTTCTGTTTTGTTTGATTGTGCGTCGATCCCCGCGACCCTCATTGTATCAACAGCCCTGTTTATCGTGTTGAGAAAGATTCTGAAGTCTTTTATCACCGCTTTGCTCTTGCCCTCGGGCTTCTTTTCCCTCGGAGCCGATTTTATGTATATGCCGACAAGCTGCTCGGTTTGGATCACATTTAAATTATCGGCGATTATCCTCGATAATACCTCTCGCCTGATTTTCTCGTCCGCTATTCTGAGGAGTGCCCGCGCGTGACGTTCGCTCAGTCCCGCGCTTTCGATCATCTCCTGCTCATCGCTGCTCAGTCTTAATAATCTCAGCTTATTGGCGACAGTCGACTGAGTCTTTCCGAGCTTTAATGCCGCCTGCTCCTGCGTCAGACCGTATCTGCGAATCAGCTTTGAGATCCCCCGCGCCTCCTCAAACATTCCGAGGTCGGTTCTCTGCAAATTTTCCAGCAGAGCAAAGACAGCCGATTCACGGTCGCTGCAGCTCACAAGCAGACACGGAACCTCTCTCAGTCCCGCCATTACAGCCGCTCTAAGCCTTCTCTCGCCCGCCACAAGCTCAAATTCATTGTTGCCCGCCTTTCTCACGGTCAGGGGCTGCAATATGCCGTTCTCCCTTATCGACTGCGAGAGCGCCAATAGCTCCTCTTCATTGAACTGCTTGCGGGGCTGAGCCCTGTTAGGACGGATCCGGACGATCGGCAGCACCAGGATCTTGTTCTCACCTTTAGTAAATAAACGCAACCGCATCACCCGAGTGTCAGCATCAGGGGTTGTCCCTGTGCTATTATAATAACACATCGGATGTGCGGTTTCTGTCGAATCTCCTTGCGGAAAAAAATTTTGTTTTGTCGTTATCCGTCGAATAGATCAGAGAGGCTTAGCCTTTATCCTTCCGTTAACGCGAGGATATTTTTCCGGCGTCGGCTGTATCTTTTCAATAACTATAAGGCTTCTGCTGCCGCCTCCAAGAGGCAGCTCAAAGCTCTGCGCTTTATCAAACTTTCCGCCGAGGATCTGTACAGCCTTTCGCGCCTCGTCAAGCTCCTGCTCAAAGTCGCCTCCCTTGAAGGCGATGAACCGTCCCGAAAGACGCGCAAAGGGAAGGCAGTATTCGCTGAGCACGTTAAGCCGCGCGACCGCTCTTGATACCACAAAATCGAAGCTCTCCCTGTAATCCAAGTCCTGACCGAGCTCCTCGGCTCTGCCCTGAACAAACTCGGCTTCTATCCCGAGTCGGGAAGTCAGCTCCTTAAGAAACAAAAATCTCTTTTTAAGGCTGTCGAGAAGGGTGAGCCTGATATCCGGTCTTATCAGCTTTATCACAACTCCGGGAAAGCCCGCGCCGGTTCCGATATCTATCAGAGAAGCGCACTCCGGAATATCGGAGATGTATTCAAAAAAAGCAAGACTGTCGGCAAAATGCTTGACCGCTACTCCCTCGGGATCTGTGATCGCGGTGAGATTTATTTTTTCGTTCCATTCGACAAGCAGCCGATAATACAAATCAAATTGCGAAAGTAAAGCCTCGTCGATTTTAAGACCGTAATTGTCTGTCGCCATCCTCAGGTATTTTATGAGCTCGTTGTTCTGCATATCATTGTCCTTTCCGTGAAGCGAGCCAAATAAGCAGCACGCTGACGTCAGCCGGTGAAACACCGGATATTCTGGACGCCTGTCCTATGCTAAGCGGTTTGATCTTATTCAGCTTCTCCTGAGCCTCAAGCCGCAGTCCCTTTATCTCGCGGTAATCAAAGCTCTGAGGCAGTTTTTTGTTTTCGAGCTTCTTTACCTGCTCTACCTGCTTAAGCTGCTTTCCGATATATCCCTCATACTTTATCTCGATCTGAACCTGCTCCATTACGTTCTTGTCAAGCTCGGGTCTTTGAGTATCGACGGGAGCCAGCGCCTCATAATCGAGCTGAGGTCTCTTCATAAGCTCGATAAGTCTCACGCCTGTAGTTATCTCGGATGTTTCACGTGAAACAAGTATGCGGTTGACCTCCTCGGTGGGAGATATGACCGTGGTTTTCAATCTCTTTATCTCAGCCCTTTTCTGCTCCTGCTTATCAAGAAAGCGGCGGTAGCGCTCCTCGCCGATCAGCCCGATTTCATGACCCAGCGGGGTCAATCTCTCGTCGGCGTTATCCTGACGCAGTACAAGTCTGTATTCGCTGCGAGAGGTCATCATCCTGTAAGGCTCGTTTGCTCCCTTTGTAACCAAGTCGTCAATAAGCGTACCGATATACGAGCTGTCGCGGGTGAGAATGATCTGCTCCTTGCCGAGAACCTTTCTCGCCGCGTTAATCCCCGCTATAAGACCCTGAGCGGCAGCCTCCTCATAGCCGGAGCTTCCGTTGAATTGTCCCGCTCCGTACAGACCCTCAAAGCTCTTGAATTCGAGAGTCGGCAACATCGCGGTCGGATCGACGCAGTCATATTCGATGGCGTAAGCCGGACGCATGATAACGCAGTTCTCAAGTCCCCTGATCGTATGGTAGAACTTGAGCTGCACCTCCTCCGGCAGAGAGCTGCTCATTCCCTGCAAATACATCTCCTCGGTGTTTTCGCCGCAGGGCTCAATAAAAAGCTGGTGGCGCGGCTTGTCGCCGAAGCGCATTATCTTATCCTCAAAGCTCGGGCAATAACGCGGGCCCACTCCTTCAATCTTGCCGGCGTAGAGCGGCGAGCGGTGGATATTTTCGAGAATGATCTGCTTTGTCGCGTCGTTCGTCCAGCTTATATGGCAGACGACCTTGTTATCTCCCAGCTCCCTTGTTTCATAGGAAAAAGGCTCCGGCGGGTCGTCGCCCTCCTGCACCTCAAGCTCCGAAAAATCAATTGAACGTCTGAGCACCCTCGCGGGAGTTCCCGTCTTGAAGCGGCGCAGAGGCAAGCCCAGCTCCTTGAGGCTTTGTCCGAGCTTGGTCGCGGGAAATATCCCGTCGGGTCCGCTCTCATAGCTGACCTCGCCGACAAATATCCTGCCGCCGAGATATGTACCTGTCGCTATTATGACGGTCTTTGTCCTGTAGACCGCGAGCATTTGAGTAGTCAGCTCGTAGCCATCCCCGGTCTTTTTTATATCAGTGATCTCAGCCTGACGAAGCTCGAGGTTTTCCTGAAGCTCAAGCTTGTGCTTCATGACCTCGCTGTATTTCCGCCTGTCGATCTGGGCGCGCAGAGAATGAACAGCGGGACCCTTTCCCCTGTTGAGCATCCTCGACTGCAAAAAGCACTCGTCGGCGGTCTTTCCCATCTCTCCTCCGAGAGCGTCGAGCTCGCGCACAAGATGACCCTTTGCCGTTCCTCCTATCGAGGGGTTGCAGGGGCAGTTGCCCACCGCGTCCATATTGATTGTAAAAACAGCCGTTTTGCAGCCCAGCCTCGCGGCGGCAAGAGCCGCCTCTATTCCCGCGTGACCCGCGCCGATAACGACCGCGTCATATTCGCCCGCAAAATAATTCATACTATCACTTGCCTACACAAAAATTATGAAAGACTCTGTCGAGAACTTCCTCGCTTGTTTTTTCTCCTGTCATTTCGAGCAGCTCGGAGATCGCGTCCTCAAGAGAAACCGTTACCGCGTCATAGGTAAAGCCCGACTCAAGCGCCTGACGCGCCTCCTCTACCGCCCTGAGAGCGTTTACAACATTTGAACGCTGTCGCTCATTTGAGAGGATACCCTCGGCGGGATCGAATCTGTTCGTCCCCGCTATGCTCTCGACAGCCTCGATGATATCATCTCTGCCCTCGCCATTTGCGGCAGATATATATACTATCTTGTTTATATATTCTTTTATCTTGTTGATATCAAGCTTATTCTCCAAATCTGTCTTATTTATAACCGCGATCGAGGGAACATCCTTCGAATATTTTAAAAGCTCCTCGTCGTCCTTGTCAAGCTCGCGGCTGTTATCGAATACCGCGAGAAGCAGACCGCACTGCTCAAGGCGTTTTTTGGCGCGGTCGACTCCGATTTTTTCTACCTTGTCGCCGGTATCTCTCAGACCCGCGGTATCGCTCAGTCTCAGCATAACGCTGCCGAGGTTCACGGTGTCCTCCACAACATCTCTGGTCGTGCCGGGAATATCCGTGACGATGCTCTTTTCACAGCCCGAGAGCAGGTTCATCAGCGTGCTTTTTCCGACGTTGGGTCTGCCCGCGATGACGGTATCTATTCCCTCTCTGACCGCCTGTCCCACGTCGTAGGAATCGAGCAGCCTTTCAAGCTTCAGGGATGCGGAGACGCAGGTTTCTGTTATCATCCTGTCGTCGACCTCGGCTATATCCTCCTCGGGATAATCCGCCCATGCTGAAAGGTGAGCGGTCAGCGACAGAAGCTCGTCCTTCACTCCGCTGATCTTTTTGCGCAGAGCTCCGTCCTTGACGTACATCGCAGAGCGGGCGGCGCTTCTGTTCTTAGCGCCTATCAGATCTATGACCGCCTCGGCTTCGGTGAGATCGAGCTTGCCGTTGAGAAAAGCCCTCTTTGTGAACTCTCCCGCCTCGGCGGGAACAGCTCCAGCGTCAAGTACGGCTCTGAGCACCTGCTTTGTGATATAAACGCCTCCGTGACACGAAAGCTCTACTACGTCCTCCCCCGTATAGCTGTGAGGAGCCCTGAAAACGAGAGCCACTGCCTCGTCAAGCTCTTCTCCCTCAAAAAACACCTTGCCGAAGGCGGCGGTATAGCCCTTCATCTCCGAAAGCCTTCTGCCGTTGATGTTTTTGAAAACTCTGTCGGCGATCTGTGGCGAAGCCTCGCCTGATATTCTTATAACTCCGATACCGCCCTCGCCCTGGGCGGTGCTTATAGCCGCGATCGTTTTTTCTTTCATAGCCGTCACTTACCAAAAAACAAAGGGCGGATAGCTCCGCCCTCATAATACATGAATTATTTGATTCTGCCGTAAAGTCCTGTTTCGCCGCCTTCATTGAGCGGTACTCTGTCGGGATTAACAGGAGCGGGCTTCTTGCCTCCGCGGTTGGAGCCGTAGCCTCTTCTTCCGCCGCCTCTTTTGCCGCCGTAGCTGCCGCGACGATTATTCTTAACCTTGGGATCGGGACCGATGACGACATGGCGGAGAGCGCCTTCACCCTCGCTCCATGATATCGCGCCGTTCACCTTCTGAACGGAGGTGTGGATTATCCTTCTCTCATAGGGATTCATCGGCTCAAGATTTGTCTTTTTGCCGGTCTTGATCGCCTTGAAGGCGAGCTTTCTGCCGAGGATCTCAAGGGTCTTTTCTCTCTTTTCACGGTAGTTGCCCGTATTGACGGTGACCTTTATGTAAGGATCCTCGCTGTGATTAGCAACAAGACCTGTCAGATACTGGAGCGCGTCGAGGGTCTCTCCCCTTCTTCCGATAACATAACCGACGTCCTCGCCCGAAAGATCGAATTCAACCGCTCCGTCACCGAGCTTCTTTTCGATCTCGATGCCGGAAAGCTGCATATTGTCAAGAACATCTCTGAGAAATTTTTCAGCCTTTTCATCGGGGGTATCCTTTATTATGATCCTGACCTTAGCGGGCTGACCTCCGAAAAGACCGAATCTCTTCTTTTCCGCACGCTGAAGCAGCTCAAATTCGACCTCCTCGGTTTCGTCGAGACCGAGCTGTTTTTTCGCGTCGTTAAGCGCCTCAAGCTCGGTATTGCCAATTCCGATAACTTCTTTATTCATTTTTATTATACCTCATTTTTCGAGCTTTTATTTTTTCTTCTTTTTCTTGCTGACGTTTACATTTTCACTCTTGCTTCTCTCCTGGGGCGCGTAAACATAAGGGACGTTCGCCTCGTTTTCAAAGAGAAGAGCAGCGTGTCTTGCCTCATTCTTGGCGGTGATCTGCGCGGGTCCGTAGAGCTTCGCGAGAACCAGCGACTGAACCAGGCTCAGCAGAGCCGAAATGATCCAGTAAAAAGCCATAGCCGCGGGAACCGTATACGCGATATAAGCCGAAAACAGGGGCAGAAGATAAATAACATACTTCATGCAGCCCTGCTGCTGCTGCATCTGATTCTTGTTGACAAACTGCAGGATAAGCTGAGAGCCGACGTTTGAGAGGAAGCAGAAAACCGGGAACAGCAGGTACCACGACCAAAAGCCGTGATCGGAGGGAACTGTGAGAAGATCTACATTTCCGAAAATCTTGAAGCCGTTTGAGAACATCGCTATCTTTGACAGATCACCCTCGGAGAAAAGCCCCTGGATGTAATCTGTATGAAGGATGTTCGGAAAGACCTTGAGCAGGGTGATCTCCTGATAAATTGGACGGACGCTCGAAACATAGCCCGGGATCGTCTGAACGTAAGCTGTCGCCTGCTGAACGGTGTTCGCGTTGATGTGAAGAGTGTTTGTAAGCGGATAAGCCACGGCGTAGAATACGCCGAAGAGGACTATCATGGGAACTATCATCGTAAGACAGCCGCCCATAGGCTTAACGCCCTCTTTTTCATAAAGCTTATTCATTTCCTCCTGCAGCAGCGCCCGGTTGTTGCCGTATTTTTCCTGAAGCTCCTTTTGCTTCTTGGAAAGTCGCTGAGTTCCCGCCATTGATATCTGCTGCTTGATTGAGAACGGAAATAAAACAAGCTTTACCAAAAGTGTAAATACAATAATTGCGAGTCCGAAATTCTGTAGTACGTAAAAAGCTCCCCAAAGGACATAACCGAGTATGCCGCCGAGAAAACCGAAGATTTGCATATTTTTACCTCGCTTTTGTTACTCTGCCGGCTCATCTTTGCCGGCGCCTTAATCTCCCGCTTTTTTTCTCGGGAACGGGATCATAGCCTCCCTTTGAAAAGGGATTGCAGCGCAGAATGCGCCAAATCGTGAGCGCGCTTCCCTTGAGCGCTCCGAAGCGTTCTATTGCTTCCAGTCCGTATTGCGAACAGGTAGGATAGTATTTGCAGCGCGGAGAAGTATGAGGAGATATCGCGGTCCTGTAAAACTTAATCAGAGCTATGAGCGCTTTTTTCATGGCTTTCACCCGCGTCCTTTAAAACTCCCGCCTTTGAGAGATGCTCTTTCATGTATTTTCTGATGACCTGAGATTTCACAAAGGGGGTTTTGCCCCTTGCCACAAAAATCAGGTCGTAGCCTTTTTTCATTTGGGGATGAAGGCTGTCGTACGCCGCTCTTATTACCCTTCTCGCTCTGGAACGCTTCACTGCGTTGCCTACCTTTTTCCCCGTGGTGATCCCGTACCGGGTATTCCCCGTCCTGCCTTTGATAACGTAAGTAACAAGAGCGGGACTCACAAAGGATCTTCCTCTGCGGTAAATTCTTGAGAATTCCCTGTTCTCCTTAATCGTTACATATCTCATAAACAATCACCATGAGGTCTTTTTCGGCAAGCCTTTTTGACGTCAATATAAAGAAAGACCACAAATTCAGTGGCCCTTTTCTTTAATAAGACAATCTTTTTCTGCCTTTTGCTCTTCTTCTGGCCAAAACTTTTCTGCCGTTAGCTGTAGACATTCTTTTTCTGAAGCCGTGCTCTTTCTTTCTGTGAAGCTTCTTAGGCTGATAGGTTCTTAACATTCCAAAAACCTCCCTTCAAAATATAACCTTGCAATATAGCATTATAGCGTATTTTCTGCATTTCGTCAAGTTTTTTTTACGCTAAAAATCTAAGCACAAAATATTGTTGCTTTCTCTCAAATCAATACAGTATATTGATATTTTTTTAATCCATCAGTGACAAGCCGAGAACAGACCGAGAGCAGACAAAGAGCAGACAAAGGGCAGACAAAGAGCAGACAAAGGGCAGACCAAGGGCAAACCGAGGGCAAACCGAGGGCAAACAAAGGGCAAACAAAGGGCAAACAAAGGGCAACAACTAACAAAGAAACAAAGAAACAAAGAAAACAATAACAACAAGCATACACTCACGCGCGCGAGGGGGGCTCTTGCTTCGCTATCACAAATCGGCTCCAACAATCACGCGCCGACTCCAACTAATTTCTTGACATCGACGCCGCAGTGCGTTATAATATATTAGTATGGATGTTTATTGTGGGTTAATTTGCGAAAGAGAGAGACACGCGGCAATTTTACGCTGAAACAGTGAGAGAAAACAATACCGCCCACCGCCGCTCCTTATCGGAAAACTGTCTCTTGAGGAGGTTAGATATATGGATTCCTTTAACGATGCCTGGGAGCTGGTCTGCTCCTACTGCCAAACAAAGATCACAGACGTTGCTTACAAAACCTGGATAAGCAGGATCAAGCCGCTTAGACTCGACTTTGATTCCAACACCGCCTATCTGCTGGTTCCGAATGATTTTCACCGCCAGACCATTATGCGCTGCTACATCCCGCTTCTCAACGAGGCGTTCGAGGCGATTTTCCAGAACCGCTTTATCATCGCGCTCAACACCCCCGATGAAGCCGACATCCCCGCGAAGAAGGAGGTCAAGTCCTCCGAGGACAGCATGACGAACTACGAGTACACCTTCGACACCTTCATAGTCGGCTCGTCAAACAAGTTTGCTCACGCCGCCTGCCTCGCGGTCGCGACAAATCCCTCTAAGGCTTACAATCCCCTGTTTCTGTACGGAAACTCCGGTCTGGGAAAAACTCACCTTCTCTACGCCATCGGCAATGAGATCAAAAAGAACAATCCCGACATGAACATCTGCTACATAAAGGGCGACGACTTCACAAACGAGCTTATCGAATCGCTGCGCCTGTCAAAGATGCACGAGTTCAGACGCAAATACAGGAACGCCGACGTGCTTCTTGTCGACGACGTTCAGTTCATCGGAGGCAAGGAGAGCACCCAGGAGGAATTCTTCCACACCTTCAACGCCCTCCACGAGGCTCACAAGCAGATAGTCCTCACCTCCGACCGTCCTCCCAAGGAGATCAGGACGCTCGAGGACAGGCTGCGCACCCGCTTTGAGCAGGATCTTATCGCAGACATCCAGCCGCCCGATTTTGAGACCCGCATCGCGATCATCAAGCGCAAGGCGGAGCTGGTCGATATCGAGCTTTCAAATGAGATCTGCGAATACATCGCCAAAAAGCTCAAGGCTAATATCCGCCAGCTCGAGGGAACTGTCAAGAAACTCAAGGCAAAATCCCTTTTAAATAATGAAAGACCCACAATGGCGTCCGTTCAGGAGGTTATCGCCGACGTGCTCAACAACGACGTCCCGCCGGAGGTAACGGTCGAGCGAA
Source organism: uncultured Ruminococcus sp. (assembly GCA_902774325.1). Taxonomy (GTDB): domain Bacteria; phylum Bacillota; class Clostridia; order Oscillospirales; family Acutalibacteraceae; genus Ruminococcoides. The sequence goes on from CACYIC010000014.1 coordinate 20,124, forward strand.
TAATCGACGAGGTCGCGCGCACCTACGGAGTCACCCCCGAGGAGATCCGCTCCCAGAAGAACAAGAGCGCCAACATCTCAATGGCTCGCCATATAGCTATCTATATCACCCGCGAGATGACGACCCTCACCGTCACGAGCATAGGAGAGGAATTCGGCAACCGCCACTATTCGACCGTGATCTACTCTCTCCAGAAGATCGAAAAGCTCATAGAGAGAGATAACAAGGTCAAGGAGCTGATCGGCGACACCATCAAGAACATCCGCGACCGCTGAGCTGAATTCGGCTTAGGATTTTCAACATCTCAACAGAGCTCAACATAGCAATGACTGTTGATTGGTTGAAAATGTTGTGAGATGTTAGACTTTGTTAAAACGGGCGGAAAATATTTCAACAAATCACAACAGAGTTTCAAAGCCTCGCTGTTGAAGAAAAAATCCAGCGTGAAAGCTGACTCTCGGCGGTTTTCCTATATTTCAACACCGCCTATTACTACTACTGAATATTTAAAAAGATTATATCGGATTTCTTTTAAGGAGCTGAAAAGCAAAATGAAATTTTCCTGTCTGAGGACCGATCTGGTTTCAGCCGTATCAAACGTGTCAAGAGCGGTATCCTCAAAATCAACCATTCCCGCGCTTGAGGGCATTTTGATAAAGGCTTACGGCGACAAGCTCAATATTTCGGGCTATAATCTTGAGATCGGCATCACCACCGATATAGAGACCTCCGTGATCGAAGAGGGAGAAATAGTTATCAGCGCCAGACTTTTCCTCGAGATCATCAGGAGACTGCCCGAGGAGATAGTTTTCATTGAAACGGATGAAAGACTGGTCACTTATATAAAATGCGGAAACGCGAATTACAAGATCATGGGCATGTCCTCTGTGGAATATCCCGACCTACCCTCGTTTGAGCAGACCGATTTTATTACGGTCAACTCAAAGACGCTGCGCGATATGATCCGCCAGACCGTTTACGCCGTGAGCGACAACAACAGCAAGCCCATCTATACCGGCTCTCTGTTCGAAATAGAAAAATCGGTGCTCAACATCGTAGCGATCGACGGCTACCGCATGGCGGTTCGCAGCGAGAACGTCGATTCCGAGAGCGAGACCTCTTTTGTCGTGCCGGGAAAGACCCAGCAGGAGATATTGAAGCTGCTTACAGAGGATGACGACGAGGTCAGCATAATCGTGGGTCAGCGCCACATCAATTTCAGGGTCAGGAGCTACAGCGTCATTTCGCGACTGCTCGAGGGAACCTTCCTCGACTACAAGTCCTCGATCCCCAAGGGAAGCAGGACGGAGCTTGTGATCTCCACAAGAAAGATGATAGAATCTGTCGAAAGAATGTCCCTGCTCAACAGCGAGAGGATGCAGAGCCCCGTCAGGTGCAAATTCAGGGACAACGGTATACATCTTTCCGTAGCCTCGGCGGTCGGCACCGCCAGCGACGATATCGGCGTTGATATCATCGGCGACAACGTGGAAATAGGCTTCAACAACCGTTATATGCTCGAGGCTCTCCGCAATACCGATACCGACGAGGTAAAGATGACGCTCAACGGCCCCGTATCCCCGATAGTTATCCGTCCCGTTCAGGGAAACAGCTTTATAAGTCTGGTAGTTCCGATGAGGCTGGCGAATGAAAACTGATATTATCAAGATAGATACCGAATTTATCCGGCTTCAGGATATTTTGAAGCTCAGCGGTCTGGCGTCCACGGGAGGAATGGCAAAGGTGCTCATCCAAAACGGAGAGGTCAGCGTTAACGGCGAGATCTGCGAGATGAGAGGAAAAAAGCTCAGAAACGGCGACAGCGTCCGCTTCGGTGACAATACGCTGATCGTTGAAGCGGAAAAAGCATGAGAGTTGAAAAATTAAGCTTTCTGAATTTCAGAAATCTTGACAACTGTACGATCGAGCCCTGCGGCGGAGTGAATATGATCTACGGAAGAAACGCGCAGGGAAAGACAAATATCCTCGAGGCGATATGGCTTTTCTGCGGCGGTCATTCCTTCCGCTCCTCCGGGATCCGCGACATGATAAATTTTGAAAAGAGCTTTTCGAGGCTCGACTGCGTTTTCTTCGGTCAGGACAGGGAGCAGACGGCGACAATAAACCTCGCTTCGGGAAAAAAGACCGTAACCGTGAACGGAGTTGAAAAAAAGACCTCCTCGGCTCTTATCGAAAAATTCTGCGCGGTGGTATTCTCACCGGAGAATCTCAGCTTCATCAAGCGGGGACCCGGCGAAAGAAGAAATTTTCTCGACAGCGCCCTCTGCCGTGAAAAGCTCAGGAACGCCGTCCTGCTTTCAAACTACAACAAGCTGATAGCGCAGCGCAACGCGCTGCTCAAGGATATCGCGGTAAAGCCCGTTCTCAGGGATACGATAGATATCTGGGACTCTCAGATCATAGCCTCGGGCTCGCGCCTGATCAGAGAAAGGCTAGAATATGTCAGGATGATAGGCGAGAGGGCGGAGATCTACCACAAGGGGATATCCCGCGAAAGGGAGAGCCTCAGCCTCAGATATATCAGCAGCGTAGGCGCTGAATACGGCGACTCTCTCGGCGAAATCGAGGAAAAATTCGCGGAGAGATTCAGAAAAAACAGAAAAAACGAGTTGGCGTGCGGAGTGACCCTTACTGGTCCACACCGCGACGATATAGATATTCTGATCAACAACAGATCGGCGCGCCAGTTTGCCTCTCAGGGGCAGCAGCGCAGCGCGATACTTTCACTGAAGCTCGCGGAGGCGGGAGTGCTCCGCGACAGGATGGGAGAGGATCCGGTCATCCTGCTCGACGACGTGCTTTCGGAGCTAGACAGCGAGCGGCAGGATTTTCTCCTCAACGAGCTTGAAAACTGCCAGGTATTTATAACCTGCTGCGAGAAGTCGAATAAGGAACAGCTAAAGAGCGGCAGGATATTTCTTGTCAGCTCGGGAAAGATCAGCAGGGAAGAGGCGGACTGAGGATGTATCTTCATTTGGGAAACGAGGTCGTCATACAGACCGAGAGCATAATAGCGATGTTCGACATCGACGCCTGCACGGTTTCAAAAAAGACCCGCGATTTTCTGGCGCGGGCGCAAAAAAACGGCGAGGTGATCAACGTCACCTACGAGCTTCCTAAAAGCTTTATTATTTGTGAAAGAGAGGGAAAAAGAGTTGTTTATATCTCACAGCTCTCTACCAAAACTCTTTCGGGAAGAAAAATCGTCTGATACAGAGGTAATTTTATGAGTAAGATAAACAAGTGCCCGTACTGCGGAAAGCGTATTTCCTACGCGGCGACATTTTCAAGCAGAAGAAAGGCGGAATATGTTTGTCCGCGCTGCGAGAAGGAGAGCCGGGTAGTGATCAATAAGGCGGTGATCCCGGTTTTCATAGCCTTCGCCGTATTGTCCGTCGCTATAATGGCGCTCTGGATATTTTTCGGTCTCGCGGGAAATCTGCTGGGCATAGTGCCGGTGGCGGCGCCGCTGATAATTTTTGTTTTGATATCTCCGAAGTTTGTGAGGTTCGAGCCTCTCAAAAAATATAAAAAATCAATGGAGGCAAAAAAGGCGGGCATCGTCTATTCGGACAATCTTATGATCTCGGAGATGGACGACGATCTGGGCTCGGGAGTCTCCGATAATTCGGGTCAGTTTCAGATCAACAGCGAGCTGTTCAATCAGATCAGGGCTGAGAGAAACGCCTCCCGCACCTTTGAAAGCGGCAACAACGAGCTGAAATCCACTTCAGATGAGCTCAAGGAAGAGGAAGGCGCGGAAATACCCGAGAGCAGAAGCAAATATGTACATCTGATAGACGACGTCAGAGAGCGCCATTCGGGCAGCTCGGCGCCGCTTAAAAAGCTCCATTCCGATACCGGCCGTTCCGCTCGAGCGCGGCATTATATCGAGCCGGTCGAGGAAGCTCCGGTATACGATCCCGAGGAGGATGACGTCAAGGAATACAAGCGTTCCGACGGAAACAAATACTCGGCGAACAGAAGGTTTTAAGCTTTATGAGATTCTTGAAAAGATTCCTTCCTAAGCTTCCGACCTGTCCTTACTGCGGAACGATCTACCGCTACGGGGATGTGGCGGGCAGGCTTGCCAAGAGAGGGGAAAGCTGTTATCACTGCGGCGGGAAATTTCGCGTCGTGAGGGTGAAGCTTCTCTTTCTTCTGATCGAGCTGCTGATAATCGGAGTAGCCGCTGATATGGCGGCGATGCTCATAGTGACCTCCGTTGCCGCTCTGTTCATAATAAATATCGTTTTGGCGGCGGCGGGGCTGATAATGATCCCTTTTTATATTGAATATGTTAAGAGGTAAATGATGGATAACAAAGAAAAAATCGAAGAAATAATTGAAAAAATGGAGGACAAAGCCTTTGAGATAGACGAGAGCGTCGAGGACGCTGCGGTCATAACAAAGGTCGAGCAGGAATACGGCGCGGATGAGATACAGGTGCTTGAGGGACTCGAGGCGGTAAGAAAACGCCCCGGAATGTATATAGGCTCTACCGGACCGCGCGGTCTGCATCACCTTGTATATGAGATCGTAGACAACTCGATAGACGAGGCTCTGGCGGGCTACTGCTCAAAGATCGACGTCGTAATAGAAAAGGGAGATATAATCCGGGTGACCGACAACGGCAGAGGAATCCCTGTCGGAGTGAACAGCAAGACGGGACTTCCCGCTGTCACCGTCGTTTTCACCGTTCTCCACGCCGGAGGAAAATTCGGCGGAGGCGGCTACAAGGTCTCTGGCGGTCTGCACGGAGTCGGCGCGTCGGTCGTCAACGCTCTTTCGGAATGGCTGGAGGTCAAGGTCTGCGACGGCGAGGACGTTTATTTTCAGCGCTATGAGCGCGGCAGGATCATCAACGAGCTTGAGAAGATCGGTAAATCCGACGTTAAGGGCACCGAGGTGCGCTTCAAGGCTGATCCCGAAATTTTTAAAGAGACCACGGTATACGAATACGATATTCTCGAGCGCAGGCTCAGGGAACAGGCATTCCTCAACGCGGGAGTACATATCGAGCTCCGCGACGAGCGCGACGAGGATAATATAATAAAAAACAACTTCATGTACGAGGGCGGAATCAAGAGCTTTGTCGAGTATATCCACAAAAAGCGCTCTCTTGAGGTCATCCACCCCGATATCATCTATTTTTCGGCGAGAAACAAGGACGACACGATCTCGGTTGAGATCGCCATGCAGTACAACGACAGCTACAACGAAAATCTCCTCACCTTCGCCAATAATATTCACACCACCGACGGCGGAACCCATGAGGAGGGCTTCAAGCGCGCCCTCACCTACGTCATGAACGACTACGCGCGCAAGTTCGGAAAGCTCAAGGACAACGACAAGAACCTCAGCGGCGAGGACGTGCGCGAGGGACTGACCGCCATAATAAGCGTAAAGCTCAAGGAGGCGCAGTTTGAGGGACAGACCAAGGCAAAGCTCGGCAATACCGAGGTAAGGACCATGGTAGACAAGCTCGTGCGCGACAAGCTGATGACCTACCTCGAGGAGAATCCATCGGCGGCGAGGATCATCTTTGACAAGGCGCTTGCTTCCTCGAGGGCGAGAGAGGCGGCGCGAAAGGCGAGAGAGCAGGCGAGGAGAAAGACCCCGCTCGAATCCGCCCAGCTTCCCGGAAAGCTAGCCGACTGCCAGTCCAAGGATCCCAGCGAGACCGAGATATTCATAGTCGAGGGAGATTCCGCGGGAGGCTCCGCGAAAAACGGCAGGGACAGGAGGATCCAGGCTATCCTTCCGCTCTGGGGAAAGATGCTCAACGTCGAAAAGGCGAGGATAGACAAGGTTTACGGCAACGACAAATTGACTCCCGTTATAACCGCGCTCGGCACGGGTATCGGCGAGGATTTTGATATTACGAAGCTCAGGTACGACAAGGTTATCATAATGGCGGATGCCGACGTCGACGGCTCCCACATCCGCACCCTTCTGCTCACCTTCTTCTTCCGCTATATGCGCCCGCTGATCGAGGCGGGTCACGTATATATCGCCCAGCCGCCGCTCTACAGGATAACCAAGGGCAAGGAGCACCGCTACGCCTATTCCGATGCTCAGAGGGATCAGATGCTCGCCTCTATCGAGGGCAAGACGGAGATCCAGCGCTACAAGGGTCTCGGTGAGATGGACAAGGAACAGCTCTGGGAAACAACAATGGATCCCGAAAACAGGATCATGCTCAGGGTCGAAATGAGCGACGCGGAGGCGGCGGACGAGACCTTCACCATTCTAATGGGCGACAAGGTCGAGCCCAGACGTGAATTTATTGAGCAAAACGCTAAATATGTTCAGAATCTTGACGTATAAAGGAGTGAGGTCATGCATTCAAGAAGCTATATAACGGTTCGCTACGCGGAAACCGACAGAATGGGGATAGCCCATCACGCAAACTACCCGATCTGGTATGAGATCGGCAGGACCGATTTTATCAAATTATTCGGTATAACCTGCTCGGAGCTTGAGAGCAAGGGCATAATGATGCCCGTCGTAAACCTCACGAGCCGCTATATAAAGCCCGCGGGCTACGAGGACAGGCTTGTGGTGCGTACCTGGTGCATCCACGCCAGCGCCGCGAGAATAGAATTCTCTTACTCCGTAAAAAAATTAAACAGCGACGGAAGCGAGACAGAGCTTGCCTACGGCAGCACCGAGCACGGCTTTGTGGACTCGGAGACCTTCCGGCCCTGCAATATCAGAAAGCGTATGCCGGAGCTTTTTGAAAAACTGAACGGCAATGTGAAAGAGATTTAATGAGGTAAAATAATGAGCGAACAGCAAGTGAATGAAAAAAAGATCATAGATGTTGATATTCAAAAGGAGATGCGGCAGAGCTTCCTCGACTACTCGATGAGCGTAATCGTTTCGCGCGCCCTGCCCGACGTCCGCGACGGACTCAAGCCCGTTCACAGAAGGATCCTCTACACCATGTACGACAAGGGACTCGAGCCCTCAAAGCCCTACCACAAGTGCGCCGATACCGTCGGTAATGTGCTCGGCTCCTATCATCCCCACGGCGACGCCTCGGTTTATGACGCGATGGTTCGTCTGGCTCAGGATTTCTCGATGCGCTATATGCTGGTAGACGGTCACGGAAACTTCGGCTCCGTCGACGGCGACCCGCCTGCCGCCTACCGTTACACGGAGGCGAGGATGAGCAAAATCTCCATGGAGATGCTCACCGATATCGAAAAGAATACGGTGGATTTCGCGCCCAACTACGACGACCGCCTCAAGGAGCCGACGGTGCTTCCCAGCCGCTTCCCAAATCTCCTGGTGAACGGCTCGAGCGGTATAGCGGTCGGCATGGCGACGGAGATACCGCCTCACAATCTCGGCGAGACTATCGACGCTGTCTGCGCGATGATAGACGACCCCGATATCGAGCTTCCCGAGCTTATGGATTATCTGCCGGGTCCCGATTTTCCGACGGGCGGCATCATCATGGGCAGGAGCGGCATCCGCGCCGCCTATGCCACCGGACGCGGCAAGATCACCGTCAGAGCGAGAACCGAAATAATCGAAGCCAAGAACGGCAGATATAAAATCATCGTCAGCGAGCTTCCCTACAAGGTGAACAAGGCGAGGCTCATTGAAAATATAGCGAATCTGGTAAAGGACAAGAGGATCGAGGGTATTTCCAATATCGAGGATCACTCCGACCGCAAGGGAATGCACATCGAGATCGACGTAAAGCGCGACGCCTCCGCTCAGATCGTGCTGAACCAGCTCTTTTCCTATACCCAGATGCAGGTGACCTTCGGCGCAATCATGCTCGCGATAGTCGACGGAGAGCCTAAGATCCTCACTCTCAAGGAAATGCTCAAGTGCTATATTGAGTTTCAGGAGGACGTCATCCGCCGCAGAACGGAGTTTGACCTCAAGAAGGCGAAGGACAGGGAGCATATTCTCGAGGGCTTAAAAATCGCTATCGACTTCATCGACGAGGTAATAGCGATCATCCGCCGCAGCAAGGATCTTCCCACAGCGAAGGCGGCTCTGATCGAGCGCTTTGACCTCGACGATATCCAGGCTCAGGCGATAGTCCAGATGCGTCTGGGACAGCTCACAAATATGGAGCGCGCCAAGATCGAGGAGGAGATCGCCGCCTTGCAGGCGAAGATCAGAGAATATCTCGAAATACTCGCGAGCGACACCCGCAAGCTTGAAATAGTCAAGGAGGAGATCACCGCGATCCGCAACAAATACGCAGACCCGCGCAGAACAGAGATCTGCACGGTCAGCGGCGAGGTCGATATCGAGGATCTTATCCCGCAGGAGGAGTGCGTGCTGACCCTCACCAGGTTCGGATATGTCAAGCGCCTCGCCGTCGATACCTATAAGATCCAGCGCAGAGGCGGCAGAGGTATCTCGGGAATGTCCCGCCGTGAGGAGGACGTCGCGACCGAGATGTTCATTATCAATTCGCACGACTACGTTCTGTTCTTCACCGACAGGGGAAGGGTCTACCGCCTGAAATGCTACGAGGTCCCCGAGGGCAGCAGACAGTCGAAGGGCATTAATATCGCCAATCTCCTGCCGATAACTCCTGACGAAAAGGTGACCTCGATGATCCGCGTCCATGAGTTCGACGAGGAAAAATACCTTATCATGGTTACCAGAAAGGGTATAATCAAGAGGATAGCGCTCAACGCCTACAACACCTCTCGCAAGGGCGGACTGATAGCTCTCGATCTCAACGAGGGCGACGAGCTCGCCTGGGTCAGAATGACCGACGGCAGCGCGAACGTTATCGTAGCGACCCGCATGGGCATGGCTATCCGCTTCAAGGAGACCGACGTCCGCGAGATGGGCAGACAGGCGCGCGGAGTAAAGGCTATCACCCTCAGGGATGACGACGAGGTCATCGGAATGAGCGTAGTGCGCGAGGGCGGTTACGTCCTCACCGTCAGCGAGACGGGATACGGCAGACTTTCATCTCCGGAGGATTACCGCATCCAGAGCAGGGGAGGAAAGGGTCTTACAAACTACCATGTCGGAAAATACGGCGAGGTCGCCGCGATCAAGGTCGTAGACCTCGACGACGACGTTATCATGATCTCGCAGGACGGCATCATCATCAGGATCGCCGCCGAGTCGATCAGACTTTGCTCGCGTCCCTCAAAGGGCGTTACCGTGATGAAAACTCAGCAGGGCGACAAGGTAGTGACCGTTGCGAGAGCACCTCACGAGAATGAGGAGAGCGGCGAGGCTGAGGAAGGCGAGGAAATCGCCGACGGCAGCTCAGCTGTCTTTGACGACGAGGACGCCGACGAGTAGTTAAGTAATCACCGATCAATTAAGAATAATAAGACGAAGTAATATTTAAAAAATAATTATTTAAAAAATATCCGCTAAAAAATAATCGACCGGCTGAAACAATAGCGTAAGCCGGTCGGTTTTGTATGGACGGGAGGCTGAAGATGAAAAAAGCAACAAGGGCGGCGGCTCTGCTGCTCGCGGTATGCGCGATGATATTTTGCACCGCCTGCGGAGACGGCGGGATAAAGCTGGATATAAAATCGCCCGTGAATCCCGCCTCGATCGACGAGGTCGATCCCGACTACGAGGACGCGGCGATCCAGCCAAGTACAAACGTGAACGGAATGCGCTTCAATCTCACTCCTTATGAGTTTACCGTGCGCTACAACACAATAAAGCGGGTCCTCGGTGAAAACGACCTTATCATGTCCGGCAACTGGCGGGTCAACGGAAAGTCGACCGTAGACAACAACGGCGTGAGTATCCAGTATCTCTACTACGACGACAAAAACGTAAATTTCACCGCCACCGTGGAAACCGATACGGGAAAGCTCGTAAATATAGGGATAGGCACCACTACAAGCCATTTTATGACCCAGAACGACGATGACGAAAACAACTCCGACAAGGTGCTGCGAAAGGCGGCTATGATGGCTCAGGCGGCGTGCCGCTTTGAGGACGACAGCCTCGACCTGCTGCAGAACATTTTTTACCGCACCACCACCGAGGCGAACAACGCCCTCTGGTTCAAGGGCTTTATGTTCACGCTCAGCACCCGCCAAAATAAGGAGGACAGCAAGAACAATATACTCCTGTTCAGGGTGTTCCCAATCTCTGACGAGCTGAAAAACGAGTGGAAGCCCGTCGAGTACGAGGCGGGGAGCAGATAAGCAAAACTGAAATGAATAATCAAGGATATCTTTATTGTATTTAAAGTTTCGCAAAAAAACTCGCTTCCCGTTTTGAGAAGCGAGTCAAATTATGCGTTATTATAAAAAATCAAACCAATTCGTCTGTTGAGATCCTTGAATAGGTGTAGCCGTCGTAGGTGAGCTTGTCATCCTCGATTTTGTAATCCCGCTCATCGGTGATCTCCTCGGTCATGATGTAGGTCGAGGTGAGCTTGCCCTTTTCGGCGGAATAGGTGTAGAAGGTAAAGCTCAGACCCTCCTGAGAGTCGTACATGATACCGCTCTCGTCAAAATAAAGGTATCCCTGGCTGCCGTCCTTCCACGCGCCCAGAAGCTTTTCGTCGATTTTGGCGTCCGTTTTCGGCATCGGGATATAGTCGTAGGAAACAAGCTTCATCATGGTGGTGGTTTCGCCGCTTTCGGTATTGGTGAGAACCACGCTCATGCCGTCGTCGGAAAACTTATAGCTGTAGTTGCCGTTGAGACCGAAGGTCATCCTCGCGGAGAGAACGTCGTCCTTGAGCGAATAGGTCGCGATGTAGCCGCTTGTGCCGCAGATCAGATAGGCGAATTTTGATTCGCCGTCAAACTGATAAACAAAGCTTCCCAGCTTGCTGCCCGCACCCTCGGTGATTTTCCAGGAGCCCGCGAATTTGTCGCCCTCGTAATTGATCTTGTGCAGTGAGGCAAGGTCGGAAAACTCCTGAACGTCAAAAATCTCGGACGGAGACTGAGTTTCCTCGACAGCTGTCGCTTCGACCTCGTCGGGTGTCGCGGTATTTCCGCCGTTGTTTTCCTTGCCGTCGCTGCCGCAGCCCGAAAGAGCGGCGCAGGAGAAGGCGATGACTGCGCATAATAACAGAGCAAAAAATCTTTTCATAATAAAATACCTCGCCAAATTTGGTATTATAATTTTATAGCGGAAAGGTAAAAAAGTCAAGAAGGATTTGTTTATCTCAAAACAATGCCAGAAAACGAAATATAAAGCAGAAAAACCACAAAATTAAGGTTGACAACTCCGCTCAATATTGATAAAATAAAAGTTAAATTAAAAATGAGAATGGAGGAAAAGTATGCTGAATACCAATTTCAATGAAAAATTCGGCAAGGAGGGACTGACCTTTGACGACGTCCTTCTGATTCCCGGGGAATCAAATGTTGAGCCCAAGAACGTGAGCGTGGAAACCCATCTCACCAAGACCATCAAGCTCAATACCCCCCTGATGACCGCGGCAATGGACACAGTTACCGAGACCGCCATGGCTATCGCCATCGCCCGCGAGGGCGGCGTCGGCATCATTCACAAGAATATGCCCATCGAAAAGCAGGCGGATATGGTTGACCGTGTAAAGAGAAGCGAAAACGGCGTAATTGTAAATCCGTTCTTCCTCTCGCCGGAAAACACCGTCAAGGACGCGGACGCGCTCATGGGAAAATACAAGATCTCGGGCGTTCCTATCTGTCGCGACGGAAAGCTTATCGGCATCATCACCAACCGCGACCTCCGTTTTATGACGGCTGAGGATTTCGCCCAGCCGATATCAAAGGTCATGACTCAGGAAAACCTCGTCACCGCTCCCGTGGGAACTACCCTCGAGCAGGCGCAGGAGATCTTGAGAAAGCACAAGATCGAAAAGCTCCCGATAGTGGGCGGCGACGGCAGCCTCAAGGGACTTATCACCATCAAGGATATTGAAAAGAGCGTGCAGTATCCCAACTCCGCGCGCGACGACAAGGGCAGACTTATCTGCGGAGCGGCTATCGGCGCGACCGCCGACGTGCTCGACAGGGTCGCGGCTCTGCTCGAGTCGGGCGTAGACGTGGTCGTTCTCGACTCAGCTCACGGTCACAACTCAAACGTCGTCAACTCCGTCGCCAGAGTCAAGAAGGCTTATCCCAACCTTCCGCTCGTAGCGGGCAATATCGCCACCGCCGAGGCGGCTAAGGCGCTTATCGACGCGGGCGCGGACGCCGTAAAGGTCGGTATCGGACCCGGCTCTATATGCACCACCAGGATCGTCGCCGGTATCGGCGTTCCCCAGATCACTGCGATCTATGACGCCGCCTGCGAGGCTTCAAGATACGGGATCCCCGTTATCGCCGACGGCGGCATAAAGTACAGCGGCGACATCGTAAAGGCTCTCGCCGCGGGCGGCAGCGTGGTCATGGTCGGCTCGCTCGTCGCGGGCTGCGAGGAGAGCCCGGGAGAGAACGAGATCTACCAGGGCAGACAGTTCAAGGTTTACCGCGGAATGGGCAGCCTCGGAGCTATGGGCAAGGGCAGCGCCGACCGCTATTTCCAGGCGAGCAACCGCAAATTCGTCCCCGAGGGCGTAGAGGGCAGAGTTCCCTACAAGGGACTCCTCTCCGACACCGTTTACCAGCTCATGGGCGGTCTCAAGGCGGGCATGGGTTACACCGGCTGCGCGAATATCGAGGAGCTTCACTCCAAGGCTCAGTTCGTCCGCATCTCGGGCGCGGGTCTGAGAGAAAGCCATCCCCACGATATCCAGATCACCAAGGAAGCACCCAACTACTCCTACAATTTCACATAATCGAATCCGCAAAATATAATTTCCCGCCGGGGCACAGCGCTCCGGCGGGAATTTTTCGTGCGCCCGACGGCGCACGTTTCTAAAGGGTGAAAGTCCCGAATCCGCCCGACAGCGGGAAGGATATAGCCGAACACCAAGGGTGTCCGCCGTGAGGCG
>CACYIC010000015.1 GCA_902774325.1 uncultured Ruminococcus sp.
AAAGCAGCCGCGCGGCAGAGCTTTTGACCCGCCGTTGAAGGAGGCTTCCGATATAGCCGGACATTTAAAAAGGCGGATAAAGCGCCCACCGGCGCGCGCCCACCGGCGCGCGGATAAAGCGCCCACCGGCGCGCGGATAGGGCGCCATTGACGCAAGGTCAAAAAAAGTCAAAAAAATATAAAAATTTAGTATTCGGGAGTATTCGCGAGAATAACAGAGAAATTATAAGATTTTATATAATTATTTGACTTTAACTGACTTTGACTTTCTCTGACCTTGCCGCTATAATATACTCAAAGCTCAAAAATGAGCCGGAAAGAAGGTAAGAAAAATGAGAATGAGCGATCTGGTGGCTCAGTACATCCTTGAGATGCTCGACGAACAGGACGGCAGCGCCGAGATAAGGCGCAACGAGCTCGCGGGCAGCCTCGGATGCGTCCCGAGTCAGATAAACTACGTTATAACCTCGCGCTTCACGCCCGAGCAGGGATATATAGTTGAAAGCAGGCGGGGCGGCGGCGGATATATAAAAATCAGCCGCGTAAAAATGGATAAGGGCACGGCTCTTATGCATATTATAAATTCGGTTGGCAATCATCTTGATAAGTCCACCGCCGAGGTCATGCTCAATAATATGCTTCGGCAGGAGATGCTTGAGCTCAACACCGCGAGGGTTATGGCTTCGGCGCTCTCCGACAGGACGCTCAGAAGCGTGGAGCAGGACAAGCGGGACGAGCTGCGCGCGGATCTCTTCAAAAATATGCTCCTCGCGCTCAATCAATAAAGGAGGAAAGGTATTATGAAATGCAGTAAATGCGGCGTAAACAACGCCAATACCCATGTTAAGACGGTTATAAACGGCGAGCTCAGAGAATACGACCTCTGCTCGGAATGCGCTCACAAGCTGGGCTATACCGATATGTTCTCAGATATGCAGAGCGATTTTTCAAATATGCTCAGCGGCTTCTTCGGAAACGTGCTCCCGGCGAGGACTCAGGCGACGCGCTGCGAGTTCTGCGGCAGCAGCTATTCGGAGATCGCCCGCAGCGGTCAGGTCGGCTGCGCTCACTGCTACGAGCTCTTTGCCGACAGGCTCTACCCCTCGATAAGGAGGATGCACGGCAATACGACCCACTGCGGAAAGCACAGCAAGACGGCTGAAAGGGCAAAGGCGGAGAGCGAGAAAAAGCCCGCCGAGCAGACCCGTGAGGATAAGCTCGCGGCAATGAAGGAAGAGCTTGAGCAGGCGATCAGGGAACAGAACTTTGAGCGCGCCGCCGAGCTCAGAGACAGCATAAAGGAAACGGAGGGTCAGGCATGAGCAGCGTAGTGATTTCGACAAGGGTGCGCCTCGCGCGCAACCTAAAGGACTATCCTTTCCCCTGCAGGCTCTCGGAGCAGGGCAGGCAGAAGGTGCTTCAAAGCGTAAGAAACGCGATAAAGAACAGCAACAGCGCGATCGCGGACGATTTTTCATACATCAAGCTCAGCGAGCTCGATCAGCTCCACGGCGTATCGCTGGTTGAGAAAAGGCTTGTCAGCCCCGAATTCATCAGCGAGACCGAGGGCAGAGGGCTTCTTCTCTCAAAGGACGAGAGCCTCAGCATCATGATCAACGAGGAGGATCATATCCGCCTCCAGGTCATCAAGAAGGGTCTGGCTCTCGAGGAGGCTTACGACGTCGCAGACAAGCTCGACACGCTTCTCGACGAGAACCTCGAGTTTGCCTTTGATGAAAAGCTCGGCTACCTCACCCAGTGCCCCACAAATCTCGGCACCGGAATGAGAGCGTCGGTCATGCTCCATCTTCCCGCTCTCGAGCAGAGCCGCGCGATCGGCAGGATCGCGGGCAATCTCTCAAAGCTCGGACTCACGATCAGGGGAGCCCACGGCGAGGGAACGGAGCCGAAGGCGGCGATGTACCAGCTCTCGAATCAGGTGACTCTCGGGATCAGCGAGAAGGCGGCGATAGAGAATCTCAAGAGCATAACTCTCCAGCTCGCGCAGCAGGAGGAGCAGGCGAGAGAACGCCTCTGCGCCGATATCGGCATCCGCGACAAGGTGAGCCGCAGCCTGGGTATCCTTCGCAGCGCGCTCATAATCTCTCACGACGAGGCGCTTTCACTGCTTTCAAACGTCCGTCTGGGAGTGGAAACAAAGCAGATAACGGAGCTTTCCGAGGAAAAGATAGATTCTCTTATGACGGCGGTCGAGCCTGCCACGCTTTCGGCGTCGCTCGGCAAGAGCCTCTCTCCCCACGACAGGGATATCGAGAGGGCAAGCCTCCTCAGAAGGGAGCTAATAAACCAATAATTATTCAAAAATCAAAAACGACCACTACAGATAAGGAGTGATTTTTATGTTTGAAATCAAAGGATTTACGCAAAAGGCAAACAAGGCGCTCAACCTCGCTCTGGAATCCGCTCAGGAATTCGGTCATACCTACGTCGGCACCGAGCATATCCTTCTCGGCTTGATCGAGGAGGGCTCCGGCGCGGCAGCGGCGGCGCTTTCAAAATGCGGCGTAACCGCCGAGAAGCTCAGCGCGCGGATCAAAAGCACGATCGGCACCTCGCGCCGTACCGAGCTCACTCCCGATGATTTCACGCCCAGAGTAAAGCGTATGCTCAGGTCGTCGGTGATGACGGCTAACCGCATGGGCAGCGGATATGTCGGCACAGAGCATATCCTGCTCTCGCTGATGTCCGACAGCGACAGCTATGCCTCGAGCTTCCTGCGCGAGATGGGCGTAAGCATGAATTCGCTCGCGGAGGCGATAAGAGGAAGCCTTGCTCAGGGCGGCGAGGACGCTTCCGCTCAGGAGGGAGCGGAATCCCCGGAGGGCGACGGCGCTCTCGAAAAGTTCGGCAGAGATCTCACAAAAGCCGCCAAAAACGGCGAGATCGACCCCGTGATCGGCAGAGAAAAGGAGATCGAGCGAGTTATCCAGATCCTTTCCCGCCGCACCAAGAACAACCCCGTGCTCATCGGCGAGCCGGGCGTGGGCAAAACGGCGGTAGCCGAGGGACTTGCGCTTGAGATCTCAAAGGGCAGCGTTCCCGAGATACTAAAGGGCAAGCGCGTAGTCGCCCTCGACCTCACCGGAATGGTAGCCGGAGCGAAATACCGCGGCGACTTTGAGGAGCGCATCAAGAGCGCGATAGACGAGGTGAAGAGCCGCAAGGACACCATCCTCTTTATCGACGAGCTTCACACGATAATCGGCGCGGGAGCCGCCGAGGGCAGCGCGGACGCCGCGAATATTTTAAAACCCTCGCTTGCCCGCGGAGATTTTCAGGTCATAGGCGCGACCACCCTCAACGAGTACCGCAAATATATCGAAAAGGACGCGGCTCTCGAGCGCAGGTTCCAGCCCGTAAAAATCGGCGAGCCGACTCAGGAGCAGGCTATCGAGATCCTCAAGGGACTGCGCGACAGCTACGAGGCTCACCACAAGGTCAGGATCACCGACGAGGCGATCGAGGCAGCGGTAAGGCTTTCCGCCCGCTATATCGCCGACCGCTACCTGCCCGACAAGGCTATTGATCTGATCGACGAGGGCGCCTCAAAGGTCAGGCTTCAGGCTATGACCTCTCCCAACGAGGTAAAGGAGCTTGAGGAGCAGATAAAGAAAATCGAGGCTGAGAAGTCCAGCGCGATCAACGAGCAGGATTTCGAGCGCGCGGCAAAGCTCAGGGACGAGCAGAAGGAGGTTCAGTCCCGCCTTGAAAAAGCCAGGAAGGAGTGGCAGGAGAGGAGCCTCGACAGCAACGGCGAGGTCAGCTCCGAGGTGATCGCGAATATCGTTTCCGACTGGACGGGAGTTCCCGTGACCCAGCTCACCAAGGAGGAGAGCGAACGCCTGCTCAATATGGAGAAGCTGCTCCACGAGAGAGTGATAGGTCAGGAGGAGGCTGTCTCCTCTATCGCCAGAGCCATCCGGCGCGGCAGAGTCGGGCTCAAGGATCCCAAAAGACCCGTCGGCTCCTTCATCTTCCTCGGTCCCACCGGAGTGGGCAAAACAGAGCTATGCAAGGCGCTTGCTCAGGCGATGTTCGGCGACGAAAACGCGATGCTCCGCCTTGATATGTCCGAGTATATGGAGAAGCATACCGTCTCCAAGCTCATCGGCTCGCCGCCCGGATACGTCGGCTTTGAGGAGGGCGGCCAGCTCACCGAAAAGGTTCGCAGAAAGCCGTACTCGGTCGTGCTGTTCGACGAGATAGAAAAGGCGCATCCCGACGTATTCAACATGCTCCTGCAAATACTTGAGGACGGCAGACTGACCGACAGCCAGGGCAGGACGGTCGATTTCAAGAACACCGTCATCATCATGACCTCGAACGTCGGCGCAAGGCTCATCACCGACAAGCAGAACGCGCTCGGCTTCACGGGCGGGGAGAAGGAAAAGGAGCAGACCGACGTTAAGGAATTGGTGCTCGGCGAGCTTAAAAAGGTTTTCCGTCCCGAATTCCTCAACCGCGTCGACGATATAATCGTGTTCAGCAAGCTCACTCAGGATGAAATAAAGCGGATCGCCGGAAAGATGCTCGATACTCTCAGGCAGCGCCTTGAGGCTATGGATATCAGGATCAGCTTCACCGACGCGGCGGTCACCGCGATCGCCGACAAGGGCTTCGACGACAGCTACGGCGCCCGCCCGCTCAGAAGGGCTATCCGAAGCGAGATCGAGGATAAGCTTTCCGAGAAGATACTCGACGGCAGCGTCAGGGAATTTTCAGAGGTCGTCTGCGATTTTAAGGACGGCGGCTTTACCTTCGAGAATAAATAATTTGTACTGAAAAAACGTCGACACGCCGTCGTCGTTTTCCCAAAACACAATCAAGCTTGTGCTTTGGCTCAAAATCATTTTCCGAAAAAAAAACGATCCCGGTGAAAAAAATTCGCCGGGATCGTTGCGCTTTTTGCTGAAATATAGTACAATTACTTTGAAAATCAGGCATTTTGCAGCGCCGAATAAGGCGGCGGAAATGCGGTATAATAGTTTCGGAGGTATGGCATGAGTAAAAATGATATGGAATTTGAGAGGGCGTTCGGAAATTTTCTTGAAAGCCGGGTTTACGATAAGGCGGAAAATTCGCTGTTCGAGGTAGCGAGAGCCGCGTTCTTGGCAGGCTGGAAAGCCGCCGGCGGCGAGGAGATCAAGCCGGAAGAGATTTTGACGCTTCTGCCCGAGAAGAAATAAATCAGCTAATACTATTAAATAAGATTTAAAACAAGCAGCGGCAGTCATTATACTGCCGCTGTGATTATTATTGTTGACCTTCTTACGAGAAAACAGATATTGCAATCAATAAACATATTTTACTTTCATATAACTGTATTCGACGTTAGGATCTGTTGTAGCCCAAATACTAACAGGAACTCGGGCAATGTATTGCTGCACAGCTGTTGCATCCAAAATATCCCGTTTTCCGTCATGATTAAAGTCAGAGATGTAAGCTATGTACTCTACCATGCATTTACTTCCGTAGATATATATTGTAGCTTTTTTACCTACAAATGGCAATGTATCTGTTTCGGGGTATTCAATAAGCTTGGCGATGTACTTTTGAATTAAAGTAACGTCGTTTATCGTAATAATCCTGTCCCCGTCAACATCTCCGATTCTTATAAAAGGTGTGGCGCAATCAACGGTTGATAATATTGTCCCGAGGTCTTCATATTTTTCCGATTGGTAAGCTTTTAATGCGTCATAAAATTTATCCTCTTCAACATCATACACGCCAAATTCGAGCAAAAACGGCTCCCCTTCATTGATCATGAAATTCATTGTTCCGAGAAAACCTGTGCTCCACCAGCTTTTTCGGTATGTTGAGCAGGAAAAAACCAGCCAATCGACATTTCCCCGGTCATCAAAGTGATAGTATTGCTCCTTGAGATTGCAGCATATTTTTATATATCTGTCAACATTTGTAAGAATCAAATTGTTATTTGATTGTATTTCAATTGGTCTCTGCTTTTTTAATTGCGCGTCGGAACAATACCCGTTTGGATAATATTCCTCATTCACTAAGCCGTCATCATTAAGAAACATGCTGGAAACAGGTTCATTTATTACCGCCGCGCCGACGGAGGGAAGAAACGCGCATAAGAGTAATGCGGAAACAAGGACAAAACATAATATTTTTTTCATAAATAATCTCTCCCTTCGGGTTGTTGTCATATATGATGTTCGGCTTGTCATATTACTAATCAAAACCGCCTTTTTGATTTGAACTATCCCATTTGATCATCTCCTTATATTTTTGTTGAAAAAACATTGCTTCAATAATATTATATTATAAAAATATATAAAAATCAACAGATATTGGTAATATCGACTTGTATAAAAACATACCGCGATTTTGTGTACTGTGCATAAATAGATACACAAGATTGTGAAAAAACAGAGAAAAAACGTCCGGCAAAGCACCGGACGTTTTAGATTAATTTAATTGCTGTAATGATGCGCTTTTTCGAGCAGCATATCCTTGACCTTCATCAGCCTTGTGCGGCTTGAGCGGTCGTTTTCCTCCAGCTTCATGGAAATATACTTTATAGTCTCCTGATAGCGGGGGATCATGACGTGCTCCAGAGAGTTGACTCTGCGGCGCGTTTTTTCGATTTCGGCGGACATGAGCTCGCAGCTCTTCTCATACTGCGCGAGCTTTATCAGATCGGGCAGCAGGTCGTTGAGGCTCATAACCGCGTCGTCAAGCTCAAAGGAGGTGAGAGCGAAGCCGTAGGGGAAGATGTCGCCGCTATCCGGCGTGCGGGTATCGGTGGAGAACTCAGGTATCTCAACGCTCATGACGTTTCTGACGTCGGTTTCAACGCTGAGCTGCTGCTTGGGAGAGAAGAGAGAGGCGTCCAGCGACTGCTTGCTCATCACCGCGGCGGCGTTCACAAAGTGAGCGTTGCAGCTCTCAAGCTCTGCGTCGACCTTCTCGCGCAGCTCTCCGGTCTCGCGCACCAGCTCGAGAAACCTGCGCATGAGCTCGTCGCGCTTGTCCTTGAGCATTTTGTGTCCCCTGACCGCCGTTATCAGCTGCTTTTTGAGCTTGGTGAGCTGCATGCGGGTGGGGTTTACGTTCATAATAGCCATAGAATCCCCCCGATCCTACTGCTTTCCGTAGAATTCGTCGAGCATATCGTCCTTGATACGCTTGAGCTCGCTGCGGGGAAGGATATGCAGAAGCCTCCAGCCGATATCGAGGGTCTCCTCGATCGAGCGGTTGGCGTCATAGCCCTGAGAAACGTATTCTCTCTCGAACGCCTCAGCAAATTCGGCGTATTTTTTATCCATTTCGGTCAGAGCCGCCTCGCCGAGAATGACCATCAGCTCTCTGGCGTCCTTGCCTCGAGCGTAAGCCGCGAAGAGCTGGTTCATCGTGGCGGCGTGATCCTTTCTCGTCCTGCCGGGGCCTATGCCCTTGTCCTTGAGTCGCGACAGCGAGGGAAGCACGTCGATAGGCGGCGTCACGCCCTTGCGGTACAGCTCGCGCGAGAGGATGATCTGACCCTCGGTGATGTAGCCGGTGAGGTCGGGGATCGGGTGGGTCTTGTCGTCCTCGGGCATGGTGAGGATCGGGATAAGCGTGATCGAGCCCTCCTTGCCGCGAAGTCTGCCCGCTCTCTCGTAAAGAGTAGCGAGGTCGGTGTACATATATCCGGGATAGCCGCGTCTGCCGGGGACTTCCTTTCTTGCTGCGGAGACCTCGCGCAGGGCGTCGGCGTAGTTTGTGATATCGGTCATGATGACCAGAACGTGCATGCCAAGATCGAACGCGAGATATTCGGCGGCGGTGAGCGCCATTTTGGGGGTCGCGATACGCTCGATAGCGGGGTCGTTCGCGAGGTTCACGAACATTACGGTACGGTCGATAGCTCCGGTTTCCTTGAAGGACTGGACAAAGTAGTCCGATTCCTCAAAGGTGATGCCCATCGCGGCGAATACGACGGCGAACTGCTCGTTTTTGCCGCGCACGGTCGCCTGACGCGCGATCTGGGCGGCAAGGCGGGAATGGGGAAGACCCGAGGCTGAGAATATCGGCAGCTTCTGACCTCTTACAAGTGTGTTGAGTCCGTCGATAGCGGAGATGCCCGTCTGGATAAACTCCTGGGGATAGTTCCTAGCGGCGGGGTTCATGGGCGTGCCGTTGACGTCGAGGCGCTTTTCGGGGATCAGCGCGGGACCGCCGTCGATGGGATTTCCCAGGCCGTCAAATACGCGCGAGAGCATATCGGGAGATACGGGAAGCTCCATCGAGCGTCCCAGAAAGCGAACCTTGCTGTCGGCGAGGTTGATTCCCGCGGCGGATTCAAAGAGCTGCACAAGGGCGTTTGAGCCGTTGACCTCAAGCACCTTGCAGCGGCGGGTCTCGCCGTTGGGCAGCTCGATCTCGCCGAGCTCGTCGTATTTAACGTCCTCAACGTCGCTGATCATCATCAGAGGTCCCGCGACCTCGCGGATCGTGCGGTATTCCTTTGGCATCAGTCATCACTCCTTTGCAGCGCGTCCTTGATCTCGGCGTCGAGCTGGGCTTCGATGCTCTCGAGCTCGGCGTCGATCTTGTCCTCGGGCTCATATTTGAAGCGTCCGATCCTCTCTCTTACGGGGAGGTTGACAAGTATTTCGATATCGGCGCCCTGAGAGAGCGCCTCTCTTGCTTTGTCATAGAAGCTCAAAATCGCCCTCATCATCAGCACCTGCTTGGGCAGCGAGGTGTAGGTGTCTGTGGGGTCGAAGGCGTTCTGGTGGAGGTAGTCCTCACGGATCGAACGCGCCGATTCGAGCTTTAAGCGGTCGGGCGCGGAGAGCGCGTCCATACCGACGAGATTTACGATTTCCTGAAGCTCGCTCTCCTCCTGCAGCAGAGCCATGAGCCTGCCGCGCAGCTCCATGAAGTCGGGCGCGGCGTTTTCCGCGAACCATTTTTCGAGCTGGTCGGTATAGAGCGAGTAGGAGGTCAGCCAGTTTATGGCGGGGAAGTGGCGCTTGTAGGCGAGGTTCGCGTCCAGACCCCAGAACACCTTAACGATCCTCAGCGTAGCCTGCGATACCGGCTCGGAGATATCTCCGCCCGGAGGCGATACGGCGCCGATGACCGAAAGCGCGCCCTCGGTGTCCTCTGTTCCGTTCACGATAACGCGGCCGGCGCGCTCATAGAACTGAGCGAGGCGGCTTCCGAGGTAGGCGGGATAGCCCTCCTCGCCGGGCATTTCCTCAAGACGGCCGGACATCTCGCGCAGAGCCTCAGCCCAGCGGGAGGTGGAGTCCGCCATGAGAGCGACGGTGTAGCCCATATCGCGGAAGTACTCCGCGATGGTGATGCCGGTATAGATCGAAGCCTCGCGCGCCGCGACGGGCATATCCGAGGTGTTGGCGATAAGTACGGTTCTCTCCATGAGCGAGTTGCCCGTGCGGGGATCCTTGAGCTCGGGGAACTCGTTGAGAACGTCGGTCATTTCGTTGCCGCGCTCGCCGCAGCCGATATAAACGATGATGTCGGCGGCTGCCCATTTCGCGAGCTGGTGCTGTACGACGGTCTTGCCCGAGCCGAAGGGACCCGGAACAGCCGCGACGCCGCCCTTGGCGAGCGGGAAGAGGGTGTCGATCGGGCGCTGACCCGTGGTGAGCAGGATGTCGGGAGAGAGCTTTCTCTTGTAGGGTCTGCCGACGCGGACAGGCCAGGTCGTGAACATCTTTACTTCCCTGTCGCCGTTTTCGGTTTCGATCACCGCTACGGCGGCGTCGATGTTGAAGTCGCCCTCCCTGATCTCCTTGACCGTGCCCGAGAGCTTGTTGGGCACGAGGATCTTGTGAAGAACGGCGGCGGTCTCCTTTACGGTTCCGAGCGTGTCGCCGGGGAGCACCTTGTCGCCGATCTTCGCGACGGGCGTGAAGTGCCAGACCTTGCTGTGGTCGAGCGAGGGGACGTCCACTCCTCTCTTGAGGTTTGTGCCCGCGATCTTCATGATCTCCTCAAGCGGGCGCTGGATGCCGTCGTAGATCGCGCCGATGAGTCCGGGACCGAGCTCGACCGAGAGCGGAGCGCCGGTGGATTCGACCAGCTCTCCGGGGCCGAGACCCGAGGTTTCCTCATAAACCTGGATCGAGGCTCTGTCTCCGTGCATTTCTATGATTTCGCCGATCAGACGCTTGCTGCTTACGCGCACAACGTCGAACATGTTGGCGTCGCGCATTCCCTCGGCGATTACCAGAGGGCCCGCGACCTTAGTTATAATTCCTGTTTTCAAAGCGTTACACCTCGTTATTCGTTGAAAATAATGTCGGAGCCGACAGCCTTTTCCACAAAGGAGGAAAGACGGCTTCTGCCCGTGCCGCGTTTTCCGCGAACACCCGGCAGAGGGATGATTGCGGGAGTGATCTGTTCACTGTAGCGGGCAAGCTCCCTGCCCGACACGGCGTAAAGCTCCTCGGTGAGATAAATGATCGCGTACCGATCGGAGCCCGCGAGTTTTTTCAGAAGCGGAGCCGCTTCCTCCTCGCGCTCGCACGGGAATACGTCGAGCCCGATCGCCGAGAAGCCCTTAATGCTCTCGCTGTCGCCGAGAATAGCGATATTTTTAGCCATAAAGCTCACGCATCCTTTCTCTGATCACGTCAACAGGCGTGAGGGTGCGAAGCCCGCCGTCGATGATGTGGAGCGCCTTCTTCTCAGCCTCGCAGCCGAGGTAGTAGCCCAGCAGCGGCGCGGCGCCCTCGCAGGTCCTCCTGCAGCTTTCAACAGCGCAGGCGATCAGCCTGTTGTCGGTGAATTTTTCAAATTCCGCGGGAGAGACCTTGTATGCCTCGACCGCTTTATTGCAGTCGTATTCGCTGCGCTTTGAGAGATATTCGAGCAGAGGGCTCAAACCCTTGACAGCCGCGTCGATAACGGCTCTGCGGTCGAAGCCCTCGATGCGAACCAGCGCCTTGTGCAGGTATTCCCTGCCGGCTCCGGCTCTGGCGCCTCGGATAGCGACCTTGAGGTTGTTGTAGTATATAAATCTCAAAAAGTAATCGTGCAGAAATTTAGCGTCGGATTTTTCGCTCAGGCGCAAAAGCTCCTTGCTCAGCGCCTTGTCGAGCGCCGCGTCCGAAAGCCTCGCGTCGCCCTTGTGGGCGAGGATGCTGTACGCCTCGTCCGAATAGGCGGAGAGCCATTCGGGGAGAAGGTCGTGCCTGCGCTGCTCGACCGCTTCCCTTAGTCTGTCGACCCCGATCGTGACGGGAGAGAGCAGAAGCTGCTCGTAATCCCTGTCTGCGAGGGTGCCCTTGAGCACCACCTTGAGGTTGTGGACGTCGTTGGGAAGGATAAAGGGAGTGAAGATCTCCGGGTCGGGAGCGACGCTCCTGAGATATTTCCAGGTCTTTTCGCTGTGGTCGTCGATGATCTCGTCGACCGTTTCGCCCTCGCCGTAGTTCTTCTCCTTTAAAGCCGCCTTCAGTTCGTCGCTGCTTTTGCAGGAGAGGAAGCGCTCGATATCGGCGTTCGAGAAGAGCGAGACCTCCCTGGCGCGCACGGAGCCTATGGAATATTCATAAGATAAAGCCATAAGTCCTCCTTTAAGCGAAGAGCTGACTGTTGATCAGATCCTCCAGCGCGTCGCGCCTGTCGGCAATCAGAGCGTCAAAGCTCATGTTCTCGTCTATGCCGCCGCTCTTGAGAATAAAGCCGCCGCCGATGCTCTCGGGCTTGTCCGAGAGCTCCGCCTCGAGTCCCGCGGCTCTGAGCCTGTCGGAAAAATCCCCGGGGAGCCTTTGCAGGTCGCGGCTGTTCAGGCAGATAGTTCCGCTTTTGCCGCCGAGCTTCGCGGCAAGGCGGTAGATCGCCTCAAAGTATTCGCTGTCGCTCAGCCCCGTGAGATAATCCCTCAGGGCTTCGATCGTCTTGTCTATTTCCAGTCTGCGGCGCTTGAGCAGCGCGTTTTTGATCTCAAGCTCGGCGCGGCTTTGGGTCGCGCTCTTGATCTGGGCGAGCTTTTTTTCTGTCTTTGCCTGAAGCTCGGCGTCCTTCTCGGCCGCCTTCTTTTCCGCTTCGGCGATCAGAGCCGCGCCCTTTGCCTGAGCCTCCTGCTCAATTGCCCTGACGGTTTCGTCACAGTCTGAGTGGATACGGCTTAAAATCTTGTCACCGCCGTTCATCAGGACTCACCTTCCTTTCGTAGCTTTCGGGTTTCATCAAGCGAAGTTGGGGATCTGAATAACCACGAGGAGGGATACGATGAAGGAAAGCAGAGCGTAGATCTCGACCAGGGTCACGGAAACCATGCCCTTGGAGAAGTTCTTGTCGTCCTTGGCTGTCATGGCGATGCCGGAGACCGCCGCCTTGCCCTGGGCGATGCCCGAGAACAGGCCGCCGAAGCCGATAGCCAGAGAAGCGCCCGCGTAAGCGAAGCCCTGAGCCATTGAAACCTCGGGAGCGCCGTTGAGGACGCCGCTGCTTACGAGGATAAGGAAGCCTACGATGAAGCCGTAAAGACCCTGGGTGCCGGGGAGAAGGGTGAGTACGAGCATTTTACCGAACATTGAAGAGTCCTCAGAGAGAACGCCCATAGCGGTCTGAGCGGCGGAGCCTACGCCCTTTGCCGAGCCGATGCCCGCGAGAACAGTTGCGATAGCCGCGCCTAAAATTGCCAAAAAGATTCCGTTCATATTATTTTTCCTCCTGAATTTTAATATATTTACTGTTGAGCGAGAACGGCTCGAATTCCTTTCCGCCGCCCTCGTAGAACTTGCTGAACATCTCAACGTACTGAAGTCGCATGGTGTGAACGTAAGCGCCGAGCGCGTTGAGTCCGATATTGATGAGGTGACCGAGCAGGAAGATAACGATAAGGAAGACGAAGCCTCCGATGTTTACTCCCATCATGGTCGCCAGCATATTGAACACCTGAGCCATGACTCCGGTTGTGAGTCCGAGCGCCAGCAGGCGCGAGTAGCTCAGAAGATCGCTGATGTAGCTTGTGATGTCGTAAAGCGAGGCGAGACCGCCGATCGCCTTTCCGATTATGCCCTTCTTTTTCCGTCCCTGGGTCAGCACCAGTCCGACGGCGCACGCGACGGCGATGACCGCTCCGACGGTGACGAGCACGGGAGTCGTGACCATTCCCGCCGCCAGAACCGCGATGCCGACCAGCAGGAGCATCCACAGTCCGGTGTCAAAAAACGCGCCCGCGTAGTCCTTCTGCTTGAAGCAGACCCAGAACTTGCAGCCCATACCGACGAGGATATGCACCAGACCGAAGGCTATCGAGATGACCATCAGCGTCAGCGCGTCCTTCTGGGGGTCGAGCGTCGGCCAGGGCAGAAGCTTTGCCATGGTCATCGGCTCGGCGGGGTTTACGAAGTAGTTGTAAAGCGCGGCGGGAGCGTCGCCGAAGATGCTTCCGAAAACAAGTCCCCAGACGGTGGTCGAGATACCGCAGTACTGGAAGAGCTTGAGGTTGTTGCGCATTTTTTTGTCGGGCTTGAAGAGCTTTATCATCAGACCCGTGGCGATAACCATCAGGATGCCGTAGCCCGCGTCCGAGAACATCATTCCGAAGAAGAAGTAGAAGAAGAACGCCAGCAGCGGGGTGGGGTCGATATCCGTCCTTGAGGGAGCGGCGTACATGGTGAGTATGCCCTGCGCCGGCTCGGCGAAGGCGTTGTTCTTGAGCTTGACGGGGGCGTTTTCGTCCGCGTCCGAGAATTCGACCGTGCAGGTCGCGACTCTCTCGCAAAGCTCCCTGAGCGCCTCGCAGTCCTCCTCCGGGATATAGCCGTCGATCACAAAGACGTGCTTTGAGTGGTCGAGGTGGTTGATAACGTCGTACTTGTCCGCGCGGAAGCGGAAGTAATCCTGGGTCGCCTTTATGCTCTCGCGCCTGTCCTTGAGCGAGATGATCTCCGCCTGAGAGCTGTCGATCTCCTCCCTGA
Source organism: uncultured Ruminococcus sp. (assembly GCA_902774325.1). Taxonomy (GTDB): domain Bacteria; phylum Bacillota; class Clostridia; order Oscillospirales; family Acutalibacteraceae; genus Ruminococcoides. Next base: position 13,932 of record CACYIC010000015.1, read on the forward strand.
GCGCCTTTGCCTTTTCCCGGAGCTTCCGGGTCTTGACCTTCGGCACCTTTGAGGTGGGGGACATCGGTCTCGAGAAGCCGAGCGTCCTCAGCGCGTCCTCCGCCATCGTCTGCTGACTGATCGGCGCGAAGATGACCGCGCAGGTAAGCTGGCTCTCGCTGTGCTCGATCTCGGATTCAAATTCCAGCGCGGGATTCTCTTTCGCGATCGCGTCCCTGAGCGTCCTGTCGTTGTACTGCTCGGGGAAGCTGCCGATGAATACGGCGGTCGAGCGGGTGGAGGTGGTGTTAAGAGGGATATCAAGCCTCTGCCACACCTCGAGATTCGCGAGCCTCGCCTTGATCTTTATCAGCTCAAGCTCGTTGTCGGAGATGGTTTTGTCGAGCTCGAGGATCTGCTTGCAGACCGAGATGACTTCTCCCGAGTTCTTCGCGATCTCTCCGATCTCGTCCGGATCGATCTCGCGCCTGCCCTTGAAGGAGGCGAGCAGACCCGCTTTTTCGGGAGCCAGATCTCCGAGGATCTTGAGCGCCTGCTCGGTCAGGGCGACGTTGCGCTCAAAAACCTGCGTCTGAGCGCTCAGATCGACCCGCGAAAAACCCTCGCGGCTGTTCTCGGTTTGTCGGATCTGCACCAGCGCGCTGTCCTGAAGGTGCTCAAGCAGCCGCTTGCGATCCCTGCGCAGAGCGATGATCCGCACATTTTTCATTTTTAATTTTGCCAAACAGCGTCACCGTCCTTTTTAGCCCAAGAGCGCGTCCGCCGCGTTTTTAACGACGGAGGGGCGGTTCTTTTCGGCGGTCGCCGTCAGCTCGTCGCAGCCCTTGAGCGCGTTTTCGCGCGCTTCGGCGAGCGCCCTCTCGCTTTCGCTCCGGGCTTTTTCGATTTCCGCGTCGCATTCGCCCAGCTTCTTCTGCTCGCGGTCAAAGACCAGCTGCTTAGCCTTTGCGCCCGCTTCCGAAAGCCCGGCGGCGGCGTCGGTTTTTGCCTGCGCCTCGCGCTGCCTGCACTCTTCCTCGGCGGCGCGGATGGCGTCCAACATATCCTTAGCCATATAGTCTCCTTTCATGTTCAAAAAAGAAAACAGCTTTTGATAAGCCGCGTATGATATCGAATATATCATACCGGAATATTGTATCACAAATCTAAAAAAATTACAATAATTTTTTCTCGGAATTCTTCGGTCAAATCAAGAAAAGTGACCAAAATGACAATTTGCCGGCTTTGGTATATTTTCGGCGCGAAAAAACCGCCGAAAAAGCGTTTTATAAACGAACAAAAACATTGACATTGTTATTTGCAGATGATAAAATATATAAGATGATAATATGTCACATCACTATAGAGATTTTTTAGGGGGAAAAAATAGTGATCAAAAAAACATTTTACAATCTTGGCGACGCCAAAAAGCAGAGGGTCACAAACGCGATCCTTCACGAGTTCGCCGGTCCGGACAACGGAAGGGTGAGCATCAACCGCATCATTGAGTCCGCGGGCATTTCGCGGGGCAGCTTTTATCAGTATTTTGACGATAAGATCGACCTTGTCGAGGTCGTGCTGCGCAATTTTGTGGATCAGGTCCTCGAAAAGTGCATGAAGGATATCGAGGAATCGAACGGCAACGTGTTTTACGTTTACGGCAAGATGTTCGATTACATCATCGAGCTCGGAAACGACGGGGAGAGCGCGGTCATAATCAAGAATCTCATGCTCAGCATGAGATCGGGCGGAACTCTCGTCAACGAGTATATGCGCAGCCGTTTCTCGGGATTTGAGAAGCTCAGGGACATCACCTCCGAGTATTCCCGCGAGAATTTCCGCTTCAAGTCCGACGATGATATGCGCAGCCTGCAGCAGCTTCTCGACGCCGCGCTTCTCGGCACTCTGTTCAAGTATTACGTCTGCGAGCGCGAGCTTGAGCCGCTCAGGGACGAATACCGCCTGAAGCTCGCGATAATCGAGCAGGGCGCGGTGCTCAGATAGATAAAAAAGGCGGAGCCGCGCGCTTCGCTTATAAGATTTGATCAAGGGGATGACCGGCTATTATGCGAATATCCCGGGAGAGTATATGATTTCTAAATTCAGCGTAAAAAGACCGATGACCGTTTTTGTCGCGGTGGTGCTCGTCATCGTTCTCGGAGTGGTGGCGTTTTCAAAGATGACGCCCGATCTGCTTCCGAATATGGATTTTCCGTACATCGTGATAATGACTCCCTATGCGGGTCAGACTCCCGAAACCGTTGAGATGTCGGTCAGCAAGCCGCTTGAGCAGAGCATGTCCGTGATCGACGGCGTTAAGCAGATCACCTCGAATTCCTCGGAAAACTACTCGACTCTGATGATACAGTTTGAGGACGGAACGAATATGGACACCGCGACTATCGACGTGCGCTCCGCGCTCGATACGGTCTCCGATAAATGGGACGACAAGATCGGCGCTCCCTACCTTCTCAAGATCAACCCCTCGATACTTCCCGTCGCAATGGCGGCTGTCGATTACGAGGGAAAGGACAGAGCTGAGATCTCTCGCTTTGTCAGCGACGAGCTGATGAACCGGATCGAGGGAATAGACGGCGTCGCCTCGGTCTCAAATCAGGGGATACTTACCGAGAAGGAAAAGGTAGTTATCTCTCAGAAGAAGCTCGACAAGCTCAACAAAAAGATATCGGCGGCGCTTGACGACCAGTTTTCCGACGCGGAGGATAAGCTCAAGGACGCGCAGGAGGAGCTTGACAAAAGCATCTCCGATGCCGAAAGCGGAAGCGCCGTGATCTCGTCCTCGCTCGACGAGATAAACGAGCAGCAGGAGGCGCTCGCCACTCAGCTTTCGGAGGCGGGAGGCGACGCGAGAGACGGAAACAATCAGATAATCTCGGCGAAGATGGAGCTTTTGGATCAGAAGTCGTCCCTGACCTCGACCAAAACCCAGCTTGAAACCGTTTATCAGGTGCTGCTGAATCTCCAAACCACCTCCGAGGAGCTCGAGGAGGAGCGCGACAGGCTCGAAAAGGCGCTGCCCGTTCTCAAGGACGCCGGAGAGTCCTACAATAAAATACTCGAAAGCCTTGACGATCCCGGGCTGACGGAGGAGGAGCGCGCCGAGCTAAGCAGGCAGACGGATGAAATAAACAAGCTGCTCGAGCCCTACGGCGCGAGCGTTGACAATATCGAGGAGGCCATCCTCGCGGTGAACGATTCCCTCGTCACGGTAGACAAGGCGATCGACGATCTGGAAAAGAATCTGAGCAGCTACGGCGTAAGCCTCGACTCGCTCGACGACACCCTCTCCGAGATGACAAAGCAGATCAGCACGATCGAGGGCGGCATCACGGAGATCGACAAGGCTATAACCGGACTCGACGACAAGAGCGTAACCGTAAACGACGCGCTGACCACGGTTTCAAAGCAGCAGTCGAGCGCGGATTTCAAGCTCTCCTCGACGGTCTCGACCCTCACAGCCAAGCAGACTCAGCTCGAGAGCGCTCAGACCCAGCTCGATTCAGCCAAGAGCGAGCTTGACCAATCCTTCGACACCCTCAAGGATCAGAAAAAATCCGCGAAGGAAAAGGCGGACCTCAAGAGCAAGGTGACGATCGAGAATATCTCAACGATCCTCACCGCCCAGAGCTTTTCGATGCCCGCCGGATATGTTGAGGACGACAAAAACAACCGCTTCATGGTTCGCGTCGGTGATACGGTCAAGAGCGAAAAGGAGCTGGAAAACCTCGCGCTCTTCGATACCAAGATTGACGGCATCGGCGTTATCAGATTAAAGGACGTCGCGGATATCTTTGTCGCGGACAATTCGGAAAATATCTACGCGAAAATCAATAACCGCGACGGCGTTATACTCAGCTTTACTAAGGCGAGCAATATCGCCACCTCGACCGTCTGCGACAACATCAACAGCGAATTCAAGGCTCTCGAGGAGCAGTACAAGGGTCTTGAGTTCACCTATCTCTACAGCCAGGGAGATTACATCCATATCATAATCAACGGCGTTCTGCAGAACCTTCTCATGGGAGCGGCGCTCGCTATAATCATTCTCTTCCTGTTCCTGCGGGATATCAAGCCCACGCTCATTGTCGCCTGCTCCATCCCGATAAGCGTCGTGTTCGCCATCGTTCTCATGTATTTCAGCGGCGTGACGCTCAACCTGATCTCGCTTTCGGGTCTGGCTATAGGCGTCGGAATGCTGGTAGACAACTCCGTAGTCGTAATAGAGAATATCTACCGCCTGCGCTCACTCGGGCACTCCGCGGCGGCAGCGGCGGTGAACGGAGCAAAGCAGGTCGCGGGCGCGATCGCCGCCTCGACCCTGACCACGATCTGCGTCTTTGTGCCCATAGTCTTTGTCGAGGGAATAACAAGGCAGCTCTTTGTCGATATGGCGCTCACTATCGCCTATTCGCTGCTTGCCAGCCTTGTCGTGGCGCTAACCCTTGTGCCCGCCATGAGCCGGGGTATGCTCCGCAGGATCAGAGACAGAAAAAGCAGCGGCGAGGGCAGGATAGCCCGGGCTTACGGGCGCTCGCTCAGGTTCGTGCTTCGCCACAAGGTCATCTCGATAGCGGTCGTTATTGTTCTGCTTCTGGGCAGCGGCTTCGGCGCGCTGATACGCGGCTTCAGCTTCATGCCCTCGATGAGCGGCACCGAGATCCAGGTGGACGTCTCGCTCGATCCGAACGTCACCTTTGAGGACACCGTCGCGGTCGGCGAGCAGGTCAACAGGGTGATGTCCAAGATCGACGAGTTTGAAACCGTCGGAGTGCTCGCGGGAAGCAGCACCTCCCTGATGGGACTCGGCTCGGGCAGCTCAAGTACCGGCAGCCTCATGGCTTACGGCGTTTTGAGGAGCGACAGCACCAAGAAGGGCGAGGAGATCACCAGGAAGCTCGAGAAGGAGCTTGCCTTTGTTGACGGCGAGGTGACCGTCGGAGGCAGCACCACAAGCTCGATGTCAACTCTCATAGGCGAAAGCAATGTTCAGGTTGCGCTTTACGGCGACGATCTCGACGTCCTCCGCAGCACGGCAAAGGAGATCTCCGGGAAGCTCGAGAAGCTCGACTGCATTGAAAAATCAGACCCGGGACTCGGCGCCACCTCTCCCGAGATCAGGGTGACGGTGGACAAAAAGAAGGCTGCGGAAAACAGCCTGACGGTTGCTCAGGTGTTCCAGCAGGTCGCCTCAGCCGTATCGAGCGAAAAGACCTCCGCCACGCTCAAGGGAGAGGACGGCAAGGCGCTGGATATAGTGGTGGTCAAGGACAATTCCCAAAAGACCACCGCCGACAAGCTGAAAAATATCAAGCTGACCTATACGGACGCGCAGGGCGAGGAAAAGAGCGTAAAGCTCGGAAAGATCGCCAATATCAAGCGCGCCGAAACGTCGGATCTCATAAAGCGCAGAGATCAGAACCGCTTTTTGACGATAACCGCCGTGCCGAAGGAGGGTCATACCCTCACCGAGGCTTCAAACGCCGCGGACGCCGCTCTGCGCGATCTCAAGCTCCCGGCTGGCTGTTCGATAGAGTTTGAGGGAAGCAACGAGGAAACGATGGAGGCTGTCAGGCAGCTCCTGCTGATGATGCTTCTGGGCGTTATTATGATCTATCTTATCATGGTGGCTCAGTTCCAGAGCCTGAAATCGCCCTTCATAATCATGTTCACGATCCCGCTTGCCTTCACGGGCGGCTTTATCGGTCTGCTGATAACGGGCTTCGACGTGAGCGTTATCTCTCTGATAGGCTTCATCATGCTCTGCGGAATCATAGTGAACAACGGTATAGTGCTGGTGGATTATATCAATAAGCTCAGGATCGAGGGCTTGAGCAGGACGGAAGCGATAGTTGAGGCGGGTCAGACCCGTATGCGCCCGATCCTTATAACGGCTCTCACCACCGTGCTCGGCCTTTCGGTCATGGCGCTCGGAATCGGGACAGGAGCCGAGATGATGCAGCCGCTCGCAGTCGTCTGCATAGGCGGTCTGCTCTACGCGACCTTCATGACGCTCTATATAATCCCGCTGATCTACGACGCCTTCAACAAGAAGGAGATCAAGGAGCTAAGCGACGAAGAACTCGAAATCGTCGAGGACTGAATAAGCTAATGAATAATGAATAGTGAATGATGAATAATTGCGGTCGGGCAGATGGGTTTGCTTAATGATGAACCTTTTGTGCCCGACCGAATTTTTATTGCTGCGGGTTTGGAAAATGCGGCGGCTTCCTTGATTTTATTACAGAAAACGTTTGAAATAGGAGAAGCCGTTCTCCCCGATGTCCCGCACTAACAAAAAATCGGTCGGGCATGAAAGGTTAAAAAAACCAAACCTGTCTACCCGACCAAAATTTTCCATTTTCAATTTTCAATTTTCAATTAAAAAAATCCAAACGTCCGATATAGGAGAAGCCGTTCTCGACCAAACGCACGGCATTACAAAACGGGTGCGGGTGTCCCGCCCGCAATTATTCACTATTCATCATTCTTTATTCATTATTCTTTTTTTCTGAACCCGAAGATATAAGCTAAACGTTTGATATAGGAGAAGCCGTTCTCAACCAAACGCACGGCATTACAAATCCGGAGCGAAGCGACCATTAATTATTCATTATTCACTATTCACTATTCTTTATTCATTATTCTTCCCTTCCCCGTATCCCGCGTTACTGAAGATGGTTTTATATATCCTGACGGAATCGGCTATGGTGCGGAAGTGGGTCGAGCTGTTGCCGTCAATATAGATCGCCTTGATCTTGATCTCCTTGACGGGGATATTGTTGCGGGTGACGTCGATCAGCACCTTCATCTCGTATTCGTAGCGGCTGCCCTCGGTCTTGCACAGGATAGGGACGATGTCGTCTGAAAAAGACCTCAGCCCGCTCTGGGTGTCGTATATCCTCGCGGGCGTCAAGGTGTTGAGGAAAACCCGCGTTATCAGGTTTCCGCTTCGGCTGCGAAAGGGAGTGCTCCTGTCTAGCCTGCGGCTTCCGATAATAAAGGTGCCCCGGCTGCTCTGCGCGGCGCGGGTGACGGTGTTTATGTCGCTTATTCCGTGCTGTCCGTCGGCGTCAACGGTCGTCACGACATAAGGCGCCTCGCAGTTGTCGCGGATATATTTTAGTCCTGTCTTGAGCGCTGTGCCCTTGCCCTTGTTGCTTTTGAGGTGGACTACGGCATTTGCGCCCGAAAGCTCGCCCGCTTTTCTGAAGATCTCCTGAAACTCCTCGCCGCTTCCGTCGTCGACGATCAGCACGGTGAAGCCGTAAAGCTTGAGATCCTCAACCACGCCGAGAAGCTTCTCGTCGGGATTGTAAGCGGGTATCAGCGCTATTTTTCCGTTGTGTTTCATCTGTCATGCCTCCCGATGCCTATCTGCTTTTATAATACCACAGCTTGAGAGAAAAAACAATATATTATAATGCTTTATGATGCCTTTTCGATCAAGCCTCGCGGCGGTTTTGCTTGCTTTTCGCGTTGCGTTCAAAAAAGACGCCGTTTTCATAGCCCTGGATGGTTTTGTCGAGCGCGGCGTCCTCGAGCCTCTTTTCAGCCCAGACGCAGTACTGAGGATTTTGCTCGATCCCGGAGTAATGCCTGCCGAGCTTTTTCGCCGTAACGGAGGTAGAGCCCGAGCCGAGGAAGGGATCAAAGACAAGGTCGCCCTCGTTTGACGAGGCGAGGATGAGCTTCGCTAGCAGTTTTTCGGGCTTCTGGGTCGGGTGAGCGGTGTTTTCCGCCATCGACCAGTAGGGGATGGAGATATCGTCCCAGAAGTTGGAGGCGAAGGTGTTGCGGAAGTTGCCCTCCTCGGTTTCCTCCCAGTCCTTCGGCTTGCCGTCGACTCTGTAGGGAGCGACGACCCTTCTGCGGAGCTTGACCGCCTCGTAGTTGAAGGTATAGGAATCCGAGCAGGTGGCGAACCATATATCCTCCATGCAGTTCTTCCAGTTGCGCTTGCTGCCGCGCCCCTTTTCCCTCTGCCAGGTGATACGGCTGCGGAGCTTGAAATGCTCCGAGAGCACGTCGCCTATTATCATTCCCGAGCGCCAGTCGCAGCAGACGTAGACCGAGCCGTCGGGCTTGAGCAGGGGCTTAATCAGCCTTATCCAGCTCTCGGTGTATTCGCGGTAGCTTTTGTCGCTCCTGTGCGAAAAGCGTCTGCCGCCGAAATCCTTGGCGAGGTTGTAGGGCGGGTCGGCTATTATCAGATCGGCAAAGCCCTCGGGAAGCAGAGGAGCGACGCTGAAAAAGTCCCCGAGCACGGTTTTGTCGCGGATATCTCCGATATCGCAGGGAGCCGTCACCGAGACGCATTTTTCAAGGTGCTTCTGTCCTTCGTCAACGCCGATATCCAAGGTCTTATTGCGCGGAGATTTCATGTCCTCACCACTTCCCGTTCAAATGAAACGCCGCATTTTTTTGCCGCGCGGCGTTCCCGTAGATTTATTATAGTCCGTTTTGCGGAATTTGACAAGTATTTTGTTACTATTTAAAAGTATTGAGCAGCGCCCGGGGAAGGGCGCTGCCTTGTGCTTGAGAAAAATATCAGTCAAGCGAGTTTTTCTGGGACGCGGGAACCTTCTTTTCGTAGCAGGCGAAGGCGTCCTCAACAAGCTGCTTTTGGGGCTTGGGAGTGAGCAGGCTCACTACCGGAACGATGATCAAGCCGGCGAGCATGGTGAACGCGCCGCAGTTGATCGGGGACTGGAGGATGGGCGGGAAGATGTTGCGGAAGAAGAGGTTGAGCAGCATTAAGCCCGCGCCGAAGATGAAGCTTGCCCAGCAGGCTGCCTTTGTGGTCTTTTTCCAGTACAGACCGTAGAGGAAGGGAGCGAGGAACGCGCCCGCGAGAGCTCCCCAGGAAACGCCCATGAGCTGAGCAATGAATTTAACGCTCTCGTTCTTGCTGCCGTACTGATAGATGGCGATGAGCGCCGAGATCGCGATAAATACCACGATGAAGATCCTGATGAATACGACCTGCTTTTTGTCGTCCATCTTCTTGACGATATTGCCCTTGATGAGGTCGATGGTAAGGGTCGAGCTGGATGCGATAACAAGCGAGGAGAGGGTGGACATCGAAGCCGAGAGCACCAGGATAACCACAACCGCTATGAGCAGCGAGGGCAGGTTGGAGAGCATCGTGGGGATGATCGCGTCAAAGCCGTCCTTGGCTACGTCGACGTTAAAGAGTCTGCCGAAGCCGCCGAGGAAGTAGCAGCCGCCCGCGACTATGATCGCGAAGCCGGTCGAGATGATCGTGCCCTTCTTGATGTCGCGCTCGTGCTTGATCGCGTAGAACTTCTGAACCATCTGAGGAAGTCCCCAGGTGCCCAGAGAGGTCAGGATGACAACTCCGAGAAGGTTGAGAGGATCGGGTCCGAAGAAGGAATTGAATACGCCGGGAGTCGCGGACACCTCGGGATCGGAAACGCTCGCGAGCTTGTTGAGCGCCTCCATAAAGCCGCCCTGGGTGTTGAGCACCGCGACGATGACGGCGACGATTCCTATGAGCATGATGATGCCCTGGATGAAGTCGTTGATAGCCGTCGCCATGTAGCCGCCGGCGATGACGTAGATTCCCGTGAGCACGGACATCGCGACGATACACCAGACGTAGGGGATTCCGAACGCCATATTGAACAGGCGCGAGAGTCCGTTGTAGAGCGATGCGGTGTAGGGAATGAGGAAGATGAATACGATGATCGAGGCTCCGATCTTGAGCGCCTTGCTGTCAAAGCGCTTGCCGAAGAATTCGGGCATCGTCGCCGAATTGAGGTGCTGGGTCATGATCCTCGTGCGTCTGCCGAGCACCGCCCAGGCGAGGAAGGAGCCGACCAGAGCGTTTCCTATACCTATCCAGGTAGAGGCGATACCGTATTTCCAGCCGAACTGTCCCGCGTAGCCGATGAAGATTACCGCCGAGAAGTAGCTGGTGCCGTAGGCGAAAGCCGTGAGCCAGGGACCGACGCTTCTGCCGCCGAGCACAAAGCCGTTTACGTCTGTCGCGTTCTTGCGGCAGTAGATGCCGACGCCGACCATGACTCCGAAGAAGAGCACCAGCATGATGATTTTGATTGCCATATCCATTTAAGAATACCCCCTGATTTTTTTCAGTGCCGAGGGAGCGGAGCCTTTATCGGAGCAAGCCTGAGCCCGGGCGAAGGGTCGTCCTTGCGGGCTTATTTCCTTTTGCTCTCCGCCCGCCTGCGGCGGATTAGAGATTTTTTATATCTATCTCGTTTTGCTGGGCTACTACGCTTTCGCCGCAGTAGATCTTGCGCAAAACGGGTTTTTCGATTTTTCCGGTCGGATTTCTGGGGACCTTAGCGAAGATCACCCTGCGGGGACGCTTGTAGCGCGGAAGATCGAGGCAGAATTGGTTGACCTCTTCCTCGGAGAGCGTCATGCCCTCCTTGACCTCGATGATCGCCGCCGCGATCTCGCCCAGACGGGGATCGGGAAGTCCGATAACGGCGACGTCCTTGATGGCGTTGTTGCTCCTGAGAAAATCCTCGATCTGAACCGGATAGAGGTTTTCGCCGCCGGTGATTATTACGTCCTTCTTGCGGTCTACCAGATAGATGAAGCCGTCCCTGTCGCGCTCAGCCATATCTCCGGTGTAGAGCCAGCCCTCGCTGTCGAGCACTTCCTCGGTCGCTTTTGCGTCCTTGTAGTAGCACTTCATGACTCCGGGACCCTTTACCGCGAGCTCGCCTACGCCGTCGGTCACCTCGTTCCTGTTCTCGTCTACGATCTTGACCTCCCAGCCGTAGCCGGCAACGCCTATCGCGCCGACCTTTTCGGTGTTCTCGACTCCGAGGTGGACGCAGCCGGGACCGATGCTCTCGCTGAGTCCGTAGTTGGTGTCGTACTGATGGTGCGGGAATATCGCTTTCCAGCGCTTTATCAGAGTGGGAGGCACGGGCTGAGCGCCGATATGCATCAGCCTCCACTGAGAAAGCTCGAAATTATTGAGGTCTATCCTGCCGCTGTCGATGGCGTCGAGGATATCCTGAGCCCACGGAACCAGCAGCCAGACTATCGTGCAGCGCTCCTCGCTGACGGTGCGGATTATCCATTCGGGGCTGACGCCGCGCAGCAGCACAGCCTTGCTGCCCGAATAAAGACTTCCGAACCAGTGCATTTTCGCGCCCGTATGATAGAGCGGCGGGATGCAGAGGAACACGTCGTCGCGGGTCTGACCGTGGTGCGCCTGCTCGACCTTTGCCGAATGCATGAGCGCGCGGTGAGCGTGGAGGATAGCCTTGGGAAAGCCCGTTGTGCCCGAGGAGAAGTAGATGGCGCCGTTGTCGTCGTCGGTGATGTAAACGCTCGGAGCCTGCGAGGAGCAGTAGGAAATCATCTCCTCGTAGCTGTCTGCGAAAACGGGGCACTCGGTTCCGACATAGAAGTAGTTTTTGACGCGGGGGAGACGGTCGCAGATCTCCTCGACTCTTCCGATGAATTCGGGGCCGAATACAAGGAAGTCGGAGTCCGATTTCTCAACGCAGTATTTGATCTCCTCCGCGGTATAGCGGAAGTTGAGGGGAACGGCGACTCCGCCCGCCTTGAGGATACCGAAGTAGATCGGCAGCCAGTCGAGGCAGTTCATGAGGAGGATAGCCACCTTTTCGCCCTTCTTGAGTCCGCGCGAGAGCAGGAGGTTAGCGAAGCGGTTGGCTTTTACGTCAAACTCGCCCCAGGTGAGCTGCTTCCTGAAGGCGCCGCCTCGGGCTGACTCGATAAGCGAATACTCGCGCCAGGTTACGCGAGGCACGTTCTGTACCTCGGGGTTGATCTCCACCAGCGCGATGTCGTTTTTGAAATAAGTCGCGTTTCGTGTTAATAACTCGGTGATCGGCATAAGACAAATCCTTTCCAAAATCAATAATAATTGCAATAAAGAAAAATAAAAGCCCGACAGCCAAATTGACCGTCGGGGCGAATGATCGCGGTACCACCCGAATTTACTGCGCTGAACGCAGCCTCTTGCGCGATATAACGGTCGCACCCGTCGCGGTCTACAGGATCAGGGGATCTTTCGGCGCGCGGCTCTCGGGATGTATTCAGCTCGGTTCGATCCGTCGCCTCGCATCAAACGGCGACTCTCTGAGGGTATCTTCCCGCCTTACTTCTTCCCGGTCGCTGCCTTTGAGATAAGGTTCTCTTTATTTCACTTTAATACTATCGCACTTTAAAGCGTGTTTGTCAAGAGCAAACAATAAATATATAAAAACTTTGTGAATATTGCACGGATATGATACAACGAATTTGGTTTAAATCACTAAAGCGCTTTGAAACGGCTGCCCGTCAGCGCTCAAAAAGCGGCTTTGCTTTAAAAATTCATCAGACCTTCATCTCGTTGTTTTCAACAAATCTTTTTCCTTTGATTTGGACAAATCCACAAAAAATAATTAGTTTTGCTTTAAATATTGTCATCAACGTTTTAATATGTTAAAATGTGTCTGTTGTTTGTCGAAAAACGACGAAAAAAATGAAAGGGAAGAACAATATGAAAAAACATCTGAAGAATATTATTTTCATCGCTCTTATCGCGGTATACATAATATTCTGCTTCGTTCAGGCGCCTATCACTCAGGCAGTCACCGGCAATGCCGACGACGGGACTCTCATGGGTTCGATGTGGTCGCTGCTGCCGCCTATCGTGGCTATCGGTCTGGCGCTCATCACCAAGGAGGTTTATTCCTCTCTCTTCGCGGGAATCGTAACGGGCGGCGTGCTCTTTGCAATTTCGACCGCGAACAGCTTTATGAACGGCTTTGAAGTCACCTTCAAATCCATTGTAAACGAAGGCATTATCGCGAATATCGCTGACAGCTATAACGTCGGCATCCTCGTGTTCCTCGTTGTGCTCGGCGCTATCGTCGTGCTCATGAACAAGGCGGGCGGCAGCCGCGCCTACGGCGAATGGGCGGCGACCCATATCAAGACCCGCGCCGGCGCCTGCATCGCGACCTTCATCCTCGGCGTTCTTATCTTTGTAGACGACTATTTCAACTGCCTCACCGTCGGTTCGGTAATGCGTCCCGTCACGGACAAGCACAAGGTTTCGCGCTCAAAGCTCGCTTACCTCATCGACGCGACCGCGGCTCCCGTCTGCATCATCGCCCCGATCTCATCCTGGGCGGCGGCGGTCAGCGGAACCGTTGAGGGCGTAAACGGAATCCAGCTCTTTATCAGCACGATCCCCTACAACCTCTACGCTCTGCTCACCCTCATAATGGTCGTGTTCATCGCTCTCGCTCATGAGGATTTCGGTCCCATGAAGCTGCACGAGGACAACGCCGCAAAGGGCGACCTCTTCACCACCAGAAACAGCGTTTACGAGAAGGACGACGAGCCCTCCCACAGCAAGGGCAGGGTTTATGACCTCATCATCCCCGTTGTCATTCTTATCTTCCTCTGCGTTGTCGGAATGCTCTATTCCGGCGGCTTCTTCGGCGGAGAAAACAATCTTGATTTCATCAACGCCTTCGCGAACTGCGACGCGTCCGTCGGTCTCGCGCTCGGTTCGATCGCCGCGCTGATAGTTGATATCATCTACTTCATTTGCCGCGGCGTATTGAAATTCACCGAGTGCATGAGCTCCATCGTTTCGGGCTTCAAGCAGATGGTTCCCGCCATCCTCATCCTTGTTTTCGCATGGACCCTCAAGACCATGACCGGTCTGCTCGGCGCGAGCGCCTTTGTAAGCGCTCTTGTTGAGAACGCGACCGCGATCCAGATCCTTCTGCCGCTCATCCTCTTTGTCGTCGCCGTCGGTCTTTCTTTCGCGACCGGCACCTCCTGGGGAACCTTCGGTATCCTCATTCCCATCGTCACGGGAGTATTTTCCTCAAGCCTTGCCAACGCGGGCGAGAACGGTATCCCCTCGATGGTCATCATCTGCATCTCCGCCTGCCTCGCCGGCGCTGTTTGCGGCGACCACTGCTCGCCTATTTCGGATACCACCATCATGGCGTCGACCGGCGCTCAGTGCGACCACGTGAACCACGTTTCGACCCAGCTGCCCTACGCGCTGACGGTCGCGGGCGTTTCGGCGGTCGGCTACCTGATCGCGGGCTTTGTTCAGAACGTCTTTGTGGTGCTCGGCGTTTCCATCGCCCTGCTCGTAGGCGTGCTGCTGCTTATCAAGCTGTTAAATAATAAGAAAAAGGCGTAAAATTTTCCCGGTAATTAAGGAGCGTGCTTCGGCGCGCTCCTTTTTATATATGAAAAAGAATCACAACGTTTCGTTTAACGGCAATGCTTTTTTTACGAGAATTGATTAGGCAGAGAATAGAACGATAAGGCAGTGAACAGAACGATAAGGCAGTGAACAAAACGATAAGGCAGCGGACAGAACGATAAGGCAGTGAACAAAAGGATAAGGCAGCGGACAGAACAACTTTTGACCCGCCGTTGCAGAAGCTTTTTGTTTCTTTCCAAGTTTTCCAAAGGCGGATGAAGCGCCCGCCGGCGCAAAGGCGGAAGGAGCACCCGCCGGCGCAAAGGCGGAAGGAGCGCCCACCGGCGCAAAAAAAGCGCCGCAGCGGTTTGTCCGTTGCGGCGCATGAGAAATAATTCAAAAGATATTGCGCGCTTACCCCAGCCACTCCAAAATATCCTTTACCACCTTTTCGTGGCAGGTTTCGTTCAGAAGCTCGTGGCGGCAGTCGCGGTAGAGCTTGAGCGTTACCTTTTTGCCCGCCTTTTTGAGCAGATCGTGAACCTTCTTGACGCCCTTTCCGTAATCTCCCACGGGATCGTCCGCGCCCGAGATCAGCAGGATGGGCAGGTTGGAGCCGATTTTCTCAAACCACTGCTTTTTGTTGCAGTCGCTCTGGAGCTTTACAAGATCCTCCATCGCGCTGATAGTGAAGTGGAAGCCGCAGTATTCGTCGGCGCGGTAGTCGTCGCGCTCGGTCTGAAGCTTCGAGAGCCAGTAGTACTTGTCGTCCTTGCCGAATTTCTTGTTGTAGGTGCCGAACATCATCTTCTCGATCATCGGGGAGATATGCTCTTTGCCGAATATTTTTTTCTGGGAGCGGATGAGAGTCAGCGCGGCTCCCGAGGCGGGATTCGGCCCGCCGGTGCCCATGACGATCAGCCTGTCGATAAAGCCCGCGTGCTCAAGCGCGAAATTGCGCACGATAAAGCTGCCCATGCTGTGACCCATGAGGATGTAGGGGAGAGCGGAGCTGTATTCGCTCCTGACCTCGCCGCCGAAGAGCAGTATATCCTTTTGCAGCAGCTTGTCGCCGTTCTTTTCGGCGATGAAGCCCAGCTCGTCCTTGTCCCTGGCGGTGAAGCCGTGACCGAGGTTGTCGTAGCCGAAGCAGATATATCCCGCCGCGGCGATCTCGCGCATGAATTTGTCATACCGCGAGATGTGCTCCGTCATGCCGTGAACGACGTGGAAAAGCCCCTTTGCCTCGCCCTCGGGGAGATAGACCCTGCCGCTGAGCGTGTGGATCCCGTCGCTTGAGGGAACCTTTTTTTCTATCATTTTGATATCCTTGAGCTCCATTATTGTCCTCCTGTTCTGCAGGCTCTGACCGCGCTGTGCCAGCCGTCGAGCAGTCGCCCGCGTTCCTCTTCCGTTATCATGCTCCTGAATGTTGTCGCCGAGCTATCGCCGCCAATCGCTTTTTCGTCAAGAATACCCGCCGCGAGTCCCGCGAGACAGGCGGCTCCCAGAGCCGTTGCCTCCTTTTGGCTCGGTCTGATGACCGTGACGTCGGAAACGTCCGCCTGAAACTGCATGAGAAAATTATTAGCCGAAGCGCCGCCGTCAACTCGCAGGGCGCTTATTTTTTCGCCCATATCCTTTTCCATCGCCTCGATTACGTCCTCGGACTGATAGGCGATGGACTCCAGCGCCGCTCTTATGATATGGTCGCCGCCGGTGCCGCGCGTCAGTCCCGTTATCGTGCCCCTCGCGCGCATATCCCAATAGGGCGCGCCGAGTCCCGCGAAGGCGGGAACGAGGTAAACTCCGCCGTTGCTCTTGAGCTTCTTCGCGAAGTATTCGCTGTCCGCGGCGTCGGAAATGAGCCTCATTTCGTCCCTGAGCCATTGGATCACGGCTCCGCCGACAAAGACGCTGCCCTCGAGCGCGTATTGAACAGGCTCGTTCTCTCTTGTCGCGGCGATCGTGGTCAGCAGTCCGCGCCCGCTCTGAGCCGGAGAGCTTCCGGTGTTTGCGAGCAGAAAGCAGCCTGTTCCGTAGGTTATCTTCAAATCGCCCGCGCTCCGGCAGCCCTGACCGTAGAGCGCCGCCTGCTGGTCGCCCGCGATGCCGCAGATCGGGACCTCGGCGCCCATGAGCTTCATGCTTCCGTAGACCTCGCCGCTGCTCTTTACCTCAGGGAGCATCGAAAGCGGCACCCCGAGTCTTTCGCAGAGCTTTTCATCCCATTTTAAATTGTGGATATCATAGAGCATTGTGCGCGAGGCGTTGGTGCGGTCGGTGACGTGGACCCTTCCGTCTGTCAGCTTCCAGACAAGCCAGCTGTCAACCGTTCCGAAAAGCAGCTCGCCGCGCTCAGCCTTCTCCCTTGCGCCGGGAACATTGTCGAGAATCCATTTGATTTTTGTGCCGCTGAAATAAGCGTCGGGGCGCAGTCCCGTGACCTTTCCGATGTACGCTCCCAAGCCCTCGGCTTCAAGCTGCTCGCAGAGCTCGGCGGTTCGCCTGCACTGCCAGACGACAGCGTTATAGACGGGCTTTCCGGTCGCCTTCTCCCAGACTATCGAGGTCTCGCGCTGATTGGTGATGCCTATTGCCCCGACCTCGTCGGGCGAGATACCGCTTTTGGCTATGCACTCCGTCATCGAGGAATACTGATTCGCGTAGATGTCCATCGGGTCCTGTTCGACCCAGCCCTCGCGCGGGTAGATCTGCGGCAGCTCATGCTGCGAAACGCTCACGACGTTCAGCTCCCTGTCGAACAAGATGCTGCGGGCGCTGGTCGTGCCCTCGTCAAGGGCGAGAATATATCGCTTCATTTCATGCCTCCTTTCCTGCCTTTTGTCGATTATATTTTCACATTTTCATTATACAACAACAACGCCCCGATTTCAAGAAAAATCAGGGCGTTCGGCGCAATAAAACTATATTAGGGCGCCTCCGAAAATTACCTGCTGTTCAGAGGCGCGGATGTCCTATAGTAGATTTTTGTCAAAACAACGAAGTCATACTGCGTATAAAGAGGAGTTTTGGCATAAATATGCTGTTAAAGATTTGTGGCTATGGGCGGCAAGAATAATTTAGAGATTCCATTAAAATTTTATGATCTTGCTCAGCCTGTTCACGAGCACGGCAGCGGCGGCGATTTTGACCGCGTCGGGGATGAGGAAGGGGAGCACGCAGATCCCGAGCGAAGCCAAAAAGTCTGTTTTGGTGACGAACATGAACCACGGCGTTCCGAAGGCGTAGCAAACCAATACTCCCGCGACCATCGAGACCGCGAGCGGAAGTATTTTTCTGCCGAATTTATCGGCGGCGATACCGCAGCACAGGGCTGTAAATATAAAGCCGATTATGTAACCGCCGGTCGGTCCCGCGAGGACTCCGAAGCCTCCCGAGCCCGAGAACACGGGCAGCCCCGTCATACCTATTAATATATATATAACAACGCTCAGCGTTCCGCGCTTCCAGCCAAGCATAGCCCCCGCGACGCAGACCGCGAAGGTTTGCAGCGTCACGGGCACCTGCCCGATAGGTATCTTTATGAGGGAGCATACGCAAATGATCGCCGCGAACATCGCCGTGTAAATCAGATCGAGCAGCGCCTTGTGAGAGCGCGT
This sequence comes from uncultured Ruminococcus sp., assembly GCA_902774325.1. Classification (GTDB taxonomy): domain Bacteria; phylum Bacillota; class Clostridia; order Oscillospirales; family Acutalibacteraceae; genus Ruminococcoides. The sequence continues at coordinate 31,749 of CACYIC010000015.1, forward strand.
CGTTTTCTTTTCGTTTTCCATATTTTTCCGTAACCTGCCTTTCGGTTTTATTATAACTCCAAGCGTCATAATTGTCAACTTCTATTTTTGAGAAGGTTTACAATATGCCTTACATGGAAAGAAATACGCCCTATTTTAACACATTTTTCTTATAAGGAATAGTACTGGGTAATATTAACCAAATCAAAAAGAATAATTCACCACAGAATCAAACGGCACCGCGGTCTATGAGCACAACAAGGCGGGCACGATCAACGGTCTCAATACCTTCGATCTCCCGAGCGGAGCGATGGTTTATTCCAATTCCACCAGACTTTTCCACCTTGACGAGATGACCCCCAAGAAGGTCACGGTTCGTCTGTGGGTCGACGGCGAGGATCCCCAGTGCGACGACGACGTGCAGGACGCCGACCTCAAGGTAGCGCTCAGCTTTGTGGGCTGCGACGAGAACAACGTTCCGATTTCGTAATTGATTTGACGAAACGAAAAAGACGAACTCCAAAGGAGTGATAAGATTGCCAAGGAAAAACAAAACTCAAGAGCCGTTTACTCCGGAGGATCTAAGCAGGCTGAATGATAAACAGACCGCTACTTAAACTGAAACAATTTATTAAGGGTTGGATAAATTACTTTAAGCTGGCAGATATGAAACAACTGTTGCGTGAAACGGATAAATGGTTACGTCACC
>CACYIC010000016.1 GCA_902774325.1 uncultured Ruminococcus sp.
CCGTAGTTCTGTACGATGGCGGGGTCTTTGATATTGACCTCCACCGTGCCGTAATAAACGACAAACAGATTCACCTCAGCGCCGTTGATCTCCGTCCTAATGGGTACCGGATTCTTGCTGCCGAAACGGATCTTCTCCGTCTGCGGAGTCGTTACCTCAGGCTGCGTCGGCTGTTCTGCCGGTTTTTCTTCTGCCTTTTCTGTTGTGCTTTCGCCTGCCGTGTTTTCGACTGCCGCTATAACGCTGTCAAATAACTTATCCAAAAATCCCATGATAGTTTCTCCTTGTACAGATTTATTTACTTCTATTTACAATAAAAATTTGGATTTGTCTACCCGATAATCGCTTTTTAGGGATTTCTCAAATCGAAAAAGAGTTCAGCCCATTCTTGATTCAAAACGCTTCTCTGCACGTCGGAAATATATGCAGAAAATCATTTAGCTTTGAGAAATTGATAAGAAACGTTATTCGTAAAAAGAAGCCAACATATCTATCAAAACCGGGTATCTCTGAGCAAGCTTACTCGGATTAACAAGTATACTTAATCCGAATTCAAGTCAGCTAAAAATATTCGATCCGCAACAAAGCCTCCTGCGAATAATAGTCTTTAGCTGACTGTGCCGTATAACAACTCCGATCAGATCAGGCAATTCGCCGTTTCCCTTGCGGCGCCCTTGAGGTCGGTGCCGTATTGTTCTTGCAGAAGCCGTTCCATCTCGACAGGCGAAGCGTTTTCGGAGCTGACCTTTTCGGCTATGTTTGCCATATCACGGACGCGGTCGGTGACAAGAGAGCTTCCCGTTTCCGCGTCGTGCAGGATATTTCGTCCCTCGGTGATCTTCTTCACCTTGACGAGCTGCTTCGCGCCCTCTACCAGCTCGTCGTTAGACTGGATATACAGGTCGTTCGCCTGTTGGATAAACGCCTCGCGCTGTGCGCCCTCGGCGGTTTTCGCCTGTGCCATAAGCCCGTCTGCTTCGCTCTCGAGCTTTCTTGAATAATCAACGCGCTCGCCTACCTTGTGCTCAAACGCCTTCTTATCCAGACCACTGCCCTTTAGCGGATCGCCGTAATGCTTGGGATCGGTCAGCGCCTTCAAGTCCTTGTACGCCTCGGGGTTCCATCTGATATCGTATTCGTTGCCCTGATCCATCCACGGGTTGACGTAGGTGTTGTCCAACTTGCGGGTGAATTCCTTGGCTACCTCATAGCTCGGCGCTTCTTTGCCGCCGTGATACGCCCTGTAGGTCGCGCGGGCAAGCGCATTTTCGCCTACGGACTGGTCGATGCCGACGCTCTTGCTCGGGTCGGAGCGGTTGAGCTCCATGACGCTCAGGTCGTAGTCGTTGGGCATACAGCCCCTTTCGCCTGCCGCGGCTCTCCACGCCTTTTTGGAGGTCGCGTTCTCCACAAACAGGTTGGAGCGGTTCTTGCCCGTCTTCAGCGCGATATCGTCGAGCGCGCTTTCGGTGATGGCTTGCAGCTTGGCATTTCTCAGCCTGACGACCTCGGCGCGCATCGTCGTCGCAAAGGGATCGTCGAGCTGATTGAGCTTGTTGTAGGTGGACTTGTGCTGCAGGATATTGTTGTAAACGAACTCCTCAACCGCCTGGTCGGCTTCGCGCAGGTTGCCCGACGCACGCGCCGTGCCGTGCTCCTTCATCAGACGGCGCAGGGTGAATATCTCATTGTCGGCGCGCTGATCGGCAAGCTCGTATTTCCAGTATGCCTTGAGCTGCTCGGGCGTCATAGTCGCCGGGTCGGGCTTGTTGCCGAACATGGAGTCGACCCTGTTCCTGGAGGCTTCGAGCGCCTCCTTGCTGCGGTTCATCGCGTTGGAGAGGTTTCTCGCGGAGCCGTTGGTGAAGGCGATGACCTCGTCGAGACTCTTCGCGGTTTTGCCGTAGAGGACGCTCTTGGAGCGCAGGGCGGAGTCGATGCCGTCCATCTTGACGCGGTATTTGGACATAATGGTGCCGAGGATATCCTTCTCATAACCGCCGTGGAGCTTGCCGTGTATTTTGGCGTAGCCGAGGTTGAGACCCTTCAGCGTGCCCGCCATGATCGCCCGCATAAGGAGCTGCTTTTCATACTCCTCCACTCCGATCCTTACTCCCTGCCAGAAGCCGAAATCCTTGTCGTCCTTGCAGGAATAGACCGCCGCCTGCATTTTTTCGCCGGCGTCCATTGCGAAGAAGAGGTATTCGGAATAGCCGTAGGTGCAGATACCGAGGGCGATCCTGCCGAGGATTCCGCCGTTGTCGCGCATACCCTGCATAAAGGCGTAGATCGCGGCGATGTCGTCGGCGAGGGTGACCTTTTCAGCCTCCTCGTTCGCGCCCGCCAGCTTGCCCTGCACGATGCGCAGCCAGGTGTTCGTCACGCGGTCGACCTGACGCTGGTCGTAGCCGAAGGCGAAGTCGTAGCCCTTGATCATTCTGTCAATCAGGTTGTAGAACGGCAGGTAGTGCTCGAGCTTAGGGTCGTACCTGTGCTTGAGCTTTGTCATGATGAGCTCGAGCTGCTCGGTGATTTTTTCGTCGTAATCGGTGAAATTCTTCCAGTCCTGCGGACTCTGTATCTGACGGAAGGGCATACTGTGCAGCAGCACCTTCTTTTTGACCGTGTATTCCTTTTTGCGGAAGGTCGCCCTGACGGTGATCTCCGCGCGTATCCTTGTGGGCTGATCGAGCGCCGACTCTGTGGCGCAGAGCTTGACGATCCTCATGCCCTCGTGGTCGATGTCCTTGGTGCGCGCGACGCGGATACCGAGTGAGTTCACAAGCGTCTGATGGCTGTCCTGTGCCGGACCGATCAGTGAATTTTTGTCGTTATCAACGCGTATCGCCCTGACCTCGACCTCCTTGTCGGGAACGACGGGTACGCGCTTGATCTCCTCCTCTTCCTCGTCCCAGAAGAAGAGCATGATCCTGCCGGTGGTGCAGCACAGCTCCTTCTCCCACGAATTGAGGTTTGAGGAGGTGGTGGAGGCGGTCAGCGCTTCCGTTCCCGCGCCGACCAAGGCTCCCATCGGGTTCATTGTCGCCGTCGGGGTCGCAAGGCTCTCTCCCAGCTCAACGCCTGCCGCTCTGCGCTGCGCCATTTCGGTGTGACCGTCCTTGACGCGGAGATAACAGCCGATCGCGTCCGCTTCCAGCCTGAGCACAAGACCCATATGGATGCGGAATATCTCATAGTCCTTCTCAACTATGCGCTCGGGACGCGTCGCGTCCGCCTTGATCTTAGCCTCGACGTGCAGGACATGGCGCTCGGTCGTGCCGGCGTCCGCCTCGTCCTTCGGCGAGATATCGCGCAGCTTCACGCGGTAAAGGCGCGGCATCTCCTTGTAGGGCCGGACGTCGATCGAGTATATCTTCTTGTTCTTCGGGCTGATGATCTCCGCATTGACCTCGGTATCGTCGGGCATATTCATCAGCGCGAAGTGAAACTCGACCTCCTTTTCGTGGTGAGCGGGCAGACCGAGGTTGTCCTGCGCAAAGACGATCTCGGGCTGAATGATCTTGAAGATGATGTTTTCCGTGAACATACCGCCCCTGCCCTCAAAGCGGAAGCTCACCATGCCATTGTCCTCCGTGAAGTTCGCGTCGGCGGAAACGAGCGCCTTGCGGTAACCGTTCGTGATGCCGCCGTCCTGAACGATCAGCTTTCCGTCGCCCGAGAAGGTCCGTATGCTCTGCGTCAGGTCGGGACGCGGCCGCATACCGCCGCCGGGCGGGTACTCTACGATATGGGCGAACACGGGCACGGGCGTTTGTCCGAGCTCGATCGTATTTTCAAAGTTCTTGTTGACGCACATGGCAAAGCTCGAGGTAGGCGAGTCGTTTTTGCCCGAGGAGCCGGCTAAAACCGCTCCTGCCGCAGCCGCGCCCGCGCCGAGGGAGGAGACGATGATCGCGGCGGGGATGGCGACGCCGATCTCACCGGGATTGTCGTCCGCGAAGATCGTCGCGGAGCCGTTGCCCTTGTATTTGATGCCGTAGACCTTGAACCGGATCAAAATGCCGCCGTTGACAGTATTGCCCGACGACCGGTCCTTACCGCGTATGACAAACGCAATACTTGTATCGCCGTCTTCGCCTAAGCACAGTAAGTTGGCAACGTCCTTTTCTTCAAAGACCTTTGTCGGAAAGGCAACGTCACCCGTTGTTTCCTCACGGCTTTTGATGTCGGCAAGCACCTGTCCGGCGTTAAAATCCAAAGCCACTCCTTTTTCATCGACCAAGGCGCCGAAGCGGATATTGGAGAAGGTCACATCAAAGTGATAGGAAAAGCCCTTGTCACCCACCGTAGTGCCGGATATCGTCACAACGCCGTTATCGGCATTCCGCTCCCACTTCATATTCGGAATAGAGTTATAGACGACCTCGTCATTCTTGAATTTCCTGCTTCCTTTGTTGCGTGAACGGGACGAATGCACATAGCTGTCCACGCTGAGGGTCGTCGAATGAACATATTCCAATCCAAGATAATAACCGTCTGCGTCCTTGACGCTCGCTTCAATGCTGTAGGTGTCGCCGTCGACCTTTTTGTGGTTTCTGTAATAATAGTCAATCGGCTTGATGTAGCCGTCGGGCAGGGCGACCTCCGCCTCCTCGGCAAATACCGTGACCGGAAGGCACAGCACCGAGACGATCAGCATCGTTAGAAAACTGATCGCCGCTATTCTCTTTTTCATGCCGCCGCAGCCCCCTTTGCCTTGGATTTGATCACGCCTGTCGCCTGTAATATCATAAGTGTTCCGCCGCAGAGCAGGAGCAGTAAGCCGTTGATGAGCATGATCGTCATGCCATAGGGGATCATGCCGATCACTGTCGCTGCCGAAAAGCCGACCGCCATGCCGCGCATGACGCCCTCAAGCGGCTTTGGATTCTTCACCTTGAGCGAACCGATGAACTGACGGACAAAGCCGTTGCCTGCCGCCGCCCTTGCCGCCGTGAATGCCGCCGCGGCTCCGCCCATCACGGACATCAAGCCGTTGCCGCCGGAGATGAAGCAATACGCGATCAGCGCGGCGCCGATGCCGCACAGCCAGCCGAATATCGTATCGCCGCTCACGCCGAACGCGCCCTTTAACATCTCGCCGAAGGAGCGCTTGGGCTGCGGCGCCTGAGTTTTCTTGTTTGCAAGCAGACTGATAATAGATGTGACCGCCGCCGCGAATATCCCCTTGCCGACCAAGCCGCCCAACAGCGCGAGCGGATTAAAAAACGACGATGAACCGGCGAAGGTAAAAAACGAAAGTATCTTGGTGGGTATGCCGTTCACGCCGAACGCCCTTAACAGATAGGTTATCAGCCACAGCGCGACCATAACCAAAACAGGGATGAGCTTTTTCGGCTCTTTGAAGAACTGCCCGAGACTTTTGGGGAATTCCTTTAACCGCGCGGCGATGAGCTTGCCTGTTGAAAGCTGACTGCCGAATCCGAATTTTCCGAGGATCACCTCGCCTGTTTTTATCGGAGCAAACGCGCTCTGCGTGTTCGGGTCGGCGCTTTGCGACAGTACCTCCTGCCGCTGAACAGGCTGTTGTCGGGCAGGTTGTTGTTGAACAGGTTGTTGTCGGGCAGGCGTCTGCACCGGCTGTCCGCATTTCATACAGAATTTTGAAGTCGTTTTCAGCTCCGCGCCGCAAAAGGCGCACCTTGGGGCTTTGGAAACCTGTGCAGGATCATAGTTCCCGCTTCTGACAGGCGCGCCGCACAATGAGCAGAACTTAGATGCAGCTTTCAGCTTTGCGCCGCATTTTTGACAGAAGTTTGCCATAATCATTCTCCTTTACGGTCTGACAAGATAAACCTCGGCTTCCATACCTGTCTTTGATGCATTCAGCTTACCCTGCGCGTATTGTGTCCCGCCTGTTTCGATAAATTGATACAGGTCGATCTTGCCGTATTCTCCCGAACCGTACACTCTGTCGATATCAAAGCTTCCGCTGAAGATATAGGGAGCGTCTCCGGCTTCGCTCTCCCAGCCGTCGCCGTAGTTGATTTGGTCGGGCTGTACCGTGACAGTGCAGTCGGTGTCTATCGTTACATATACAAGCTCCCAAATACCGTCGTACTTAATCATTCCCTTCCACTTGCCGACTAAATCATCTCTGCCGATGAACGAGCCCTTCATGCCGCTCTTCACGTCGGATATCCAAGCGAAATCCGTAGGCTTGACACTGCCGAGGCTGTTCTCATACGGAAGCTCGGCTTTTGGCTGCGTAGGCGCTTGTGTAGGTGGAGCTGTCGACGGCTCTGTGGGAATTGCTGTCGTCGTATCCATGGACGTTTCCGTCATCTGTTCCGTCGTCTGTTCTGTTGCAACCGCTGAGGCAGTAGGCTGTTGATCACCGCCGGGCTTATTGAGCATTGGTATGACGACAAATATCACCATGAGCGCAGCGGCAATCAAAAAAGCGAATCCGCCGCAGATAAGACCGATGATCAGGCCTGTTTTCTTTTTAGGCGGCTGCAGAGCAGGCTGATTATGCTGATAGGGCGGCTGATACGGCGCATACTGCCGCTCCGGCTGAGGGAATTGTTGTTGCGGCTGCACATAGGGTTGCGATTGTGTCTGCTGAGGCTGAGCGTCGAGCTTTACTCCGCAGTTATCACAGAATATCGCTCCATCATCAAGCGGATTCCCGCATTTTGGGCAATAATTATGCATGTAAAATTCCTCCGTTTCAGAATTTGACCTGCGCGCCGGGCGCATGGCGGATTATGTGATCAATAACGAACCGGTAACAGCCGGGCTCGGTGTAAAGCGTGAAATTGTTATTTTTATCAAATCATAACATTATTTGCAAAACAATGCAATAGAATTTAGCATTGTTAATATGGCAGAGTCACATCTTTCCGCGTTGACAAGCTTTTCATCTGCAACAAACGACCCAAATAAACAGCTAAAACCACCGCGCGCGACCTGCTCAATACGCTGACAGTGCACCGCGAGACCTGCGTAGGCATGGCGGCGAATACGATCGGCAATACGGTATGCATCATCGCGTTCAGCGACGGCGGCATCATAGTCGGTCAAAAGTGAACGAACTGCCACGTCATCGGCTTCAAGTCCTCTTTCATTAGATTTGTCACATAGTTTTGTAAATGAAAACGAAGGAACTAAATCAGAAAAGGGAGCTGGAAACGGCACTGGATTTCCAGTATACATAATCATTATAGCTGCAATTATTATTTGCTGTATTATTGCTTTCATTGTATACAAGAATAAGAAATCTAAGCCTAAAAAAGCAACAGATAATAAAGAAACAGAATAAGAATAAGAAGAAACGAAAACTAAAATGTGTGAATGGCATTTTGAGATGTACGAATCATCAAAAAATGTGCGAATCTGAAATTGTTTAATTTTTTTATATTTTTTAGGGGGCAAAATATTTAGGGAGAGGTCAAAAACATTATTTCAAAGGCAATCGTCGTTCTTCTATGGCTCAAAAAAGCGCCAACCGGCTCAGATGTCGATTGGCGCTTTTATGCTTATTCAGCTTTGCTTTTTTATATATTCTTAGCGAGCTTGCGGATCTCCGAGAGCTTTTCTTCGGACATATTTTCACTGCCTGCGGCGGTGATGATACCCGCGTTTTCGATCTTGACGTAATCCATATATTCCTCGAACTGCGCAACCGCCGATCTGTATCCGCTCGATCCCATGCTGAGGAGCAGAACGGCTTTCTTTGCCTTGCGGGGTTTGCCGATACAGTACGCGCGCTGGATCGCCGCCTCCATCTGAGCTGTCATGCCGAAATAGTAGATCGGCGAGGCGAATACGATGATATCCGCTTCCTTGTACGCGGGCAGGAGCTTATCAAAATCATCCTTCTGAATGCATCTGCCCTCTCCCTTTGTATGGCAGTATTCGCAGCCCTTGCATCCGGCGATGTTCATTCTTCCGACATGAAAAACCTCAACCTCATGGCCCGCTGATTTTGCTCCCTCGCAAAAAGCGTCGACCATTGCGGCTGTGTTCTGTTTTCTCGGGCTACCGTTAAAAATGGCTATTTTCATATCCTGTACTCTCCTTTTGGGTGATATATCTAATCATATCAGATTTTGCGCCGGTTGTCCATAATTTTGTGAAACAACTAGGGTACAAATTGTACCCCGCTTTGTTATAACGGCAGCCGCATCATCCTGTTATAAAATAATATTCGGCAATGACGCGGAGGAGATTCCGAACCGCGAAATAAAAAACCGGCAATAAAAACAGCGTGCAGGCGGTGATTTATCACTGCTTGCACGCTGTTTGATTTGTGAAAGTCCGCGCTCAAATCTCAATACTTGTACGCGGATATTGGATAAGAAAATTCACATCATGTAATTCACAGTATTTCGCGGTCCTAAAGAAGGCAACACCGGTGTTTTCTATGATATGGGGCATGCCCTTGATCGGTCGGTCGAGCGGAGAGAAGAAATTATCCCAGTGAATGGGGATCACCAGCTTTGCGCCGGTTTTTTCTATCGTTTCCCTAAAGAATGTTTTCTCCGTATCAGGGTCCGCTTTCGCAAGCCCCGCAATGCCGAGAAACAAGACGTCGGCACGAATATCATCAAGCTGCCCTTTTATATAATTGAAGCTGGGACGGATCAGAAGCTCTTTGTTTGTGGGCAGGGCTTCAACGAACCAACGCTGTGATAAAGAACCCGATTTACCGTCAGGGGCGATACCGACTGCGCTCTTCCTGCCCGTCGGGAAAAGTCGTGAATGAGCTTCACGATATGAACTCATTGCGTCGATCGCTTCTGAGTATTCACAGCGAGGCTATCTTCTTCCGCCTTTTTTTAGTCAGGCTTACACGGGCTGATTTCCAAGCACTACATCAAGCTTCGCGATATACTTTTGCAGGTGGGTCACGTCGTTTATGTCTACCGTGCCGCTGCCGTCGGTGTCGGCGGCTGCGAGGGCGTCGCCCTCAAGGGTGACAAGCCCCGCGAGGTGCTTTTGGATCGTTGTCGCGTCGCGGATGTCCACTATGCCGTCGAGGTTCGCGTCGCCTATGAGCAATTCCTTTGTCGCCGTGATCTCTGTATTCTCTGTAACGGTAACGGTGTAAACGCCGTTTTCTTCCGGAAGCTCTGTGCCGTTGGCTTTTACTTTGAGGACATATCCCGTCTGAACGGTGTCCTTATATCTGAGTGTCACAACAGCACCGCTGAGGTATTTGCTGCCGACCATCATATTGGGGCTTGCATTTGTCACGATCTCCATCTGACCGGGGAGTGTCAGAGCAAAAAGGCCTGTCAGGTAGCCGGGCTGTCCTTCCTTGTCGATACGGGCATATTCCTTGTCGATATTGTTTGTGCCGTCAAAAGCCGTGCCGTTGCCGCCTGTCAGCGCTGAACATTCGTTGAACATATCAGCGGAATTGGTAACTCTATCCGTATTCCAATTGTCGCCGGCATATATTGTTGTCAGTTTCTCGCAGCAGCAGAACATATCACTCATATCCGTTACAAGTCTTGTATCAAAGCCGCTCAGATCAACTGTTGTCAAGACATTACAGTTGTCAAACATATAGCTCATATTCGTTACACTGCTCGTATTTGCGCCTTTAAGGTCAATAGTTAAGGCATTGTAAAATTCATTAAACAAATACGACGAATCCTCCGGCAATGTCGCACCGTTGCTGTCAACATTGATATGTTCAACATCACAATTGTACACACCTTTAGGAAGGATCATGCCGTTGTCGCCGTTCAATACGGTACCTTTCAAGGTGAGTGTGCATGTTCCTGCTTCGAAGTAGGATTCCACGTCAAAATCCGCAGTTACGGTAACATTCTCTGCGGGCATTGTGAACGAGTAAACGCCCTCGACAGGCTCTATCGCAGTATCGTTGTACTTCACGCTCTTGACCGCATAGCCCTCATTGGGAGTAACCGTCAGCGTTACTATATCGCCGCAGTGCACTGTTGCAGGATTGGCGGTTCCGCCGACTGCCGCAGAAACAGAGCCGTTCGCAGATTGGGTAATGTTGATGGTATAGTCTATTGGTGCCACCGTCAGCGTGATGGTCGTCGGCGCGCCGGCATAGTCCGTCTCGTGATCGCCGTTGCGCTGCTCGCTGAACAGCTTGAGCGTATAGTTGCCCTCCGTCAGCGTGTCCGGCAGCGTCATGTTCCAGACCCCGGAGGCGTTGGTCGTCAGGCTGGCGCAATTCAGGATTTCGCCGTTTTTGTCACAGAGAAGAGCGGAGATATTGTCGCCGGAGGTCACGCCGCTGTAAGTGACGGCGAGGCTGCCGCCGGGCTCGACGGTCGCTCTGCTTGCTCCGTCCACGTTTGCGGTGACCGCGGGACGACTGCTGTCGAGCAGCGTCAGCTTGCGGTCTGCCTCCGTCGTGGGCTCCGTGTAAGTGCTGAATCCACCGGTTGCTTCCGGCTTGCCTCCTTCGGCACGTGAAGTGAAGAGGACAGATCCAAGATTTAACTGAAAAGCGGGACGCGCCCCGAAGAGGCTGTCGGCGAGGGCACCGAAATAATTCAGATAACCTTCTTTGAGGACATCGCCCACGTATTCAGTGTTGTAAAAGTATGGCGAGCGGAGCCACCACCAACCGGGCTGCCTGTCGGCATCGGAGCTGAAATAGGTTTCCGCTTCCCACGCCGACAGCAGGAACAGCGTCGCATCAGACAGGGTCGTGCCGGCAAAGGGGATTCCGGTCCCCGCCGATGTGTATTTTCTGTCCGTCTTGCTCGTGGGCTTCACGGCGTTCTTCTCCGCTGCGGAGAAGTCGTTGAACACGTCGCTGCAATAGGCTTTCGCACTCTCCCACGTTCTGTCCCCGCCCAATACCTCGGCGGAGATCAAAAGCCATGCCGTATCGCTCACACCGATGACGCGCCACTTGATCCCATTCACATAGACAAAGCCGCCGTTCGCCACGGGGATGCCGTCGATCAGGGAGCGCTCCCGCCCGAAGTTCGCCGTCAGCGTCAGGTCGGCGGTCACGGTGAAGGTATAGCTTGCGTCGGTGCTGACCACGCTGCCGTTCTCCGTCCAGTTGACGAAAGTGTAGAGGTCGTTCGCCGTTGCCGTCACGGTAACAGAAACGCCGTCAACATAAATCCCGCCGCCGCTGACTGTGCCGCCCGCAGCAGGAGAAGCGGTGAGGGTGACGGTGCTGGTGTTCGGTACCGTCAGCGTGATGGTCGTCGGTGTGCCGGCGTAGTCCGTGTTGTGATCTCCGTTGAGCTGTTCGCTGAACAGATTGAGCGTATAGTTGCTGTACCCTGTCAGCGTGTCCGGCAGCGTCATGTTCCATGTGCCGGAGCCGGAGCTGTCGGGCGTCAGACTGGCGTAATACAGGATCGCACCGCTTTCGTCACAGAGAAGAGCGGAGATATTGTCGCCGGAGGTCACGCCGCTATAAGTGACGGCGAGGCTGCCGCCGGGCTCGACGGTCGCGCTGCTTGCTCCTGCCACGTTTGCGGTGACTGCGGGACGACTGCTGTCGAGCAGCGTCAGCTTGCGGTCTGCCTCCGTCGCGGGCTCCGTGTATGCGCTGAAGCCGCCGGTTGCTTCGGGCTTGCCGCCTTCGGCGCTTGAAGCGAAGAGGACAGATTCAGGATTTAACTGAAAAGCGGGTCTTGCACCGTAGTAGCCCCCATTGCGGACGTCGTTGCTCCTCACTTCGCCGACAAAGCCGACAACGCCCGCGTAGCTGTAGCCGTCATTGCAGATGCTCGGCGACCGCAGCCACCATGTGCCGGGCTGCCTGTCGTAATTGGAACTGAAATAGGTTTCCGCTTCCCACGCCGACAGCAGGAACAGCGTCACGTCCGACAGGGTCGTACCGGCAAAGTCGGTTTGGTACTCCGTCGATGTGTATTCTCCGTCAGTCTTGCTCGTGCGCTTCACGGCGCTCTGCTCCGCTGCGGAGAAGCCGTTGAACACATCGCCGCAATAGGCTATCGTGTTCTCCCACGTTCTGGTTTCACCCAGCACTTCGGCAGAGATCAGAAGCCATGCCGTATCGCTCACGCCGATAACGCGCCACTTGATCCCATTCACATAGACATTGCCGCCGTTCGCCACGGGGATGATGTCGTCGATCAAAGAGGGTTCCCACTCAAAGTTCGCCGTCAGCGTCCGGTCGCCGGTCGCGGTAAAGGTATAGCTTGCGTCGGTGCTGACCACGCTGCCGTTCTCCGTCCAGTTGACGAAGATGTGGTCGTTCGCAGGCGTCGCCGTCACGGTGACGGACGTGCCCGAAGCGTACGTTCCGCCGCCCGTGACCGTGCCTCCCTCAACAGGAGAAGCGGAGAGGGAGACGCTATATGCTACATTCAGTGCAATGGAGGTCGGTGCGCTGGCGTAATTCGTGGTGAATTTGCCGTTCTGCCGCTCGCTGAACAGCTTGAGCGTATAGGCACTGCCCTTTGTCAGCGTGTCCGGCAGCGTCATGTTCCAGACCCCGGAGTCGTCGGGTGTCAGACTGGCGTAATACCGGATCGCGCCGCTTGCGTCACAGAGAAGAGCAGAAATATTATCGCGGTTAGTGACGCCGCTGTAAGTGACAGCGAGGCTGCCGCCGGGCACGACAGTTGCGCTGCTTGCCCCTGCCACGTTTGCGGTGACCGCGGGACGGTTGCTGTCGATCAACGTCAGCTTGCGATCCTGCGCCGCCGTGGGCTCTGTGTATGTGATGAAGTCGCCGGTTGCTTCGGACTTGCCGCTTTCGGCGTGTGAAGCGAAGAGGACAGATTCAGGATTCAACTGAAAAGCGGGACGTGTGCCGAGCTTATTGCCAACTCTGCGATTGCCCAAAGCACCGCCATCGGTGACGATCCCGGCGTCTCCATTGATGTTAACGCGCGGCGACCTCAGCCACCAGATGCCGGGCTGCCTGTCGGCATTGGAGATGAAATAGGCCTCTGCTTCCGACGCCGACAGCAGGAACAGCGTCGCGTCCGTCAGGGTCGTGGCGGCGAAAGGAATCGAACGCTCCGTCGTGTATTCTCCATCTGTCTTGCTCGTGGGCTTCACGGCGTTCTGCTCTGCCGGGGAGAAGCCGTTGAACACGTCGCCGCAATAGGCTTTCGCGCTCTCCCACGTTCTATACTCGCCAAGCAATTCGGCGGAGATCAGAAGCCACGCCGTATCGCTCACGCCGATGACGCGCCACTTGATCCAGTTCAAATAGACATAGCCGCCGTTTACCACAGGGATGCCGTCGATCAAAGAGGATTCCCGCGCAAAGTTCGCCGTAAGTGTGCGGTCGGCGGTCGCGGTGAAGGTATAGCTTGCGTCAGTGCTGACCTGGCTGCCGTTCTCCGTCCAGTTGACGAAGGTGTAGCCGTCCGCAGGCGTTGCTGTCACGGTGACGGACGCGCCCATATCGTACGTCCCGCCGCCCGTGACCGTGCCTCCCGCAACAGGAGAAGCGGAGAGGGTGACGTTATACGGTACAGTCTTCAGTGCAATGGAGGTAGGTGCACTGGCGTAATCCGTGTTGAAATCGCCGTTCTGCTGCTCGCTGAACAGCTTGAGCGTATAGGTGCTGCCCTTTGTCAGCGTGTCCGGCAGCGTCATATTCCAGACCCCGGAGCCGTCGGGCGTCAGACTGGCGTAGTACAGAATCGCGCCGCTCTCGTCGCAGAGGAGCGCTGAGATACAGTCGCCGGAGGTGACGCCGCTGTAAGTAACGGCGAGGCTGCCGCCGGGGATGACATTCTCGCTGCTCGACCCGTCCACGTTTGCGGTGACCGCAGAACGGCTGCTGTCGATCAAGGTCAGTTTCGCATTTCCGGAGAGGGCAATGATCGTCCCGAAATCGCCGCTTCCCGCTGTTGCAGAGGATTTGCTGCCTTCGGCGCGTGAAGCGAAGAGGGCATTTAGCTTTATCGCGGGGCGAACGCCGAGAAGAGCACCGACACCGACGCCACCGGCGTTAACGCGGCCTTTGTCGCCATCCACTACCGCCGCACCGGATTCACGGCCGCCGGGCGAGCAGAGCCACCATTCGTTTAGCATTGCATCCGGGTGCTTGGAGCATTTCCTCACATCCTCAGAAAGTGCATACGCCTGCTCAGTTGTTAGCAGGAACATCCCGCTTCCATTGACTGCTGTTTTGGCATCTGCTGAGATTTCGGTATTATACCAATTATCCACTGCTGTTTTTACGACAGAAGAAGAATATTCGACATAAAGAGAAGTATTCTGATGACCACCGGGAGGATAAAATCCGTCAGAATTTGAATTATAATGTGATGTAGCAACACATTCCTTTGAAAGCAGTGTTACCGTACTGCTGTCGTAATCGATCAGGTACCACTCCTTGTTGTCAAAGTAAACTACTGTTGTGGTATTTTTCAGGCTTTCATAAAAACCATCCGAATACGTCTCCGACGCGGTGCCCGCCGTGTTGATGCCTCTTTGCAGCGCAGCCGTACCCTCGTTCATCGCCGCGGGCGCCGTCTGCGTTGACGCAAAGACGGAAAACGGCGTCATCGACGTAATCAGCACGAATACCAGCAAAATGCTGATGATCTTTTTTGTTTTCATAGCTTTTCCCTCCTCAATCATTCAATGGTTATCTTATTTAATATCTGCTGAACAATTCAAAAAACAGAAATCATCTGACATTATTACAGTTTTTGAATTGTTTAAGTACATGGGCTTTGAGCGTTTACGTTCAAAACACTTGCACCACGCAAAGAAACGCTTTCTTTGCGTGAAACGCACCTCCAAAATACAATTTTTCACCTTACAAGGATATTATACATCATTCGTTATCCCTCGCGCATCACCCGAAAGTGTTATTTTTATCATTTTTTTATAAAAAAATGGCGGGCGGAAAAAACGAGGTTTTTCGTTCTTCTTCCGCAGTTTTAAGAATTGATTATGCGGGCTGATTTCCAAGCACTACATCAAACTTCGCGATATATTTTTGCAGGTGAGTCACGTCGTTTATGTCGACCGTGCCGCTGCCGTCGGTATCGGCGGGCTTCGCCCTCAAGGGTGACAAGCCCCGCGAGGTGCTTTTGGATCGTTGTCGCGTCGCGGATGTCCACTATGCCGTCGAGGTTAGCGTCGCCTATGAGCAATTCCTTCATCGTCGCCGTGATTTCCGTATTCTCTGTAACGGTGATCGTATAAACGCCGTTTTCTTCCGGCATCTCTGTGCCGTTGGCTTTTACTTTGAGGACATATCCATCCTCAACTGTGCCCTTATATCTGAGTGTCAGGGCAGCACCGCTGAGGTATTTGCCGTTGACCATCATATCTTCGTCGGGGTTTGTCACTATCTCCATATAATCGGGGAGTTCCAGAGCAAAAACGCCTGTCAGGTAGCCGGGCTGTCCGGCTTTGTCGATAACGGCGTAGGTCTTGTCGATATAATCGCCGTCATAAGTCGTGCCGTTGCTGATCGGGCGGATATCCCTCTTTGTCTTGAATCTTAGCCTTGACGTTGTCGATAGAGTCGCCGGGCTCGACCTCTAAGGTAATGGTATAGCCGGTCAAAGTTTTTACGAATATCTGCATCCCGACCGGCTCACTGTCGACATACGCCGCGTTGGAAGGAACAGCTGCAAATATGCCGAACGTCAGCAGCAGCGCAAGGCTGAGTATCACCGCCAAAACGCGCCGTATCGGTCGTATGTTTTGTTTGCTCATAGTTTTCCTCCTTTTGAAGCAGCGAAAGCGCACCCCACGGGACGGACTTATCCCTCAGAGTACGCTTTAGATTTGAGTATATTGATTTTTTGTGAAAAAGACAGAGTTATCTCGCTGACCGCTGACATGAGCATACCCTATCCCTCTCTTTCCGGCAATAGGCAATATATATACAGTTATTATACCGCTGTTTTGCGGGATTTTCATTATTTTTGAGCAAATATTTGTCATTTTTTGTTTTGTATCCAAATTGTCGAAAGACAGATGAAAACGAGGATTTTTGTTTTCTTCTGCCTGATCCGGGCTTGCATAATGTTACAGCGTTTTATCGGAAAATAGTATTATGAACCATTCGTCAGGGGTTGACTTTTTCGCCGATACAATTACAATAGAATTATGCGGTATTGCCTTATAATCCGAAATCCTGTTTGACATTTTCGGAGAGTTGGGAAAGACCAAGATCGTGAGGGGACAATATGGATCAAAATAATAAAAACACTAAAGCTTTCGGTATAGCTTCTCTTGTATTGAGCGTTTCAGGCTTTGCCTGCTTATGCGGTTGTTTATTCGCGTTTATTAAGATTTCAGTTTTGGGACTATTTTTATTTTCTTTTGGTTGCGTTGTATTATCCGTTACAGCTTTAGTGTTCGGCGCAGTATCTCTCAAAAAGCAGAAGAATCACAACCCGACTGCGTTGACAGGCTTTATCATTTCAATTGTTGACGTCGTGCTGTTGATTATGCTGTGGATGCTGGTCGTATTCATCTTTGTTTTTTTCTCTTATGCCATGGATTGGATGTCAGGCTTAGGTCGAATGGGTTAGATGGTATTATTTTGAGAAAGACAGGTATTAGTATAAGAATTGCCGACGGAGCTTTGTTCTTAAAAACTCCGTCGGCTGTTCTTTGCTATCTTTATCTGTCTTGAAAATGGCGGTTGCGGGTGCAGTGCCGTTTGCTCTCCGCTTGAAGCGTCGGCTTCAAGCCTTTTTTCGTACTTTGTTTTTGCGGGTTTATGGATTGAAGCAGTTGACCGAAAGCTTTTTCTTATCTTTTTTTATATAGCACAAGCTCCGGGTTTTTCCCCTCATGCTCATAAGTGCTTACCAGAATAAAATCCATATTCGCCAAAACGCCGAAGCAGCGTTCGCCGCCGAATTCCGATTCGAGCTGATTGCCCAGATATGTCGCGTCGTTGTCGAGGAACCTCACGCTCATTCCGCTCGGCAGCGGATACGTGAGATTGACATAGCTGCCGACGAGAGCGTTCAGCCTTTCCACCTTCGGCATACCCTCTATACCCAGAGCGTTGATCTCGTCGATCAGCTTCTTCTTGAAAGCCTCGAACTCTCCCCCGTCGCTCAGCTCCTCATAGCGTTTCCAGTAATCGAGCTTAGGGAGCTTTCGCTTCATATAGGCGCGCGCCTGTTCCTCGGAAAAGCCCTCCTTTGCCATGTGAGGGATACACACTTCGATTAGCTTGTCCATATCGCTGTAGGTATATTGACCGTCCGCGTAGCACCATTTGCAGTAGTCCTCATTCGGCGTTCCGTCCTTGTCTTTGCCGATGATCGTATCGTCGAGCGGCATTCCGCAGCACTGGCAGATCATCTGACGCGGAGAGCCCAGAAGAGTGTTGATGGAAACGTTGAACAGCTGTGAGAGCAGCTTCAGCGTTTCGGTATTCGGAACGGTATCGCCGTTTTCCCAGCGCGATACCGCCTGCCGCGTCACAAAAACCTTTTCGGCAAGCTCATCCTGCGACAGTCCGTTCTTTTTCCTCAGTTCATAGATAACGTCCTTTGTATTCATAAAAAGCACCTCCCTGTTACCTATTCTATTACAAATCATTATAAAAAACAAGCAACCTGCTGTTGCCGTCGATCACTCTTTTGAATACAGAAAGAAGATATCGCGCGCAAACGAAAAATCCCGTATTTTTTCCTTGAAGAATCCGTTATAATATGATAAATTATTTATGGAGAAGCCGGGGAAAAGCTCTGCTATGGCTTGCCTTCAATTTGTTCTCCCGCAGCTAAATGAGAAAGGATGATTATTTTGAAAAACTCAAAAGCAAAAATCCCGCACGCCGTCATATCATGGTTCTTCCTGCTGTACTTTGCGATACTGTTTGCCGAACGGCTTCAAAGCCTGATCCGCGCGGCGGCGGCTAATCAGTTCTTCATGGACACGTTTGAGGGGATCGCGGGCGTGATCGTTTCGCTTTCGCTCCTGTCCGCCGTTGTGCTTCTGGCGTTTTTCAATAAAGCCTTTTGGAAATCTCTGACCGGCAAGGCGGAGCCGGATTACGCAATGCTGACCGTCACCTCGGGGGCGATACTCGTTTCGGGAATGATCCACACGGAATACACCGTCCCCGGCATACAGTTCGCGTCCTACGGTATGCTGATCGTCGCCATGATCCTAAGAGCGGTGCAGCTCATGCCGGAAAGCAAAAACCGTTTCGGGCTGTGGTACTCGCTTATTTACCTGACCGTTTTTTCGATGGCGATACCCGTCGTCTACAAGCATTACAGCCTGCCGAACGCGGCGCTGTTTCACGTTATTGAGTACTGCGTTATGCTCGCCCTGGTGTTCTCGTTTACGCTTATGCTGCGCCGTCTGTTTCTGGGACGCGGAGAAAACCTTCTCTTATGGATCCCCTTCGCGATCATGGCGGTCGGCGACGCCGTCGTCCTGTGGATGGGTTGGACAGCTGAGGTCAACACCTTTGTGCTGATTTTTGCCGCGCTGTCGGTCGTTCTGTTCATCGTCGGAAAGATCATCCTTGCCGTTCGCGGGCAGCGGTCGTAACAGCCGCGCGGAAACGCAGGAGATCGGCGGCACAATTTCGTTGAATAACAGCCTGAAAAAATCAAGCTCCGGCGGCCACGGCTTAAAGAGCTTGAT
Source organism: uncultured Ruminococcus sp. (assembly GCA_902774325.1). Lineage (GTDB taxonomy): Bacteria > Bacillota > Clostridia > Oscillospirales > Acutalibacteraceae > Ruminococcoides. Next base: position 18,553 of record CACYIC010000016.1, read on the forward strand.
ATTTTTGCGTTGTATTTCAATACAACAGCAAAAAGCACTCACTTTTTGAGCAAAAAATGTTGATTAAACTTGAAATTAATTGTATAATAATAGAATACGTTACAAAATGATCGGCTTTATTCTGTAACGAAAGATAAAGGAAAATGAGGTCTTGCAATGGAACTGATAGGAATATTGGGATTTACCGTTATTTCAATTATCGCCTACAACAGAGAAGAAAAAATCGATCGGTTTTTGTCCGGGCATAGTTTTTTGAAGAAAAGCTGTCCTTTTTTGATCTGCTTTATTATTTCGTTTTTAGTGGCAGTGAATTTTAATCTCTCTCCCTTTAACAACGCGCTGCCCGGCGGCGATTCTTCCGTATTCCTGTATATAGGCAGGTCGATGTACAACGGCGCCGTCCCATACAAGGATTTGTTTGATCACAAGGGCATAGTTTTATATTTCATTGAATACCTCGGATATCTGATCGGCTTCGGCAGACAAATCGGCGTCTGGCTGATCGAATGGGCGAATATCTTCGCGACGTCGCTTATCTTCTTCTATATCGCCGAGCGGTTCTCGAAAAGCAGGATCATTTGTTATTTATCAACTTATATCGTGCTCCAATTGACCACCCTTACCTTCTTTGAGGGAGAGGGAGGAAATCTCACGGAGGAATACGCGCTTCCCTGGATCTCGTTATCTCTTTATGTCGTCGTAAAGTTCTTTCAAACCAAGGAATTCAAGATGCCGCACCTTCTCGCCCTCGGAGCCGGTTTTACCGTCGTTTTCTTTTTAAGAGTAAACATGGTCGGCTTGTGGGGAGCTCTGATTATCGCGGTATTGATATATCTTGTGAAAAGCAAGAGGATAGCCGATATTTTTAAGTATTCATTGCTGTTTATCGCCGGCTGCTTATTGGTGGCAGTTCCCGTAATGATCTATTTATCGGTCACCGGCTCGCTAAAGGATATGATCGATTATTATTTTGTATTTAATCTTTCGTATACAGGCTCGCACTCTAAAAAGGGACTCGTGACCTTTATTTTCTACTGCATAGATTACGCCGGTATCTCCGCCTTTTTCGTTGTTTATTCCCTGGTTTCAAACCGCAGGAACAAATACCTGTGGCTCAACGCCCTCGCTCTGCTTTTCGCGTATTTGTCAGCGGCGGTCAGCGGAAGACTCTACCGCCATTACGGCATTATTCTTATCCCGTTTTTTATTATCCCCGCGGTTTTGTCTGTCGCGCCGCTTATGGAGAAAACGAAGGAGATCTCAACGCCGCTCAACAAAAAGAGCGCGACTGTATTCGTTATAGTTTTGAGCTTGCTGTGCGTCGCCTTCTATCCGTCGTCGCGCTTTTATGTAAAGCTGAAAAAGCCCGCGTCAGGCGGTGAGATCTATTCTTATCTGAGCAAAGAAACCACGGAGAACGACGATGTTTTATTCCTGGGGAAAAAGGTCTACGGCTATCTCAGGTCAAATCGCCATACAAAGAATAAATTCTTTTATCAGGAACCGCCCATAGACGTCAGCGACAAGCTGTATGACGAGTTCATTTCGGAATTGAGCAGCAATCCGTCCGATTATATAATCAATCTGAGAACGAACGATCAAGCGGATCCTTCCGAGGAGATTGACGCCGAGGCGAAAAACAATCACCAAAAGGTGATAGACTATCTTAACGGCGAATGCGAGAAGGGGCTGTATAAGCTTGAAAAGCACAACAGCTTTCAGGTATATGTAAGGAAGCAGTAATAATAAATGTCAGAAATACTATACATTGTAATGCCCGCCTACAACGAGGAGGCAAATATCAAAGAGACTCTTGACGCGTGGTATCCGATCATTGAAAGGCACAACGAAAGCGGAAACTCATGCCTTACAGTTGTGAACGACGGCAGCAAGGACAATACATATAAAATCATGCTGGAATATGCCGAAACGCATCCGTTGTTCGTCCCCTTGACAAAGGAAAACGGCGGTCACGGCTCGGCGGTCATCTTCGCCTATAACCACGCCGTGAACAGCGGCGCCGATTGGATTTTCCAGACGGATTCCGACGGACAAACTGATCCGGATGAATTTGAAGCCTTCTGGAGCGAGCGGGAAAAATACGACGCGATCTTCGGCAACAGGACCGTCAGAGGCGACGGTCAGTCAAGAGCCTTCGTCGAAAAGGTCGTCTGCCGGCTTGTCAAGCATTATTTCGGCGTAAGGGTCCCGGACGCCAACGCCCCGTTTAGACTGATGAGAGCCGATAAGGTCAGTCAATATCTCAAAAAGCTGAAGCCCGATTACAACCTGCCGAATATAATGATGACAACTTATTTTGTGTATTATAAAGACGGGACGGCGTTCAGGGAGATCAGCTTCAAGCCGAGGGAAAAAGGCACGAACTCGATCAATATTAAGAGAATCGTAAAAATCGGCTGGAACGCCTTAAAGGATTTTCGCCAGCTGAAAAGGGAATTGTAAGATGCAGTATGATTATTTGATAGTCGGCGCGGGCTTGTACGGCGCGGTATTCGCTCAACAGGCGGTCGCTCACGGCAAATCCGTACTTGTGATAGACAAGCGAAGCCATATCGGAGGAAATGCCTTTACCGAGAATATCGAAGGGATCAACGTCCATAAGTACGGCGCACATGTTTTTCACACCAACTGCAAAGAGGTATGGGAGTATATTTCGCGTTTCGCGGAATTCAACCGATACACAAATTCTCCCGTTGCCAACTTCAAAGGAGAGCTTTATTCTCTGCCATTCAATATGCACACCTTCAATAAGATGTGGGGCGTCGTTACCCCGGATGAAGCGAAAGCCAAAATCGAGGAGCAAAGAAAATCGGCGAATATCGCGGAGCCGAAGAATCTCGAGGAGCAGGCTGTCTCGCTCGTCGGAACGGATATCTACGAAAGGCTGATAAAGGGATATACCGAAAAGCAGTGGGGACGTCCGTGTAACGAGCTGCCGCCCTTTATCATCAAGCGCCTGCCGGTACGCTTCACATTTGATAACAATTATTTCGACGCACGGTATCAGGGGATCCCGATCGGCGGTTATACCGAAATGATTTCAAAAATGCTCGGCGGCGCTGAGGTCAGGCCGGGCGTTGATTATCTGAAAAGCAAAGGCGAGCCCGAGCTGCTCGCAAAGACGGTCGTATTCACAGGCTCAATTGATTCGTATTTCAACTACTGCTACGGCGAATTGCAGTATCGTTCGGTAAGATTTGAAACCGAGGTATTGGAGCTTGATAATTACCAGGGCAACGCCGTTGTCAATTATACGGACAGGGAAACGCCGTATACAAGAATCATTGAACACAAATGGTTTGAATTCGGCAAGGATAAAAACGGCGCGGATATCCCCAAAACGGTAATAAGCCGTGAATACAGCTCGGAATGGAAGCAGGGCGACGAGCCGTATTATCCCGTTAATGATGAGCGGAACAACGATCTTTATCTGAGGTATAAAAGCCTAGCGGAAAAAGAGAAAAACGTCATTTTCGGCGGCAGGCTCGGCGAGTACAGATATTATGATATGGACGTCGTTATTTCCGCCGCGCTTGAGAGATGCAAGATCGTTTTCGGAGATAATTTATGAAGAACCTGATTATAAAATATAAAAGCTTTATCCTCTACGCCGTTTTCGGCGTATGCACCACGCTGATAAACTGGGGAACGTATTATCTTTGCTACAGCCTGATCCGTATCCCAAACGTCCCGTCCACAATAATCGCGTGGATCGTCGCGGTCGCCTTCGCTTTTATCACCAACAAAATATGGGTGTTTGAGAGCAAGGCGTTTGACGTAAAAACGCTGCTTTACGAGATATGGACCTTTATCGCGGCAAGGCTGGCGACAGGCGTTTTGGATGTTGCGATCATGTATTTTGCCGTGGATGTTTTTGCTATGAACTCCACGATTTGGAAGCTGATCTCAAACGTCATTGTAATAATCCTCAACTATATCCTAAGCAAGTTGATCATATTCAGAAAAGGAAGATCCGACAAGTCCTGATCCCGAGGATTTGCCGGATTTTTTATTACTCCATTCGCCGCCGGCGCTTTTGAGATCGGTTGACAATTGTTTTCGGAGTTTGTATAATGATTATAAAAAATACCGATATCAAAGCAAAAGGAACCTGTTGAAAACCTCGCTTGATTCTGATATGATAAAAGCGGAAGCCGCAGCATACCCGAAACGATCTCCGCGACCGTGTCTGCTGCGAAACGCAAAACAAAAAATCCAATAAAGGAGCCTGATAGCATGCTGGGAAATTTCAGCTACAAAAACGCGACAAAGCTTTATTTCGGAGATGATTCTCTGAAATACCTCAACGACGAGCTGCCCAAATACGGCAAAACCGTTCAGCTCATTTACGGCGGCGGCTCGGTCAAGCGCAACGGTATCTATGACGCGGTCGTCGAAATACTCAAGGCAAACGGCAAAACTATCGTCGAGGACGCCGGGGTTATGCCCAACCCGACCGCCGACAAGCTGCGCGAGGGCGTAAAGCTCGCGCGCGACAATAACGTTGACCTTCTCCTCGCGGTAGGCGGCGGCTCCTGCTGCGACTACGCGAAGGCGGTGTCCGTTTCCGTCAACTGCGGCGACGACCCGTGGGAGAAGTACTTTATCCGCTTTGAGGAGCCCGACTGCGAGATCATCCCCGTCAGCTGTATCCTCACGATGGCGGGCACAGGCTCCGAGATGAATGCCGGCTCGGTAATCACCAACCATGAACAAAAGCTCAAGCTCGGTCACGTTTTCGGCGAGGAGGTCATGCCAAAGTTCTCTATCCTCAACCCGAGGTTCACCATGAGCCTGCCCAAGCGCCAGATGGTCGCGGGCGTCTACGATATCTTCAACCACATCTGCGAGCAGTATTTCTCCGGCGAGGACGACAACACCTCCGACTATATCGCCGAGGCGCTGATGAAGTCGGTCATCCACAGCTCACTGATCGCGGTTGAGGATCCGCAGGACTATGAGGCGCGCTCCAACATCATGTGGACCGCGACCTGGGCGCTCAACACGCTGATCTCCCGCGGCAAGGAAACCGACTGGATGGTGCACATGCTCGGTCAGGCGGTCGGCGCGATCACCGACGCGACCCACGGCATGACCTTGGCAGCGGTTTCTCTGCCGTATTACAGGCATATCATGCCCTACGGACTGAAAAAATTCGTCCGCTTCGCAACCGAGGTATGGGGAGTCGATCCCGACGGCAAGACCGATGAAGAGATCGCCGACGAGGGCTTAAAGGCCATGGAAGGCTGGATGAAGCGTATCGGCGTCGCCATGAACCTGAGCGAGCTCGGAGTGACCGGGGATATGATAGAAGCAATCGCCGACGCGACAATAATCCTCGACGGCGGCTACAAGCAGCTTGACAGAAGCGAGGTCGTTGAGATATTGAAAGCAAGTCTTTAGGCAAGACGCCTGAATTACGCGGTATTACTTATAAGCAATAACTATCCGAACAGGAGGAAACATAAATGGAATTGATACAGAGCTTTTCGGTAGATCATACGCGCATAGTGCCCGGGATCTTCACAAGCAGAGTCGATCATCTGGGCGAATACTCGGTCACGACCTATGATATCAGACTCAAAAGACCCAACAGAGAGCCGGTCATCGACGTCGCGGCGATGCACTCGCTGGAGCATCTCATCGCGACTTATCTCCGCAACGATCCCGACTGGAAGGACGAGGTGATCTATTGGGGTCCCATGGGCTGCCTCACGGGTTTTTATCTGATTCTCAAGGGTGAACGCGCGCCCCGGGAGATTTATGAGCTTGTGCTCGGAGCGTTCAAAGCGGTAGACGGCGCCGACGAGGTTCCCGGTACCACTCCCCAAAACTGCGGTTACTACCGTATGCACAACCTTGAGATGGCAAAATGGTACGCAAACGAGTTCGCCGGATATCTTGAGGCAAACGCGGATAACAGCGCCGTCTTTGAGTATCCCAAAACAGAGCGCCTTGTGACTGACGACGGACAGCACTTTTACGATTCGTGATCGCGTATCCTGTTGTTTCCGGTCAAAAAAAACGACCCGTACCGACCTGTTAACGGTCGGTACGGGCTTTTTTCATTTATTCATTTATCGGTAACTTTATTGCGCGGGAGCGCTTATCCCAGTCTGTCTATCAGCTTGGCGATATACTTTTGAACAGCGGTGACGTCGTCTATATCGACATCTCCGTCGCCGTCCGCGTCCGCGTTCGCGAGCGCCGCTCCCTCAAGGGTGATGAGTCCCGCGATATGCTTCTGTATCGTTGTCGCGTCGCGGATATCAATAACGCCGTCGAGGTTCGCGTCGCCGCGGATAACGCTGCGGACGCGCCAGGTATAGGTATCGCTGTCCGCCGCCCAGTCGGTCTGACCGCCGTACTGCTCGGGTTCAGCCATGATCTGTACGACATTTGTATCTCCGTTAGCTTCGTCGAGCCACGTGCTGGGATCAACGGTGAAGTAGCCGCCGCTGACGGTGAGGACGGTATAGGTCATAACGCCGTCGCCCATGATATCGAACATCATCGCGCCTACCCGGACATTATCGCTGATCGTCATGGTGATGGCAGAATCATCTTCGCCGGAGTAGATCATGTGCTCCAGACGGTCAAATTCCGCGTCGCCGGAAAGCGTTATCGCAAGGTCAGCTTCTTCGTTTCCGTTATTGAACATCACCAGACCGGTGAAGTGACCGCCGCTGATATGGAAGGTACCGCCGTCGGCTCCGATAAAGCCGCTGATGACACCGCCGGTGATGTAGTAGGTATCCTCCGTCCACGGCTGGAGGTTCACGCCGATCGTGCCGCTGCTGCGGAACGTGCCTGTGACCGTGCTTACGATTTGGATGGTAGTCGGGTAGAAGGTCGGGACATACTCGCCGTCCACATATCGCCGGCCCATGATTCCGCCTGTGAGCGAGCCCTGAACGTCAAGGGTGTGACCGTTCAGATCAAACCAGATCGCGTCATCCGAATTGACCTCGAGCGTCTCGCCCTGAGCCACGACGCAGTCGCGCAGGAGCATGACCTTGGAATCGTTGTACCAGAAGTAGTAGGAGTTTTCATTGGCGGGCAGAGTCGTGATGCTGTCCCTGTAATCATGGTCGAGAGCCGCCGCTGTCATCGCGGCCTGAAGCGTCGGGCAGTAGGATACGGAATAGATGTGAGACGAATTTTCGTCGGTCTCGCGAAGCTCGATCGTATAGCTCTGTGTCAGCGTCGCCTCGAAGCACGCGCCGACGGCTTCACCCGGCGCGAACACGCCGTTTTCATAAGCCGTGATATTGCCGCCCGTCACCGAACCGTTACCTGTAAAGGTCAGGCTTCCGCGCACGGCGATCATTTCTCCGTAGAACTCCGCCGCCTTTGTGCCGTCGAGGGTCTTGCCGTTCAGGTCGATGATCGCGGTCACGCCCTCGGGAACGGTGAGAGGATAGCTGCCGACCGACGCCGTAAGATCTTCTGTCAGCGTGATCGTGCCGAGGTCTGTGCCGGATTCGGCGTTAAGGGTCTCGCCCAGCAGATCCCAGCCGTTCGGGTCGCGCCAGAGCGCCGTAAAGGTCACGTCCTCCGTCAGGGTGAATTCCTCGCCTGCCGCGTAGACCCTGTTGTTGTACGACCATCCGGCGAAGTATTTGTTTTTGGGGATAATGAACACCTCATCCGCTGCGGGCAGCGGAGCGGTCTCTCCCGTGGGGAACGGGATGGCGGGAGTTACGGTCGCTCCCTCGCCGCCGATCACCTCGGCGCCGTTTCCGTCAAAGGTGACGGTGGGCTTGAGCCGCGTGACCGCCGTGAAGGTCACGTCGCCGGAAATTAAGAACTCGTCGCCCTCGTTATAGTTTTCGTCGTCCTTACTCCAGCAGACGAATTCTCTCTCATAGGAATTGAACAGATCGTCAAAATCCGCGAGCGTTATCGTCGAATTCTTCCGCGCCGCGACGGACTGAGTCTCCTCGCCGAACACATAATTCACCAAGGCGCGCGAGAATACCGTGATCGTCAGCGCGTAGCCCGCGTTGTTTACGGAGGAGTCGGAATGGAAGTATATCGTCAGGTATTCTCCGTCTGTTATCAGCGGCTCGCTTATTGTGAACCTGCCGCCGTATCTTTCATTTCCGAGAGCGGGACTTCTGTCTGTGCCGCCGTTGTAGAATTTAAGATAGTCGTAGGAAGAAGATTCGGTCACGCCGCTGCCGCTGACAGACACCACCATGTTTTCGGGAGCTTTTACGATGATCTCCGCGTCGTTGCTGTTCGAATAATTGGCGTCCTTGCCGTCGTCGTACAGCGTGAAGAAGAAGCCGTTTGATTTTTTGGACAGGTCGATCAGCAGAGGATCGTTCACGTTATTAAGCGGCGTCGTGGCGTACCAGCCGTTTTCTCCTTCGGGCAGAAGAACCTCGAGGACCGCGTCAAATACCGTCGGGTTATCCGCGACGTACCCGTAGCCCGCCTGATAGACGGTGCCGCTGAATTTTTCCTTCCAGCCCATGAAGTGCATACCCGAGGGCAGCACGAACAGATCGGTGAGCTCGGGAAGCGTGACGGTCGAGCCGAGCGGATACCGTATCGCCTTGCTTTCATCTTTGCAGGTGTAGGTGAAGCCCGTGGCTGCCACCCACTGCGCCGTCAGCGTCGTGTTCGCGACGATGGACACGCTCGCGCCCGGATAATAAGTGTTTTCGCCGTCGGAATAGCCCGCGAATATCTTGCTTCCGGGAGCGGTAAAGCCATAGTCGGGAAGCGTGATCGACTCGCCGGAGATCACGGTTATCGGATCCATCTCTCCGCTGCCCTCGCCGGGATCGAAGGAAAGGGTTACAAGCGTCGAGGGATCGACGAGCATGACGTTGAGCACAAAGCCCGCGCGGTTGTAGTAGCCGTCGCTCGTAAACTGCACCTTCATGGTGTTGGAGGAGGTTTGCATATCGGTCAGGGTGAAGCTGCCGCTGTACTCTGTCCCGCCCATAAGCGTCGTCAGATCGGAATCATAGATCCTGAGGATATCGCAGTTCGTATCGGTAAGACCCTCGCCGCTGAACCTGAAAACGAATCCCTCGGGCGCGGTCATGGTAAGGCTTCCGCTGCAGTTGGCGGCGTAAAGATTCTGCCCGCCGTTGTCATAGAGCTTGAAGGTAAAGCCGTTCGTCTTGTCGGTCAGATCGAAATCGTCTATCTGCTCGATCACCGGCATAAGCGCGTAGAAGCCTTCCTCGCCGCCGTCGATCAGGTAAGGCAGATTCTCAAACTCGGCGGTGTAGGTCGTGTCCTCGGTCGCCGTAATGAGCGTAAGCGCGGGATACGCCTCGCCGTCGTTTCCGTTGAGCCAGTGCTTCAGCTCTTTTCTGTATGGCAGTCTTGAAAATCTCGTTTCATATTCCGCGAGATAGAACTGAGCTCCCTTGCGGTAATACGCGGTCGCTTCCTGATCGTCGTGACCCTTATAGGTGATGATTATTTTTTCGATATATACCGCCGTCAGGTGAATATCCTCGGTGACGGCGAAATAATCGTTCACGTGATAGTTGTTAGTGCCGTCGGTATAATAATCGAAGTAGGTTTTCTCGGGAAGTGTAAAGGTGCACGCGGGTATATAGAGATTGTCGCCGGGCAAAAGTACGATGTCATCCATCGTGCCGCTGCCCTCGCCAGCGTCAAAGGAGACTGTGATCAGTGAGGACGGACGGGTGACGGTGAGCTTTATCGTGAAACCGGCTTTGTTGGTTCTGGCGTCGGAGGTAAAGCGGAACGTCACGGCATTGCCTGTGGAATAGAGCTTGCCGAGCGTGGGTGAGCCGCTGTAGCTGCCGATCAGCTCCGCGTCCTGAGAATCGCCGTCGTATATCTTGAGATAATCGGCTCTTTCCTCGGTGTTAACGCTAGCGGAAAGCTGCATGATGCAGCCCTCGGGAGCCAGAACTGTCAGCGAACCGTCGCAGTTGTAGCCATAGAAGCTGTCGCCGCCGTTGTCGAACACCCAAAGCTGATAGCCCTCGCTTTCATTGGTCAGATCAGCCGTCAGGGAGCCGTTTTTAGGCAGGGTGGAATAGTTTTCATAGTTTTGGTACGCGGTTCCCTCTTCGCCGTGCATGATGACGGGCATCTCCTCGATCACCGCCGTAAAATCGACGTCCCCGTTCGCGGTAAACGAGTCGCCCGCGGCGTACACGGTTTCGCCGCACCGCCAGCCCTTGAAGAGCTTTCTGTCGGGAAGGGTGAACATGGAAGCGAAGGTCGGAAGCGTGAACTGAGTTCCCTTTTCCGCCAGATTTGATTTGGATTCCTCGCCGAAAATATAGGTGACGCCGGCGTAATCGTTCCGGCTGACCACAGTTACGTTCAGACTAAAGCCGTCGTATTGATCGCCTCCGTCGGAGCGGAAGTACAGTCTGACGACTCTGCCGCTGCTCAGGACGTTGTTCACCGTGAACGTGCCCTGATATTTTCCGCTGCCGAGAGTCTTGGTCGTATCGCCGTCGTAGATGCAAAGCCAGTCGTAGCTGCTTTCCGTGTAGCCGGTGCCGCTGATTTTGAGGAGGCAGTTCTCGGGAGCGGTGATACTCAAGTAACCGTTGCAGTTGCCCGAATAGTCCGACGAGCTGCCGCCGTCGTCGTAAACCTTGAGGACGAAGTTCGGTTCCTGATCGCTCAGGTCGACCGCGGCGTTTCCGGTCGCGTTCATATTGACAAAGCTGATGCTGCCGTCCTGCTGTATCTCCACCACGGTCTCAACGACTGCGGTAAAGGTGGTGTTGCCGCTCACCGTGAACGACGCGCCTTCATTATAGATCGTTCCGTCGTATTTCCAGCCCTTGAATCTCTGTCCCTCGTAAAGGGTGAACATCGATTCAAAGGTCGGCAGAATGATCTCGTTGCCCTCGTAGGCGTAATCGGACTGAGTACTGCCGTCATAGGAGTAGGTCACGGTGAATCGGCTGAGGAAAGCAGCCGTCAGCGTCTTGCTCTCATTGAGGACGATCACATCGCCCGGCTTATAGCGGTTAGTACCGTCGGTGTAATAGCCGAAGTATTTGTTGTAGGGCGCGGTAAAAGCGCACTCGGGCACGGTGACCTCATCGCCGGGGGCGACCGTGATGCTACTCATCATTCCGCTGCCGTTTCCGGCGTTGAAGGATACCGTCGCGACAGAGGAAGCGTCAACGAGCGTCACGGTCAGGTCAAGACCTTCGTAGTTGTAGTAGCTGCAGGGGGCAAAACGGATGGTCAGCGCGTTCGAGGTCGTATAGACCGGATCGATAGTCTTTGTTCCGCTGTCCTTCAAAACAAGCGTCGCATCTGTGCTCGCGCCGTCATAGATGTAAAGGTAATCGTAGTTGTCACCCGTCACGATGCTGCCGCCGACGCTGAGAACGCAGCCCGCCGGAGCCGAAACGGTAACGGAGCCGTCGCAGTAGTATGAGTAATTACCGCTCAGTCCGCCGTCGTCGAACACGCGGAACTGATATCCCGCGCTCTTGTCGCTGAGGTCAGCCGTGACCGCGACAGTTCTCGGAAGCAGGGCGTAATCATAGTTGTTTTCGTCATCGTGCAGGATCACCGGCTCGTCCTCAAACACCGCAGTAAAGGTGACGTCGCTGTTCACGGTGAAGGAGTCGTTCTCGTTATAAACCGTCTCCCCCGCCTGCCAGCTCTTGAAGATCTTCCTCTCGGGAACGGTGAACATCGAGGTATAGGTCGGCAGATATATCTCGGTTCCCTGCGTATAAACGTATGACTGTGTATAACTGCCGCCGTCGTAGGTCACAGTGTACCTGTTGATGAGTACAGCCGTCAGAGTTTTATTCCCGCTGAGCGTGATAACGTCGTTCGGCTGATAGTTATTTTCGCCGTCCGTATAGTGAGTGAACTGCTTGTTGTAGGGTATTGTGAAGGAGCACTCCGGAACGGTCACGGTATCGCCGGGCAAAGCCTTGATGCTGTTCATGGTGCCGTCGGCCTCTCCGGGGCTGAACGAAAGGGCGATAAACGAATCCTCGTCTATGAGCGTCACGGTAAGATCAAGACCAGTGCGCTCTCCGTAGCCGTCGGAGGTTAAGCGTATTGTCAGCGCGGCGCCGGTCGAGTAGACCGCGGAAATTGTATTCGTTCCGCTTTTCCTGAAAATCTGAGTTGCTTCACTTGTCGCTCCGTCATAGACTTCGAGATAGTCGTAGCCGTCTTCCGTCGTATAGCTTCCGCTGACGCCGACAGCGCAGCCCAACGGAGCCAAAATGGTGATCGAGCCGTAGCAGTTTTTCGAGTAATTATCGCTCAAGCCGCCGTCGTCGAACACGCGGAGCTGATAGCCCGCCTCCTTGTCGCCGAGGTCAGCCGTGACCGCGACAGTTCTCGGGAGCAGAGCGTAATCGTAATTATCGGTGTCGTCGTGCAGGATCACCGGCTCGTCCTCAAACGTCGCCGTAAAGGTGACGTCGCTGTTCACGGTGAAGTGATCGCCCTCGTTATAAAGCGTCTCTCCCGACTGCCAGCCCGTGAAGATCTTTCTTTCGGGAAGGGTGAACAACGAGGCAAAGGTCGGCAGATCGATCTCAGTTCCCTGCGGCATATCCGCCGTCTGAGTATCTGTCCCGAACTCGCAGGTGACCGTCGCCTTGTTGACGTAAACCGCCGTCAGGATTTTATTCCCGTTGAGCGTGATAACGTCGTTCGGATTATAGTTGTTTTCGCCGTCCGTATAATGGGAGAAAAGCTTGTCGCCGGGGATCGTGAAGCCGCATTCGGGCACGGTCACGCTCTCGCCCGGATCGACGCTGATCGAACGCATCGTACCGCTGCCATCTCCCGCGTCAAAAGAAAGTGTGGCAAGAGATGAAAGAGATAAAAGCGTAACATCCAGCTCAAATCCCGAATAGTTATAGACGTAGTCGGAACGGAACCAAAGTGTCAGGACGTTTCCGCTGCTCAACATCGGACTGACAGTGAACGGTCTGCCGGCGTATTTGCCGCCCGAAGCTTCTCCGAGCGTCTCAGCCGCATTGTCACTGCCGTCGTAAATGGTCAGCCAGTCGTAGCTTGTGCTTTCGGAATTGCCGCTGCCGCTGATTCTGATGAGGAAATCTTCCTTCGCGGTGATTTGCAGATAACCGTCGCAGTTATCGGAATAATTTGCCTCCGCGCCGCCGTCGTCATAGACCTTGAACGTAAAGCCGTTCGTCTTGTCGCTGAGGTCGAGCGTATCCGTTCCGCTCGCGGGCATATTGACGGAATAACCGTCATCGTCATTGCCCGAAAGCTGAACAGCCTCCGCAAACGCGGTGAGCGGCGCCGATGATATCAGCAAAAGCAATACCAGAAGCAGCGCGGTAAGTTTTTTGAATGTCTTTTTACTCATGTCGCACCTCCGAATAAAAGATAAAGTGTGGCTTATATGAACAAATCGGAAAAGGGATTCCGATCAAAGCTTTTCCTCGGATTCATTTGCGCGCTGAAACGCTATGATATGTTGTTATTATACAAAATCTATAATGATTATTCAATAGTTTTGGAACAAGCGGTCATATACAGGGAACAAGCGGATAAGAAAAGCCGCGCAGCGGCGGATTGCTGCTGCGCGGCATGAGAATTTGGAAGCTAACCGAGAACAATTGTCAGCTTCGCGATATACTTTTGGATCGCGGTGACGTCGCCGATGTCGATACTGCCGTCGCCGTCGGCGTCGGCGTTTTCAAGCGCGGTATCGTCGAGGGTGATAAGTCCCGCGAGATACTTCTGGACGGTCGTAGCGTCTATTATGTCGATCACGCCGTCGAGATTGACGTCGCCGACCTCGTAGCTCTCGTATTTGAAGCACATTTCATGTCTTGAGAGCTGCTCGGCGGTAGACGCCTTATTCACGCCGTCGCCCTCGAGCAGCCAATCAACATAAAGCGCGTCAAGGTCGACAAGACTTTCGCAGCCGTTCGCGGCGCTGATAAGCAGAGTGGTCTGCTTTGTGACCTCCGCGGCGTCTCCGGCTGTCGGCATCCTGTACATGGTGATATTCGCGGCGCGCTTTTCGAGCGCGGCGGAGACCGCCTCCGCGAACGAGGTGAAGCGGTAGGTCGCGCCCTTGTGCTCGAAGGAAGCGACGGCGCCGCTTATAACGTCGAGTGTAAAATCGGAATAACCGTTGGGATTATCAAATTCAGCGGTGTAGCCCTCGGCGTCGCTGCCGCCGATGACCGCCGCATACTCATAGGTCTTGCCGCTGTGCGAATGACGTACAAAAACGGTTTCGCCCGCGCCGCCTGCCTCCCGCGCCATCTCTGCGGGAATACCGACGGTCACTCTTGTCGGCTCCGCAACGTCGACAGCCAGCGCCTGAGAAATAGGAACGCTGTTTTGGCTGTCAAGCTCCGTACCGGGCTGCTCGGCGGTCGCAACGGTCTGCTTCATCGGAGTGATCCCGAACCTCATTGTTAGGTGATCGCCGTACCGCTCAAAGCCCTTGACCTCGACCTCTAAATATGTCTTTTCAACGACTCTGATCTCCGCGTTTTGTCCGTCGGCTGTCTTTATGATGACCGTTTCGCCGTCGCTGTCGACAACTATCAAGCCCGCCTGAGCAAGAGCCTCGACTGCGGATGACTTTTCGCCGTCCGTTAAGGCTCTGCCGCCTTCGACAGGCAGATCGACGCTTACCGCTTCGGCAGCCGCGAGCAGCGTTTGGGCGGTGGCGTCATCTGCCGAAACGCCCATCAAGGTCTCGTTTTTGCCCTGCTCCGAAAGCGCGCTGCCGCCGATATTATCAAGCGCATCCGCCAAAGTCGCTTCCGCGATGAACTGAGCGCTGACAGTCGTATTTCCGGCGGGCATCACGAAGGAGTATTCCGTATCTCCGTTCTGTGAAACGCTCACGGTGACGGGCTTTGTCTCGCCGTTCGCCGTATAGGTGACCGCGCCGGGCCTGAATCCCTCCGAGGCGGCGGGAGTTACGGTCACTAAGGCTCCCTCCACGGCTTTCGCAGCGGAAACGTTGATATTGCCGTTTGAGATACCGTCCGCGATCATCACGTCATAAAGCTCGCCCGTTATCGCCTCGACCGTGATATTCTGCGCCGGCATATCGAAGGTAAAGCCGCCGTTCTTATCAGGCGTGATATCAACAACTGTCGCGGGCTCGCCGTAGCTGTAACGATAGCCCTTGATTGCCGCCGTTGAGTCCGTATCGGCGTTCAGCGTGATCAGATCTCCGTAACAAGCCGTTCCGGGCAGTTCGGAGGAATAGCTCACGCCCGCGACGTCCGCATAGGCTATGCTGTATTCGTTTTGGGTGAACACCGCGCTCACGGTCACATTGCTCTCGGGCATTGTAAAGCTGCCGCCGGTCACCTCGTAGATCTTATTGGTGGTTTCGTTTTTCACCGTTATCCTGTCAAGCGTATAACCGGGCTTGGGCTCGGCGGACACGGCGACCTCGCTGCCCTCGGGAGCCTTCGCCTTGTTGACGGTCACGGTTCCGTTTTCGACCTCGTCGACGCTGACGTTGAAGCCGTCCTTCGCTATAACCAGCACGGAGGTCTGACAAGCCTCGTAGTTCGCGGTTTCGGGGAGCGCAAAGGTCATATAGGTGTAGCCATCGCCCTTATACGCCACCGCCGCCATCAGGACGTTGCCGGACTTATAGGACAAGCCCTCGCCCTTTGCCGCGATATCGGCGTTTTCTGTCGTTACGATCACATCCTCGGCTCTTGCTGAATCGTCATAATCCGAATTGAGCCTGAGCGCGGCGGTTTTGTCGCTGCCGTAAAGCTGCAAAATCGAATCCGCGGTGATCGTCCTCTTCACCTTGTTGATGGTCATCTTCGCTGTCGCGCGTCCGATAAATCTTGAATCCTCATAGATCACGCGAACGGTGTAAACGCCCGCGTCGACGGGAGCTTCGTCTGTCATATCGGCGAGGTCGGTGCTTTCGCCCTCAAAGTATTCATAGGTCATGGTGGGATTGGAGCCCTGGGTGTAGTATGTTCCCTCGAAGCTGATGGCAGCCTCGGGCTGCTGCGCCTCGCCGTTAAAGGCGACCTCTGTATCCTCGATGCTTATTAAGGATGAAACGTCGGTCTTTGTTTTCCAGATCGCATAGAGCGTCATATCCTCCTGGTCGGCGGAGAAATAGACGGATGAGTTATCATAATAGGCTCTCGCTCCGTCGGGAGTAAGCGACCAGTAGTTGAAAGCAAGAGTTTCGTGACGGAAGGCGTTCTTGTCCAGATAGTCTCTTGTGCTCACGGTTATCGTCTGAGGCGCCATAGTGCCGTAGCCACCGTTGGCGTCGAATGTGATCGTCACGTTTCTCTTCCAGACCGCGTACAGCGTCGTATCGTAACTCCTTGCGACAGCCTCGCCGTCATCATAGGAAGCGTATGTAGAAGTGCTGCTCGTGCTCCATCCGGCGAAGGTGTAGCCCTCGCGGGTGAAGGTGTTCGGGTTCAGCGGGGTCTCTTCGCCTTTTTGGAGCTTCTGCGGCTCCATCTCTCCCTCGCCGCCGTTCGGGTCAAAGGTCACGATACAGGTGGTCGGCGTCCACTGCGCGTACAACGTACGGTTCTCGGTCAAGGAATACGAGCTGAATGAGGAACTCGCGTAAACGGTCGTGCCGGAGCCGTCGGGAGCGGTGTTCCACTTGCTGAACGCGTAGTCCTCGCGGGTGAAGGAGTTTTCGAGCGGTTTGGGATTCTCGTAAAGGCTGCACCGTCCGTAGACCTCAAGCCCGGCGTTCAAGCCGTTGGGCAGCTCAATGCCGTAAACGGTCGTCAGATAGAGAGCGTTAAGATCGCTCAGCCAGAGCGAGATCGCGCCGTCCGCGTCGACGATCAGGAACGCAAGGAGCGTTGTATCGGTGGCGTCGTTTTTGAACGCGTAAGGGAACACGAACGAACCGCTGTTCGTATAGACCGCGCCCTTATACTTCAGGCGGTTTGCCAGGGAGTCGGTCGCCGCGCCCGCCTCGTTTGCTGAATAGACCGACACAGCGCTCTGAGCATAGCTCGGGAAGGTCGCCGTATCGCCATAGCCGAACAGCCGCGCGACTGCCGAAAGCGTATCGTCGATATCAAGCTCGTTTTCGCCCGGAGTAAGAACAAATCGGTCGGTCACGCCGACGATGGCGGAGGTGCCCATCGAATAGGCGGGTTCCTTGGTGACGATCGAGAGCGAGGAGTCCATCAGCTCTCTGCCCTTGTCGAACAGGGCGGTATACGCCGCGTATTCCTCGGTTCCGTCGTCCGATACCCGGGTGAAATCCTTATCGGGATAGCAGGCGATCAGCGCGGAATAGAGCGAAGCGAAATTGTCGAACTTGGCGCTTGCCGTGTAATCGGTGAGCGAGCGGTAGGAGCTGTCGGCAAGTCCGTCGGTCGAGCCCTCGTCATGCAGCACCCTGCCGAAGCCGCAGCAGTCGCAGAACGCCACGGTGAGATCGGGCGCGGTGACCGTGCTCGTATACGCGCCGGAGCAGCGCGGGCAAACAGTTGAAGTTCCTGTGGCGAAATCGACGATCTGCGCGACAGGCTCGTCATCGCCGCCGTTGGGGTCGTAGGTAACGGTGAAGCGCGTCTGCTTCCACTGAGCGTATAGCGTTATGTCGTCGGCGATCTGCTTGAACGCCTTGTCGTAATACTTCGTTCCGCTGCCGTCGGGCGCGGTGTTCCAACTGTCGAGCGACCAATCCTGCTTGACAAAGCCGCACTGAGGCAGATAGATATAGCTGTTCTGATCGACGGTGAGCGGCTCCATCTCGCCCTCGCCGCCGTTTGCGACAAAGCTGACGGTGCAGGTCTTTTGCCAGACAGCGTAAAGGGTGGTATCGCGGTTGAATTGCGGCGTCGCGTAACCGACATAGCGGTTGCCGGAGCCGTCCGGCTCGGTGTTCCACTCCTTGAAGCGATAGCCCGGGCGGGTGAACTGATTCTCGTTGAGCAGGCTGCTCATGCCGAGGGTGAATATCTGCGGCTCCATCTCACCTGTCGCGTCGTCCGCGTTTTTGTCAAAGGTGACGGTGAATTTATTTCTTTCCCATCCGGCGTAAAGCGTGATCTCGCCGTCGGAGGCTCTCAGCTCGTCGATCGGGGAAACGCCGCCGTCGGTGAACGTTCTTCCTGTACACTCGGGATTGAGATACCAGTAGGTGAACCTGTAGCCCTCGCGCTCGTAGGTGTTCTTGAGCAGTCTTTCCTGATGCACATACCAGCTGCCGTCGCTCAAGCGGCTGACCTCATGCTTCTGAGGTCCCATCGTGCCGGTCACGCCCTCGGCGTTCGCGTCGTATTTTATCACATAATCCTTCAGCCACAGGGCATACAGGTCGATGTCGGTGCTCAGGTCGAAGCTCGACTGATCCCACCACAAGAAGTCGTCCCAGCTTTCTGTTGTCGACCAGCCGTAGAAAGTCCAGCCCTCGCGGACAAATTCATTGGCGTGCAGGCGGATAACATCGCCGGGGTTACAGGTCTGGTCGTCCATCACGCCTGTCGCGTCGTCGGCGTTTTTATGGAAGGTGACGTGGCACATCGAGTCGCCGTTTTGGTGCCATTTTGCCGTCAGCGTCTGATCGCCCGTGACGGTGAAGCGGCTTCCGGCGGAATAGGTAACACCGCTCGCTGACCAGCCGTAGAAATCAAATCCCGGCTTGGTGAAGCCGCAGGCTGGCAGGACGACCTCGCTGCCGCTGTACAGTCCGGTCATCGGAGGGGTGGAGCCTGTGCCGCCGTTGGGGTCGAAGGTCAGGGTATAGGTGTTTTGATCTAAATATGTATCGCTTAGCGTGATTTCCTGCGTGCACAGGATATCCGCGAAGTATTTGTCATAGTTTTTGCTGTACCAATATTCGATATTTCCGCCGCCGTTCTTGTCCGGCTCCTTACGCGGAACGTGCTCGAGCCAGTGCTCGGAGGTCCTGAAGAAGAACTCGCCGTCAAAGCCGTCCTCGGTGGAGAAGGTCACGGTGCACAGTCCGTTCGCGACAGCGTGATCGCCGAGTCGGGTGGCGTAGGTCTCGCCGCCGTCGGTGCTCTGCTGAACATACATCGTCGGGCTGCTGTACATACCTGTAAACAGCGGTACGGAAAGGGTAATTTTAGTTCCTGTCGGATCAAGCGGGAGGTCCTTGATCGGGGCGCCGTCCGCGTCGTTGACCGGAGCCTCGGAGATGTACTCCACGCCTGACTTCACAAAGCGATAGTAAGCGCTGTAGGTGAAGTTGAAGGTCGCGCCCATGCCGGTGAATTCGGTGGTATCGCCGTCACCGTCCGCGTCGTCGGAGTCGTGCTCGGCGCGCGTGACGTGCATTATCATCCTCGCCTTGAGGAGTATCTTGGCGCTCGAGTTGCCGCTCGTGCTGACAGTCTCGGTGAGACCGTCGGCGCTCTTGCCTGTGATCGTCGCGGGCAGTCCCTCGGCTCCGCGCAAAAGCTCCCGAGAGTGCGCCGCGAGATAATCGGACACGCCGCTCATCAGCAGAGTTCCCTCGAGCTGAGGCTGCACGATGCCGCTTGAAGGAATACTTAACTCCACGACCGCATGACAGCCGGAGATCGAGAAATCCGCGACAGGCGGATTGCCCTCGACCTTGGGGATCCTGACGGTGCTGCGCGACAGCTCTCTGCCGCAGATCTTGCACTTAGCGACGAGATCCTTGCTGCCGTCCTTTGTCGAGGTGGCGGGGACGACGTTCTCTTCCGTCGTCACGATAATATGATTATCCGTGGTCTCAAAGCCGCAGAGCGCGCACTTGTAGGAATGCCTGTATGAGTCGGTCTTAGCAGGATTGAGCTCATACTGACACGGCGCCTTGGGAACATAAACGTCGCCGCAGGTCGGGCAGTACACCTCATGGAAGCCGACCGGGCTGTTGTGACCCTTTCGGCAGGCGGTGCCGCAGCTGACGACCCTTTGGTTGCCGCCGCACTTTGAGCAGAACTGAGTATGATGCCCCGCGTTGCCGACCAGCTCCGCCCAGCCGTCGGCGTCGCACTTTTCGGTGTTGACAAAGCCGCAGATCTCGCACTTCGCCCTGTGGCTCGTGCCGGAATTGACAAAGCTGCAGTTGCCGCTGTCCGGCGCGTGAAGGTTCTGGTTCGCGTCGAAATAGTAGTTATCCTGATAGGTCAGGTAGGTGTGGGGATTGGGATCGCTGTTTTTCAGCCGCGTCCTGAAGGTCTTGGAGTAGCCGCAGTCCTTACAGGTGCGCCGGCAGGTGTTGAGCGTGGCGTTGCTGCCGTTGGAGCTGTCCCATCTGTGCTGCGCGTACACCTTGCCGCCGCAGACGGTGCAGACCTTGTAGTGACCCTCGCGGAAATAATCGTCAAGATACAGCCAGTCGGTATATTCCGCGCCGTAAGTGTTGTACAGATCGGGATGCTCCTCCAGATAGGCGCGGCGCACGCGCTCGAAGGTCTCGATCTCATAGGTGCAGTCTGACGTACCCAGCACCTTGCCGCAGTTCAGGCACACGCGGTCGTGCTTGCCGCCGATACTGACGTAGCCGTCGGTGCTCTGTCCGTTCGAGTCCTTGTGCCTGCATTCTTCCGGAGCGGTGCCGCCCGGCTTTGGCAGATTCTGCGTATCATACTTGACGTTTTCGGTCTTATAGCCTGTAAAGACATCATTGCCTTCATCATCTTTTTTATACTGCGGATACTCATAGCTCTTGACCCAACCGCACTTGGAGCACATATGAACGATCGTCTCGCGCTCTTTTCTGCTGCCGTAGGTTCCTATATGGTGTCCGCTTCTGTCAGTCACCGCGTGACAAACGGTGCACTCCAGCCAGTGGGATGACTCGTTTTTGAATTCCATCCACAAGTGCTCCGAATAGTCGTCCTTTGTGCACTTATGACCGTAGCCGTCGACCGGGGCGCCCTGGTTAAGGGTGTAGTAGTTCGTAAAATGCTGCTTCTCATAGTCCGTGCAATTGTTATACGGCTTATATGAGCCGTAAACTCCTACATAATACTGACTGAGATTATTATGATTGACGTTTTCGGGCTTGACATAGGTATAATTGACTAACGACTTCCCGCTGGTATAGTCGCAGTAGACGCAGGTATACTTATGCCCCTCTCCGTTTACATACTGCCAGTCATAGATATGGGGATTCTCACCGTAGAAGATGTGCTTGCACTTCGGCTCGGTACAAACAAGCACTCCGCCGTGCGGCTTGCCGTTGATCGTGGCGGTACCTCTCGTGTAACGATGCTCTGTCCAGTGGGTATATCCGCACTTCTTGCAGATCTGGGCGTGGGTTCCGAACTCGCCGTGATCCGCGTTGATGTAGCTGAAATACCATTGGCTCTCGTTGAAGATGTCGTGATCTCCCGTCCTGAGCCGCGCGCCGCAGCTATCGCAGACCTCGCAGTGCGTGTAGGTATCCAGACGCTCCCAGTGGGTCCCGTGTTCGTGCTTACATCGTACAGCGCCCGCTGTCAGCGGAACGGCGCCGATCAGCATTACGAGCGCGAGAACGACGCTGAGCACTCTCAATGATTGTTTCCTCATTTTGCACCTCCGATAAAAAAATTGAAAATAATATGGCAACACCGCATAATTCAGGTGTGAGGATCGTGCGTTGTTGTCATATATATATCAGCAAGCCGAGATCATTATTTTTCGGCTTTGGTTTCCGTAGCTTCCGAGTTTTTCTTTCGCGTCAGCTCGTTGAGCTCCCTGACCTGCTTTCGATAAACAAAATACAGGATCAGCCAGATAATAAAGAATACGATGAGCTGCAAAACGGCGATGATCAAAATTTCGGCAATACCGCTTACCCATCCGAGCAGCAGCGCTATGGGGATATAGAAGATTATGATTACGGCGCAGTGCAAAGCGGTAGCGGCGGCAAGAGGCAGGCGCTCGATATCATAGAAGGTCATACCCGCGAAGCAAAACGCGCCGTATATGCCCGAAAAAACGCTTTGCATTATCATGGCTCCGACAGCGTTGCCGCCCGCGATATCAAGCAGCTGTTTTGAGGCAAAGGAAACTCCGCCCGAGGATGAAGTTCCGGTCATGAAGGCGATCAGATTGCCGATCACAACGCCGATCAAAAAACCGACGCCCGCCCGTTTTATGATTTTCGCTAACACAGGTAACCCTCCTCTCTTGAAAGTCTTTCCTTTATCAGCGGGATATACCGCCGCGAAGCCCAGGTCTCCATGCCGTTTTCAAGCTCTATTCGCAGCGTTCCGCCAAGCGTGAAGTCGTATTTTCGCACCATATCCAGATTGATGATCTCAAACCGCGACACCCGCAGGAATTTTTCGCTCAACAGCTCCTCTATGCTTTGAAGAGATTGCTTCGCGCGGTATTTTCCGTGAGCCGTAATGATCCGAATGCTTTTTCCGTCGGCGGAAATGAAAAAGATCTCGTTTTCGTCGATAACGCATTGGCAGTTGTCCTTATCCAGCGCGGTGAGCTTGACCGCGGAGCTCTTCTCAAGGCTCTCGATCATCTTGTTTATCTGCGCGTCGCGCTCTCCGGCGCGGATCAGGATTTCTATGCCGTCAAGCGTTTTGTCCTGCTCGAACCGCACATTTATCTTCTTCATACGGCAGATCCTCCCTTTCCGATCTTTTTTTCGCGGGGTGTATGCAAATCCCCCGCCGCTCGCTGTGATACATACAATCATTACAGGTAGGCTGCGTCAGCGAAAAAGCCTCGCACCACTCCTGGTGCTCCCAGCCGAATTTGGTATGACAGCAGCGACAGGCAAAAAGCGGGCAGCTTCCGCTTATGGTATATTCCGCGTTTGAGTCTTTAAACTTCATTCAGAAAGCTCCCCCCTATTATTATTCTGCTTAAACTATAACGGATATAAAAAATCGAGTCAATATATTTGGAACAAGCGGTATTATTTCGGGAACAAACGGCGCGGACAGTTCGGCATATTTAAACCGTCCGTTTAAAAGCGCCTGCTTATAATTTAAAAGAAAGATAAACAGTTGATTGATTTTTTTCTGCGGATGGTTTATACTAATATCTGCTTAACAAAATAAAAAAAGCGCCTATGGGCGCTCAAACAGGAGATGACGATATGTTAAAAAAGCTTGCTTCAACCATCATCGCTCTTTGTCTTGTCGGTCTGACCGCGGTCGGATGCGGCAATTCGGAAGGCGGCGCGTCAGAGGAAACGACCGTTCAGCCGACGACCGAGCCCAAGGCGATAGTGACCAACCTGCACAAGCCCGATAAAGCCAACTGGCGTTACAACGAGGACTTCGGCTTTTACTATCAAAACGGCATTGCCTACTGCGACAATCCCGTCGAGGAAAGCTATGAACGTCTGGATATTTTCGTTCCCGAGGAATATATGAACGCGACCGACAACGGCGACGGCACCTTCACCTGCGAAATGAACGGGGACGCGAAGCTCAACGGCTATTCCGCCTTAGACGCTCCGATAATCATGCCGGTGCTGACGACCGGCTTCAAGGAGGAAAAGGCGTGGACGGACAGCGTAATGGAGGAGCTGTACGGTATGGCGATGTCTATGGCGTCGGAATTCACCTCTCAGGGCTTTGTTTTCATCCATCCCGGCTGCCGGGGAATAACCGAGGGAGTTCCCACGGGCGTTACCGACATCAAGGCGGCTGTCCGATATGTCCGCTACTGCGACGACACGATCGCGGGCGACGCGGAGAGCATCTTTGTATTCGGAATGAGCGGCGGCGGCGCTCAGACGGCGGTGCTCGGCGCCTCGGGCGACAGCGAGCTTTATACCCCCTACCTCAAGGCTGTCGGCGCGGTCGAGGGCGTTTCCGACTCCGTAAAGGGAGCGATGTGCTGGTGCCCCGTCACCGATCTCGGCACCGCCAACGCGGAATATGAGTGGATGATGGGCTGTACGCGCACCGGACGCTCAACCGAGGAGCAGGCTCTTTCCGACAGTCTTGCGAAAGCTTACGCCGACTACGTCAACAAGGCGGGCTTCAGGGACGAAAACGGAAACGTGCTGACCCTGACGGAATCGCAGGAAGGAATTTATCAGGCGGGCAGCTATTACGATTACATCAAGGGAGTTATCGAAAACTCGCTCAACAATTTTCTCTCCGACACCGATTTCGGCAGCGGCACCGCGGAGGATTACATCAACAGCATGAACGCCGACAGAAAGTGGATAAGCTACGACAAGAGCACGAATACAGCCACGGTCACGAGCGTCGCGGACTTCTGCAAGGAGTGCAAGAACGCCTCCGAGCTTATCGTCGCCTTCGACCAGCCGGACAGTCAGAATACCCTGTTCGGCTACGGCTACCGCAAGCCCTCTCACTTTGACAGGATGCTCGCGGATTCGCTCGCCGAGATCGGCAGCGAATACGCTTCCGATTACGCCGACGACCTGACCAAGACCGACGCCTTCGGCAATACCGTCGAACAGCGCGTCGATATGTTCTCCCCGCTTTATTATCTCATGGAAAGCCGCGGCGGTTACGGCAAATCAAATGTCGCAGAATACTGGCGCATCCGCACCGGCATCAAACAGACCACAAACTCGCTGACCTGCGAGGTCAACCTCGCGCTGGCGCTGAAGCATTATGACGGCGTAAAAAGCGTGGACTTTGAAACCGTCTGGGATAAGGATCATACGGAGGCGGAGCGCACCGGCGACAGAAGCGTCAACTTCGCCGAATGGGTAAACTCCTGCATGAAGTGATTCTCCCGAAAACAGCGGCGTTGTAAAAGTTCTGCGGCTATGGGCGGCAACGGGTTTTCAGAGGCGTCATAAAATGCTTTGTTTCCCTGTCGTTTTCAAAATCAACGCTTCTGTAAAAATCCGGATAGATCGTTACGCCGTCACTGTTGTCAAGGTCGATCCATTCGAGATACTCACCGCCGGGTCCTCCGTCGGTTTTGTGACCGTTTTCGATTCGCAGAAGCTCTTCGTTCGGCTTTACGGTGAAGAAGCAGGAGACCTCATGAAAAAATACGCCGTCGCCATCGGTGAAGAAGTTCTCATGGATACAGGCGAGGCGGTCAAGCTCACAGGAAATTCCCGTTTCCTCTCTCAGCTCGCGCAGAGCGGCGTCCTCCATGCTTTCACCGAAGCGGACCCTGCCGCCGACGGAATAGTAAAACGCGCGTTTCTCATTGGGATTTCGCGCCATCAAAATCTTCCTGCCGTTTGTGACGATCAAGCCCACGCGGAAGTTGAATTTTCCCTGCTCCGTTAAAAATGTGCAGTCCATCTCATCAGCTCCGATCTCAAAATAGTATTATCTATTGTACGCCGTATCAGGAAAATGTCAAGGAAAAACCGCCGACTTTTCTCGCATGAGCTTTGGCGGTTGTGTACTTCTTGAGCTTTATCAAAATGATTTGTCGACAAAAGTCGAGCGCGAAAGAAACGATAACAGAAGAATATGCTTTGGGTTCCTTTTTTAACAAGCGTGAATAATAAAAATGAATCCATAGCAGCTGGCTGCAAATACGGATTATCAAGCATAAAAATTTTTGAAAAAAGGAGGGCGACGACATGCAAATATCAAAAGCCGCCGCAGAAATCGGCGGGAGCGCGATGAGGCTGGTTTATCCCCTGCGCTGTCCGTACTGCGACGAAGTACTGCCGCGATATGATATCGCCTGCTCAGATTGTAAGCCTAAGCTGAATAAAAAACCTCTCCTGCGTATAGTTCACAACGGCTGTCCCTGCGTCAGCGCCTATCCGTATATGGATCATTACGCCGACGCTATCAAGCGCTTCAAATTTGAGGGAAGAAGCGGCTACAGCGAGCAGCTTGCCGCGGCGATAATAGAAGCCCTGTGCGAAACCGATTGGGAATGCGCCGAATTTGTGACCTGCGTTCCGATGTACCGGACCCGCAAATGGGCAAGAGGCTATAACCAGGCGGAGCTTTTGGCAAGGAGCTGCGCGAGGATGCTCAGGCTGCCTTATATCGACGCGCTCAAAAAGACCGGGGACAATCCTCCGCAGCATACGCTGATCGGCGAAAGAGTAAAGAGGGAGAACGTGAGAAACGTCTTTCGCGCGGTAAACGGAGAGGCGCTCGAGGGCAGAAGTATTCTTATAGTGGACGACGTGATCACGACCGGAAGCACCCTCGGAGAGTGCTGCAGGATATTGAGCAAATATACAAGCCTGATCCGCTGCGCGACAGTTTGCTCTGCCGCAGTGTAAACAGTTTAGCGCGGCGGGCGCTCGCTAAAAACGTCCCAAAGGCTGTACGGAAAAGCTCGGCGTACCTCCAATTTCACGGTGGAGGAAGGCTGTATCGGCTGCGGCTTGTGCGCGAAAAAATGTCCGGTGCAGGCGATCGAAATGCAGAACAAAAAGCCTGTCCGGACAAAGACGCAATGCACCCTCTGCCTGCGCTGTCTGCACCTCTGCCCGAAATTCGCCATTCAATACGGCGACGGCAAAACCAAGCGGCACGGTCAGTATCATCATCCGAAGGTAAAAATCTGACCGTCCGAAAAAAGCGGCTGATTACATTTATTCAACTCAAAACCATCATTTAATCCGCTTTTGCCGCATACGTTGCGCGCGGATATTTTATGATCGTTCCACCGCTGCAAGCGAAGTGAAAGAAATGAAACAAATACAGAAAACGCTCAGCCTGCTTCTCACCTTCATGAAAATCGGGCTGTTTACCTTTGGCGGCGGTTACGCGATGATCCCGTTGATACAGCGCGAGACCGTCGAAAACAAAAAATGGATCAGCGACGAGGATATCCTTGAGATCGTCGCGATCGCGGAATCGACCCCGGGACCTATCGCCATAAACGCGGCGACCTTTATCGGCTGGCGAGTCGCCGGCTTTGGAGGAGCTCTGGCGGCGACCGTCGGAGTGGTGCTTCCGTCATTTGCGATCATCACCGCGATCTCCTTTGTGCTCTCTGCGTTTCAGGATATTCTCTGGATCCGGTATGCCTTCAACGGTATACGCGCAGGCGTGTTGGCGTTGATCGTCAAAGCGCTGTGGTCGATGTACAAGCAAAGCCAGAAAGGGATTTTTGCTTACCTGATCATGTTCGGTGCGTTCGCCGTGACCGCGTTTTTACCCGTCAATGTCGTCTTTGTGATACTGTTCTGCGCGGCGGCGGGAATCGTGCAGGCGCTGGTCGTCGGCAGGAGGAACAAGCGATGATCTACCTCGATTTGCTCCTCACGTTTCTGAAAGTCGGACTGTTCACGTTTGGCGGCGGCTACGCGATGCTGCCGATGATCCGAGATGAAGTCATGGCGCACGGCTGGATGGATCAAAATGAACTGATTGACTTTATCGCCGTCAGCGAGAGCACACCGGGACCGTTCGGCGTGAACATTGCGACCTTTGTCGGTACGCGGACGGGCGGAATTTTCGGCGGCTTGTGCGCAACTCTCGGCGTGGTACTGCCGTCGTTTGTGATCATCCTGATCGTCGCGCGGTGTTATCAAAAATTCAAAAGCAACAAGCTGGTAATCGGCGCGATGAACGGTTTAAAACCGGCTGTGGTCGGCTTGATCGCGGCGGCGCTGCTGTCACTTTCACAAACAGTATTTTTCCCGGCAGGATGGAGCGTATCGGTTTTCGGCACAGCTCAGTTTTACGTGTCGCTCGGCATTTTTACCGCGGCGGTCGTGTTGGCGTTCAAAAAGCTACACCCTATCCTCATCATCCTGCTCTCCGCCGTCCTCGGAGTGATCGTCGGATATGCTGTTTAAAAGTTTTACAAACACCTGAAATCATATCAGTTCTATCCCCGTAATGAATCGCGGGAACGGAACGACGAGAGCACAGCTCCTGCAAATCACTGTGCGATTTGCTTAATTACGACATTGCCGTGACCGTCCGCAGAGCTTTTGCCTTTTAACGAATCAAAAATTGAAAAAGATTCGCGTGGCAAACAGCAAATTATTATTGTAATTCGCGTTTTGATATGGTAAAATAATAATACCATATTAAAAGGGGGCTGTTTAAATGAAAATCGCAATGGCAAACGATCACGCGGGCACATCAATGAAAAACGAGATCAAGGCTTATCTGGAAACTCAGGGACATACCGTTGTGGACTTCGGAGCCTACGACGAAGAGTCCTGCGACTTGTCGGATTTTGTTCTTCCCGCCGCTTTAGCTGTCGCCAAAGGAGAATGTGACAGGGGAATTTTCGTTGACGGCGTAGGCTATGGCAGCGCAATGATCTCCAACAAGGTCAGCGGCATATATGCATGCGTATGTCAGGACCCGTTCTGCGCACAGTTGGCGCGTCAGCACAACGACTCAAACGTACTTTGCCTCGGCGCGAAGATCATCGGCGGAATGATAGCGATGGAGATCGTGAAGACCTTTATGAAAACCGAACCGCTGACAGCCGACAAATATGTCAGGCGCGTCAAAAAGGTTCAAAAAATCAACGACGAGCACTGCGTATCCGTAAAGTAAACCGTTCAAAAAGCCGGCGCCGAAAATCACTCGGCGCCGGCTTTTATATTGGCTTAAAATGCTTATCTATCTGCTGAATGAAATAACGGATAGCCAGTTGGACTATCCGTTATTTCATGGTGGAGAATGCTGGACTCGAACCAGTGACCTCCTGCGTGTGAAGCAGGCGCTCTAACCAGCTGAGCTAATCCTCCGTTATGA
>CACYIC010000017.1 GCA_902774325.1 uncultured Ruminococcus sp.
GTATGTGAAAACTAAGGAAACGCCGTGTACGGAACCGTACGCACGGTGTTGTGAGAGGTCGGGGGATTTTTTTTTCAAATCCCCCTCCTACTCGATCGTTGTTTCGTATTCTTATAAAGATAAGGCAGCGGCAGAACCATATTTAACCCGTCGTTGCGGAAATCTCTTGCCTATTAGTAGGTTTTCCGAAGGCGGATGGAGCGCTAAACGACGCTTTTTGCGGCGCCCTAAAGTATTCTGAAATGATTCATTCTGTATTCGATAAGGCCGTCGCGCTTCATGCGGCTCAGCTCTTTTGAGAGGGCTGTGCGTTCGAGGCGGAGATGATCCGCCATTTCCTGACGGCTGAGCGGGATATCAAAGCTTTTCCTGTTCTTCTTGATCGCGACGGAATTGAGATACGCCATAATTCTGCCTCGCGCCGATTTCGGAGCGGTATTGATCGCCTGCTGTGACAGCGCGAGGTTTTTTTCATTCGATATCCGAAGCAGGTTTTTGAGTAGCTTTACCTGACCGGAGCTGAGGTTTGTTATATCCATGAGGCTGCCAATGCCGATGAACAGCACGTCGCAGTCCTCCGCAGCGCATACGTCGGCGAGAAGCGGCTCCCTTTTGAGCAGGGCGCATGTCTCGCCGAAGAACTCGCCCTCGGTGACGGTGCGCAGATTTGTGCTGTTGCCCCAAAAATCATTGCTTACGATCGAAACGCTGCCCTCGAGAACCAGGATAACGGAGCTTATCGTACTGCCCGCGTGAAGTATGACGTCACCGCCGCTGTACCTTTTTTCGGTAATATTCATCGACATGCTGACCTGCTCAAACTCCTTGACGCTCAAAAGCCTGAAAAGCGCCGCGTTCCTCAATTCCGTAACCTTCATACCGAGCCTCCGAAAATGTGGTTTCTGCCACTTTATTATATCATTATATCACCGCAGATCACTTTATTCAAGACATTTAAAAATCTTTCGCGTGATCGCAGCGGGGGAGAGGTCACCGATATCCCGCGGGGGACATATTATAAATCAGGCAGGGTCCAATCTGAAAGGAGAATGAAATTGAAATTATCGGAAATGATCAACAAGCAATACGGAATATCAATGCTTCCCGAGGAAACTCCTTACGCGATGGCTTACATTCCGTTTCAGCAGGAGGACGCGAAAATATACTCGCCCGACAGGGGCTTTGTGATGGGAACCATGTATCCCGATCTCGACAAGCCGTTCTACGGCTCAAAGTGCGGTGACGGCAATGACTAAGAGAGAAGCGCTGTTAAAAAAGCTTTCGACCTATCAGTTCGCCGCGCACGATCTGCAGCTCTACCTCGACAGCCATCCCGACGACTCGGAAACGATCGAAAAGATGAACCGCTTCAAGGAACAGGCGCAGCAGCTCAAGGCGCAGTATGAGCAAAGCTACGGCCCGCTCACAAAACGGGCGACCGACCGCAACAACTGGAATTGGATCAAGGCTCCGTGGCCTTGGGAAAGCGAGGAGGACTGCTGATGTTTGTATATGAAAAGAAACTGCAATACCCCGTCAACATCAAAACGCCGAACCTGAAGCTCGCGAAAATAATAGCGTCGCAGTACGGAGGCGCCGACGGAGAGCTTGGCGCTTCGCTGCGCTATCTGAGCCAGCGCTTTACAATGCCCCTGCCTGAGCTCAAGGGAATGCTGACAGATATCGGCACCGAGGAGCTCGGGCACCTTGAAATGGTCGGAACGCTGATGTATCAGCTCACTAAAGGCGTTTCGGCTGAGCAGGTCGAGAAGGCGGGCTTCGCGGATTACTTTGTGGATCACACCACGGGAGTCTACCCCTCGTCCGCGGCGGGAGTACCCTTTACCGCGGCGTATTTGCAGAGCAAGGGCGACCCCGTGACCGATCTCCACGAGGATCTCGCCGCCGAGCAGAAGGCGAGAACGACCTACGACAATATCCTGCGCTTCTGCGACGATTACGACGTCAAGGACGTCATCCGCTTCCTGCGCGAGAGAGAGGTCGTGCATTACCAGCGCTTTGGCGAAAGCCTGCGGCTGCTCACCGACAAGCTCGACGAGAAGAACTTCTACGCCTTCAACCCGTCCTTTGACAAGGCGTGCTTCAAAAAGAAGGAAAAGCAATAATCCGGGATAAAAAACTTTTCGGCGCATGGTGATCCGTGCGCCGAATTTTTCGTATGATGAGTGAAAGAGCTGTTTGCCTGATTGACTTTGTCAATTATTTCGCGGACAGCGTCAAACCGATTGATCCGCTGAACTAATGAAAATATTGCGGAAGGCTCCTCCGACCGCTGCAAGACCGTTATTCGACCGTGACGGATTTCGCGAGATTTCGCGGCTTGTCGACGTCGTTGCCCTTGTTTACCGAGGTGTAGTAGGCGAGAAGCTGCATCGGAACCGTCGCGACCATCGGCATGAGCAATTCTGCGAGCTTTGGGACGCGGATCATATAATCCGCAGCCTCAGGGTCGATATCGGCTTCCTCGTCGCAGATAACGATCGTCATAGCGCCGCGCGCCTTAACCTCTTTGATATTTGAAACGGTTTTTTCTAATAAAGAATTTTGAGTCGCTACGGCAATGACTGGCATACCGTCGGTGATCAGAGAGATCGTGCCGTGCTTGAGCTCGCCGGCGGCGTAGCTTTCGGAGTGGATATAGCTGATCTCCTTGAGCTTGAGGGAGCCCTCCATCGAGAGCGCGTAATCGAGTCCGCGTCCGATATAGAGAAGGCTGTCGGCGGTTATCAGCTTGGTGGAGACGAACTGGCACATATCTACCACGGAGTTTATGGTGCTTTCGATGACCTCCGGCATTTTTACAAGCTCCGAGGTCAGGCGGCGGCATTCGTCCCTGTCGATCCTGCCCTTGGCATAGGCCATTTCAAAAGCGAGAAGATACATCACGCTGAGCTGCACCATATATGCCTTTGTCGAGGCGACGGCGATCTCGGGACCGGCGTGAGTATAGATGACCATATCCGCCTCGCGGGCGATCGAGCTTCCCTTGACGTTCACTATCGCGAGGGTTTTCGCGCCGGTCTTTTTCGCCAGCGTCAGCACCGCCTTTGAGTCGGCGGTCTCGCCCGACTGACTGATGATTATTACAAGATCGTTGGTGGTGAGAAGCGGGTCGCGGTAGCGGAATTCGCTCGCTATGTCGACGGTAACGGAAACGCGCGCCAGCTTTTCAATGACGTATTTTCCGACCATTCCGGCGTGCATGGCGGTTCCGCAGGCGACTATGAATATATTTTGGAATTTTCCGAGGGTCTCGGGCGTGATGCCGCATTCGCTCAGATCGGGCAAGCCGTCCTCGATCCTCGGAGTGATGGTCGTTTTGACGGAAACAGGCTGTTCGTGGATCTCCTTGAGCATATAGTGCGGATAACCGCCCTTTTCGGCGCTGTCCTCGTCCCAGTCGGCGGTGTGAAGCTCCTTTTCGAGCATTCTGCCGTGGAGCGAGCAAAACTGTACCGCGCCGTTTTTGAGCACCGCGATCTCTCCCTGCTCAAGCAGGTAGTAGTCCTTGGTATATTTGATGATAGCGGGGACATCCGAGGCGATAAAGACCTCGCCCTGACCCTGACCGACTATCAGCGGGCTTTCGCAGCGCACCGCGTAGACGGTTTCGGGGCGGTCGGCAAAAACTATTCCCAGAGCGAAAGAGCCTCGCAGCTCGTGCAGCACCTTTCTGATGCAGCGGATGGGATTGCCGTCGTAGTAGAAGTCGAGAAGCTGAGCCACGACCTCGGTATCGGTATCCGAGAGGAATTCGTCCCGCTCGTTTTCGATAAGGAATTGCTTTAGCTGCTTGTAGTTTTCGATTATGCCGTTGTGAACTATTGTGACCCTTCTGCCCGAGTGAGGGTGAGAGTTGACGTCCGACGGCTCGCCGTGGGTCGCCCAGCGCGTATGACCTATTCCGGCGTGACCCTTTGGCTTTCCCTCGCGCTCCATCTTTGCCGTCAGGTCAGAGAGTCTGCCCTTGGTTTTCGCTACGGCTATTTTGCCGTTCTCAAATACGGCGATGCCCGCCGAGTCATAGCCTCGGTATTCAAGCTTGGTCAGCGCCGAAACCAGCACATCAGTACAGTCGCGGCGACCGACATATCCGACTATTCCGCACATAATATCTGCTCCTTTTTTAAGAAAATTTTGAACCGAATCGAACTGAGCCTTTGAGGGCGATCCGCGCGGGATGAGGCAGAGGCGGCGCGGAAACGGCGCCCATTGAGGATGATTGCAAGACCTCGCGCAAGCCGCGTCAAAAGGCTTTTTCGCGATAAGATCGATATTCGGTATCAGTCCCGCTGCGGGGACAGGCGCCATTCGAGGCTGCTCGCGCGTTGCCTCGCGTATGACGACATTTTTTGCGGAGAGCTTTTGCGGCAGCTCCGCGCTGCTTTTTCGCAGAATAAAATATCCTGTCGCAGATAGGCTTACAACAATATCAGATAAAAAGCGGGCAGAGCTTCGCGAATCAAAAGCGCAAAGAACGGCAGCTTTTTTGTACTTGGGATCAGCTCGGCTTCCGTATTATAATATGCATGCCGATCCGCGCGCGGACTTTTTTTCGGAAAGCGTTCAAAAAGCTCCCGCGCACGGGCGATTCCAAGAACCGAAATATAATATTTTTTTGGCTTTGTATCGTACAGCAGATATTATATAACCGCGAATACCGTTTGTCAAGACCATACTGAATCTTTTGTGCACAATAAATGCATTTTTAACTTTTATCCGCTTCAATTATTTCAAAATTACGCTTGTTTTTAGGACAACTGAAAGAAAATTTGCAGGATTTAAAAAAAATCTTTCAAAAAGTGCTTGACAAATCTTTCACAATGCGTTATAATGTCGCCAATGACACAGCAAAGACGCTGACGGCTGACAGCCGCCGGTCGATGAAAATCCCTAAACCGCCTGCCCGGAAATGAGCGCGGCGGAGAATTCGGACTTTTGTTGATCGCCGGCGGGGATGCCCGGGGCGCCTTTTTTATTTTGTGTCAAGGCAATCCGCACATCTGAATAATGCGGTGTCTTAACAAACAGATTGGAGAGGTTATTATGACAAAGGTTCCCGAATTGTTCGGCAGTATGGTATTTGGCGATAAGGCAATGCGCGAGCGTCTGCCCAAGTCAACCTACAAGGCTTTGAAGAAAACCATTGAAAACGGCGAGCCGCTTGATGAGAGCGTGGCGAACGTCGTTGCGAACGCTATGAAGGATTGGGCGGTCGAGATGGGCGCTACCCACTATACCCACTGGTTCCAGCCGATGACAGGCGTTACCGCTGAAAAGCACGACAGCTTCATCCAGCCTAACGGCGACGGCGTTATCATGGAATTCTCCGGCAAGGAGCTTATCAAGGGCGAGCCCGACGCTTCTTCCTTCCCGAGCGGCGGAATCCGGGCTACCTTTGAGGCGAGAGGCTACACGACCTGGGATCCCACCTCGCCCGCGTTTGTGCGCGACGGTTCATTATATATACCCACAGCCTTCTGCTCCTATACCGGAGAGGTTCTCGACAAGAAAACCCCGCTGCTCCGCTCAATGGAGCGTCTGAGCGCCGAGGCGGTCAGAATGCTGCACCTGCTGGGCGAAACAGATGTCACCCGCGTGGCTACCACCGTCGGACCCGAGCAGGAATATTTCCTCATCGACAAGGATCTGTACGAGCAGCGCGTTGACCTGAAGCTCTGCGGCAGAACCCTTTTCGGAGCAAAGGCGCCGAAGGGTCAGGAGCTTGAGGATCACTATTTCGGTTCTATCAAAACAAGAGTCGCGGAATATATGCGCGATCTGGACGAGGAGCTTTGGAAGCTCGGCATTCTCGCAAAGACGAAGCACAACGAGGTCGCTCCCTCGCAGCACGAGCTCGCGCCGATCTTCTCGACCTCTAATATCGCGACCGACCACAACGAGCTTACAATGGAGGTAATGCAGAAGGTTGCCGAGCGCCATAACCTCGTCTGCCTGCTGCACGAAAAGCCCTTCAAGGGCGTGAACGGCTCCGGCAAGCACAACAACTGGTCGATCTCGACGAATACGGGCGATAATCTTCTTTCTCCCGGCAAGAATCCCGAAACCAATACAAGGTTTCTGCTCTTCCTCGCCGCGGTCGTCAGCGCGGTCGACGAATATCAGGATCTGCTCAGGATCACCGTCGCTTCGGCGGGCAACGACCACAGACTGGGCGCTAACGAAGCGCCGCCCGCCATCATTTCGATGTATCTCGGCGACGATCTGGACGCGCTGGTGCACTCCATCATCAACGGAGAGGACTACCACAGCCACAAGGCGGCGCGCATGCAGACAGGCGTTGATGTGCTGGCTGATTTCAAGAAGGATAAATCCGACCGCAACCGCACCTCGCCCTTTGCGTTCACTGGAAATAAATTCGAGTTCCGCGCGCTGGGCTCCTCGCTCAACATCGCCTGCCCGAATTATATGCTCAACACCATGGTCGCCGAGGAGCTTTCCAAATTCTACGAAGAGCTCAAGGACGCCGAAAACCTTGACGAAGCGCTCAAGGCGCTCATCAGAAAGGCGCTGACCGAGCATCAGAGGATCATCTTCAACGGCGATAACTATTCCGAGGAGTGGGTCGCCGAGGCGGAGAAGAGAGGTCTGCTCAATCTCAAGTCACTGCCCGAGGCGCTCAGTCACTTCATGGACGAAAAGAACATCGCGCTCTTTGAGAAGCACAATATCATCTCCCGCGACGAGATGCGCGCCCGCTATGAGATCGATCTCGAAACCTATTGCAAGCAGCTTAATATCGAGGCTCTGACAATGGCGGATATGGCGACAAAGGACATCCTGCCCTCAGTTTCCGCTTATATTCGCGAGCTTACCGATACCGCGCTTGCCAAGAAGGCTCTTTCGGAAAGCCTTTCCGTCAAGTTTGAGCTTGACCTTATCAATTCGCTCACCGAGAAGCAGGAGAAATTCGCGCAGCTCACAGACGAGCTTGCCGAGGAGACCGCGAAGGCAGCCGCGATCGAGGACAATCTCGAAAAGGCTTTTGCCTACAGAAACAATGTTTTCGCCAAGATGGAGGAGCTCAGAGAGCTCGGAGACAGCATGGAGGCAAAGACAGCTGCGGACTTCCTGCCTTATCCGACCTATACGGATCTGCTTTTCGGAGTTTAACCGGCTATCTTCCCAATGATATGCTTATATAAGACAACACAACGGCGTGTTGATCCCTCGGTAAAGACCTTAGGATCTCACGCCGTTGTGCTTGTCGGCAAAGGCATTTCCCCTTTGACTCTGCCCGGGCGGGCTTTGTCAGGGATTTGTAATATATGGTATTAAGGAGTAATCAGCATGAGTGAATCTGTAAAAGAGCTTGTCAGCCAAATGACGAGCGAACAGCTTTTTGCCGTGTGGTTCCTGATCGGAGCGGCGCTGGTTTTCTGGATGCAGGCGGGCTTCGCGATGGTTGAAGCGGGCTTCACCAGAGCCAAAAACACGGGCAACATCATCATGAAGAACTTGATGGATTTCTGTATCGGTACCGTGACGTTCATCCTCATCGGCTATGGTCTGTTGATGGGCGAGGATCTTGTCGGACTGATCGGAAAACCCGGCTTCGATCTGTTCACGGCTTACGAAAGCTTCAATTTCTCGAGCTTTGTATTCAACCTCGTTTTCTGCGCGACCACCGCGACCATCGTTTCCGGCGCAATGGCTGAACGCACAAAGTTCCTTTCCTACTGCGTTTATTCGGGCGTCATCTCGGCGGTCATCTATCCGATCGAGGCTCACTGGATCTGGGGCGGCGGCTGGCTGAGCAATCTCGGCTTCCACGATTTCGCCGGTTCCTGCGCTATCCACATGGTCGGCGGTATCTCGGCGCTCATCGGCGCTTCGATCCTCGGCGCGCGCATAGGAAAATTCAAGAGAGACGCCAACGGCAAGGTCACAAAGGTCAGCGCCTTCCCGGGTCACAATATCGCGCTCGGCGCGCTGGGCGTATTCATCCTTTGGCTTGGCTGGTACGGCTTTAACGGAGCGGCGGCGACCTCGGTCGATCAGCTCGGCTCCATCTTCCTGACGACCACGGTTGCTCCCGCTATCGCGACCGTCGCCTGCATGATCTTCACCTGGATCAAGTACGGCAAGCCCGACGTCAGCATGTGCCTGAACGCATCCCTTGCGGGTCTGGTAGCGATCACCGCCGGCTGCGACGTAACGGACGCCTTAGGCGCTGTAGTGATCGGTCTTGTCGCGGGTCTGCTGGTAGTATTCGGCGTTTGGCTGCTCGATTATAAGCTCCATATCGACGATCCCGTCGGCGCGGTAGCCGTTCACATGATGAACGGAATCTGGGGCACCATCGCGGTAGGACTTTTCGCTACCGATTCCGCTCCCGGCTACGCCATAGCGAACGCCTCGGGCACTAAGCTCACAGGACTGTTCTACGGCGGCGGACTCGAGCTTCTGGGCTTGCAGCTTCTGGGCTTCGCTTCTGTCGCGGGCTGGACTGTAGTGACCATAACGATCGTATTCCTCCTCATCAAGAAGATCTTCGGTCTCCGCGTTTCGCGCGAGGAAGAGGTGCTCGGTCTTGACGCTACGGAGCACGGAATGCCTTCGGCTTACGCCGGCTTCTCAATGATCCCCGAATATGTAGAGGAGGGCGACGCTCCCGTGATCGTCAGCGGCGATACTCCCGTTGCGGAGGCTGTTCAGGTAACAAGAGTTCCTTCCTTCGACGAGAACAGACCCAAGATCACAAAGGTCGAGATCGTCTGCAAGGAATCCCGTCTTGAGCCGCTTAAGAACGCCATGATGGCGATCGGCATCACCGGTATGACGGTAACTCACGTTCTCGGCTGCGGAACTCAGAAGGGAACTCCCGAGTATTACAGAGGCGTTCAGATCGAAGCCAACCTGCTGCCCAAGGTTCAGGTCGATATCGTAGTCTGCACCGTTCCCGTGAGCAAGGTCATCGAGACCGCCAAAAAGACTCTCTATACGGGTCACATCGGCGACGGCAAGATCTTTGTTTACGATGTTGAGGACGTTGTTAAGGTCAGAACCGGTCAGACCGGTCTGGAGGCAATGAAGAATTTCGACTCGATCTAATGCTGCAACAAAACGACTGAAAAGTTGCAAAAGATAAAAGTATAATCGGATAAATTATCAAAAATTGCAGGATTGCGAAAACAATCCTGCAATTCCTCTTGACAAAAACTTAACAATAGCATATAATAGTCAAGTGTTATTTTTATTTTAAAAAAAGGAAGGGTTTTTATGAATCTGTCAAGCGAAAACAGAGAGAGCTTATCAAGAGGCTCTTTGTACTCTCCCGAATTTGAGCATGATAACTGCGGCATAGGCGCTGTGGTGAACATCAAAGGGATACGTTCTCACGCGACGGTAGAAAACGCGCTTACAATAGTGGAAACGCTCGAGCACCGCGCGGGAAAGGACGCGGAGGGCAAGACAGGCGACGGAGTCGGCATTTTGCTGCAGATCTCTCATAAATTCTTTTCCAAAGCCGCGAGAGCCCTGAATATCCCGATCCGCGGCGAGCGGGATTACGCCGTCGGAATGTTTTTCTTCCCTCAAAACGAGCTCAGGCGCAACCAGGCAAAGAGAAGGTTCGAGATAATAGCCGAAAAGGAAGGGCTGGATGTTCTTGGCTGGCGCGAGGTCCCGTCCGATCCCTCCGCGATAGGCGCGAAGGCGCGCGAGTGCATGCCTCACATCATGCAGTGCTTCATTGACCGTCCCGAGGGCGTTGAGCGCGGCATCGACTTTGACCGCAGACTGTATATCGCGAGGAGGTTTTTTGAGCAGAGCAGCGAGGACACCTACGTTGTTTCGCTTTCAAGCAGGACGATAGTTTACAAGGGAATGTTCCTGGTCGGAGATCTGCGCCTCTTCTTCGGCGATCTCCGGGACAAGGACTATGAGTCTGCTGTCGCGCTCGTTCATTCCCGCTTTTCGACCAATACCTTTCCGAGCTGGCAGAAGGCGCATCCGTACCGCATGATCGTCCACAACGGCGAGATAAATACCATCCGCGGCAACGCCGACAAGATGCTCGCGCGCGAGGAGACCATGCAGAGCGAGCAGCTTTCGGGCGCCTTTGACAAGGTGCTGCCCGTGGTCAACCCCGACGGCAGCGATTCCGCTAGGCTCGACAATACGCTCGAATTCCTCGTCATGAGCGGAATGGATCTGCCCCTCGCGGTGATGATAACCATTCCCGAGCCGTGGGACAACAACCACGCCATGCCTCAGAAGGAGCGCGACTTCTACCAGTATTACGCGACGATGATGGAGCCGTGGGACGGCCCCGCCTCCATCCTGTTCACGGACGGCGATTTTATGGGCGCGGTGCTTGACCGCAACGGTCTGAGACCCTCGCGCTATTATATCACCGAGGACGACAATCTGATCCTGTCCTCCGAGGTCGGCGCTCTGCCCGTTCCGGCTGACAAAATCGTAAAGAAGGAGCGGCTGCATCCCGGCAAGATGCTGCTTGTGGATACCGTTCAGGGCAGACTCATCGACGACGAGGAGATCAAGATGCACTACGCCTCACGCCAACCCTACGGCGAGTGGCTTGATATGAACCTCACGCGCCTGAAATATTTAAAGGTTCCCAATACAAAGGTCGTGGAGCACGCGCGCCCCGAGAAGCGCAGACTTCAAAAGGCGTTCGGCTACACCTACGAGGACGTTATGACGACCATCCTGCCGATGGCGCAGGACGGAGCGGAGCCGATAGCCGCCATGGGCACCGACAAGCCTCTCGCGGTACTCTCAAAGCAGCCTCAGCCGCTTTTTGACTATTTCAAGCAGAGCTTTGCCCAGGTCACGAATCCGCCTATAGACGCGATCCGCGAGGAGATCGTGACCTCGACGACGATCTATATCGGCAAGGACGGAAATCTTCTCGAGGAGAAGCCCGAAAACTGCAAGGTAATAAAGGTGGTCAACCCGATCCTGACCTCTACCGGTCTGCTGAAGCTCAAGAAGATGAATCTTCCGGGCTTCAAGGTCGCCGTGATCCCCATGCTGTACTATAAAAATACGAGGCTGAGCAAGGCGATTCGCCGCCTGTTCGTCGAGGCTGACAAGGCTTGCGCCGAGGGCGCGAACATCCTGATCCTCTCCGACAGGGGAGTGGACGAGAACCGTCTGGCGATCCCCTCGCTGCTTGCGGTTTCGGCTCTTCATCAGCATCTTGTCGCGACCAAGAAGCGCACCGCGCTCTCGATTGTGCTCGAGAGCGGCGAGCCGAGAGAGGTTCATCACTTCGCGACCCTGCTCGCTTACGGCGCCAGCGCGATAAATCCGTATCTTGTCCATGAGACCATCCACGAGCTAATCCACGACGACCTGCTCAACAAGGATTACTACGCCGCCGTGAACGACTATAACGAGGCGGTGCTGCACGGAATCGTAAAAATCGCCTCCAAGATGGGCATTTCGACCCTTCAATCCTACCAGGGCTCAAAAATCTTCGAGGCTATCGGTCTGGGAAAGGAGCTTATCGACGAGTACTTCACGGGCACGGTCAGCCGCGTCGGAGGTATTACGCTTGAGGATATCGAGCAGAACAACGACCGGCTTCACACCGCCGCCTTCGACCCGCTGGGTCTCGCGGTCAATCCCGACCTGCCCTCGCGCGGCGGTCATAAGCTCCGCAGCGGCAAGGAGGAGCACCTCTACAACCCGAGGACGATCCACGCGCTGCAAACGGCGACCAGATACAATAATTACGAAAGATACAAGGAATACAGCCGCATGCTGACAGAGGAGCTTGAGCCGGTCAGCCTGCGCGGACTGCTGGATTTCAACTACGCCGAGACCCCGGTGCCGCTTGATGAGGTTGAGGACGTAGACAGCATAGTGAAGCGCTTCAAATCGGGAGCCATGAGCTACGGCTCGATCTCTCAGGAGGCTCACGAGGCTCTTGCGATCGCCATGAACAGGCTCGGCGGCAAGTCGAACTCGGGCGAGGGCGGCGAAAGCCCCGAGCGAATCGCCACAAAGGGAAGCGCCGAAAACCGCTGCTCCGCTATAAAGCAGGTAGCCTCGGGACGCTTCGGCGTGACCTCGGCTTATCTCAATTCCGCAGACGAGCTGCAGATCAAGATGGCTCAGGGAGCGAAGCCCGGCGAGGGCGGACACCTTCCCGGAAACAAGGTCTATCCCTGGATCGCCAAAACAAGGCATTCAACGCCCGGCGTGTCGCTGATCTCGCCTCCGCCGCACCACGATATTTATTCTATCGAGGATCTGGCTCAGCTTATTTACGATCTTAAAAACGCAAACAAAAAGGCGCGTATCTCCGTCAAGCTCGTTTCGGAGGCGGGCGTCGGAACGGTCGCCGCGGGCGTCGCAAAGGCGGGCGCCGAGGTCATTCTGATCTCAGGCTATGACGGCGGCA
Source organism: uncultured Ruminococcus sp. (assembly GCA_902774325.1). Lineage (GTDB taxonomy): Bacteria > Bacillota > Clostridia > Oscillospirales > Acutalibacteraceae > Ruminococcoides. Next base: position 12,419 of record CACYIC010000017.1, read on the forward strand.
CCGGAGCGGCTCCGCGCAGCTCCATCTACAACGCGGGACTTCCGTGGGAGCTGGGACTTGCCGAGGCGCACCAGACGCTGATACTCAACAATCTGCGCGACAAGGTCATAATCGAAACCGACGGAAAGCTGATGACGGGCAGAGATGTGGCTGTCGCCGCCATCCTCGGAGCGGAGGAATTCGGCTTCGCGACGGCTCCGCTGGTGACTCTCGGCTGCGCCATGATGCGAGTCTGCAACCTCGATTCATGTCCGTTCGGAGTGGCGACTCAGAATCCCGAGCTGCGCAAGAGGTTCGCGGGCAAGCCGGAATACGTTGTCAACTTCATGCTTTTCATCGCTCAGGAGCTGCGCGAGTACATGTCGAGGCTCGGCGTGCGCACCGTTGACGAGCTGGTAGGCAGGACCGATCTGCTCAGAAAGCGCGACGGACTCAGCGAAAGAGAGAGCAAGCTCGATCTGTCGCTGCTTCTCAACAACAGCTTCGCGGGTGAAAAGATTTCATACCACGACAAGAACAAGTACGATTTCAGGCTGTCGGATACCATCGACGAGAAGGTTATTTGGAAAAAGCTCAAAAAAGCCTTCGATTCCGGCGAGCCGAAAACGATCGAAATAGAAGTGAGGAACACCGACCGCTCGCTCGGCGCAGCCTTCGGCTCCGAGATCACAAGGAAGTTCGGCGACAGCCTCGCGGACGACACCTTCAGGATCGTCTGCAACGGCTCCGGCGGTCAGAGCTTCGGCGCGTTTATCCCCAAGGGCATGACCCTTGAGCTGCGCGGCGACAGCAACGACTTCTTCGGAAAGGGTCTTTCGGGCGGAAAGCTGATAGTTTATCCTCCCGAGGGCAGCAAATTCAAGGCTGATGAGAATATCATCATCGGCAACGTGGCTCTCTACGGCGCGACAAGCGGAAAGGCGTTCATTAACGGTGTGGCGGGCGAGCGCTTCTGCGTGCGCAATTCCGGCGCGACCGCTGTCGTCGAGGGAGTCGGCGAGCACGGCTGCGAATATATGACGGGCGGCAGGGTCGTCATCCTCGGCAGAACAGGAAAGAATTTTGCCGCGGGAATGTCCGGCGGCGTCGCTTACGTTCTTGACGAGCACCACCACCTCTACAAGAGGCTGAACAAGGAGCTGGTCGAGTGCTCGGAGGTTACAGCTCAGCGCGATATCAGCGAGCTGAAGGCGATGATCTCGGAGCACGTCGAGGCGACAGGCAGCGAGAAGGGCAGAAGGATCCTCGAAGGCTTTGACAGATATCTGCCTCTGTTCAAGAAGGTCGTTCCGCACGATTACAAAATCATCACCGAAGCCATCGAAAAGCTTGAGCTGGGCGGCATGGACAAGGAAGAATCGCGCATAGCAGCGTTTTATCAGCTCATTCATTCAAGACAGGAGGAGAGCGAATGAACAATCCCTTCGGATTTATGGAATATGCTCGAAAGGACGCGAAGGCGGAAACGGCTTTAGAGCGTATCCGTCACTACAACGAATTTCATACGCCGCTCTCCGAGCAGGAGCAGAAAAAACAGGGCGAGCGGTGCATGAACTGCGGAGTGCCGTTCTGCCAGTCGGGACTCGCTATAAACGGAATGATCTCAGGCTGCCCGCTCAACAATTTAATTCCCGAATGGAATTATTTGGTCAGCCTCGGAGCGCTGAAGCAGGCTTATCAAAGGCTTTCGATAACCAATCCCTTCCCTGAGTTCACTTCCCGCGTTTGTCCCGCCCTGTGCGAAAAGGCTTGCACCTGCGGCGCGAACGGAGAGGCGGTAACCGTAAGGGCTAACGAGTACAGCATCATTGAGAACGCCTATCTCGAGGGTCTTGTAAAGGCGGAGCCTCCGAGGGTGCGCACCGGCAAGCGCGTCGCGGTCGTCGGCTCGGGTCCCTCCGGACTCGCCGCCGCCGATATGCTCAACCGCAGAGGTCACAGCGTAACGGTATTTGAGAGATCCGACCGCGTCGGCGGTCTGCTGATGTACGGCATCCCGAATATGAAGCTCGAAAAAAGCGTCGTTGACCGCAGGGTCAGGCTCATGGAAGCCGAGGGCGTCGAGTTTAAAACAAACGTGAACGTCGGAAAGGATATTTCCTATAAGGAATTAAAAAAGGCTTATGACAGCGTCATCCTCGCCTGCGGAGCGTCGAACCCGCGCGATATAAAGGTCAAAGGAAGAGAAGCGGAGGGGGTATATTTCGCGGTCGATTTTCTTAAATCCACCACGAAGGCTCTGCTTGACAACGGGTTAAAGGAAGGAAGCTTTATATCCGCGAGGGACAAGAACGTGATCGTCATCGGCGGCGGCGACACCGGAAACGACTGCGTCGGAACCTGCGTCAGGCACGGCGCAAAGAGCGTGATCCAGCTTGAAATGATGCCCAAGCCGCCCGAGGAGAGAACGGAAAGCAATCCGTGGCCGGAGTGGCCGAGGGTGTTGAAAACCGATTACGGTCAGGAGGAGGCGGCAGCCGTCTACGGCAGCGACCCGCGAGTTTATCAGACCACCGTCAAGGAGTTTTTGAAGGATGAGAACAACAAGCTGCGCGGCGCGGTGCTTGTCAGGCTCAAGGCTGAAAAGGACGGCAAAACCGGCAGGCTGAATATGGTTCCCGTGGAGGGCAGCGAAACCGAGGTGGAGGCACAGCTCGTTCTCATCGCGGCGGGCTTCCTCGGAAGCGAGGACTATTTGACAAAGGCGTTCGGCGTTGAAACCGACGCGCGCTCAAACGTCGCTACCGAAAAGGGCTCGCACCGCACGAATATCGAGAAGGTCTATGCGGCGGGGGATGTTCATATCGGTCAGTCGCTGGTCGTGCGGGCTATCCGCGAGGGCGTCGACTGCGCAAGAGAGGTCGACGCGGATTTGATGGGCTATAGCAATTTGTGAGCTTATATTGTAGCAGGTGTAGCAAGTGAATATGTTGATTTCTATATATTTCTCTTTTATAGAGTTTAATGATTTTACCTGCTACATCTGCTACAAGGAATAGAGGAAAAGCAATATGACTAAATATATTTTTGTAACCGGAGGCGTCGTGTCGGGACTCGGCAAGGGGATCACCGCCGCGTCTCTCGGAAGGCTTTTGAAATCGCGCGGACTAAAGGTCGCCGCCCAGAAGCTTGACCCCTATATCAACGTTGATCCGGGCACTATGAGCCCTTATCAGCACGGAGAGGTGTTCGTCACCGAGGACGGCGCCGAAACCGACCTCGACCTCGGTCATTACGAGCGCTTTATCGACGAGGATCTTAACAAGTTTTCAAATCTCACGACCGGCAAGGTCTATTCAAACGTTCTCGCGAAGGAGCGCAGGGGAGAATACCTCGGAAAAACCGTGCAGGTGATCCCTCATGTGACCGACGAGATCAAGCGCTTCATCTATTCCGTCGGCAAAAAGACCGACGCGGACGTTGTTATCACCGAGATCGGCGGCACTATCGGAGATATCGAGAGCCAGCCGTTTCTCGAGGCTATCCGTCAGGTAGGTCAGGAGGTAGGCGCGGAAAACAGGCTTTATATCCATGTCACCCTTGTTCCGTATCTTAAGGCGTCGGGCGAGCACAAAAGCAAGCCCACCCAGCACAGCGTTAAGGAAATGCAGAGCTTCGGCATCTCGCCGGATATTATAATCCTCAGAGTCGACGAGCCAATCACGGATCAGAGCATTTTTGAGAAGATCGCGCATTTCTGCAACGTCAGGAGCGACTGCGTCATAGAGAATCTCACGCTTCCGGTTTTGTACGAGGCTCCGCTCATGCTCGAAAAAGCGGGCTTGTCGGATATAGCTTGCAGAGAGCTGAGGCTTAAGTGCGAGGCTCCCGACCTCGAGGACTGGGAGCAGACGGTAAGACGAGTGAAAAGCTGCGAAAACTCCGTAACTGTCGGCTTGGTCGGCAAGTACGTCGAGCTTCACGACGCCTATCTTTCGGTTGCCGAGGCGCTTCACCACGCGGGCTGGGCGTCCGGCGCTCAGGTCGAGATCAAGTGGATCGATTCTGAGCAGATCACGGAGGAAAACGTCGGCGAGCTGCTCAAAGACGTCGACGGAATAATCGTTCCGGGCGGCTTCGGAAAGCGCGGCATCGACGGGATGATCGCCGCCGCGAAATACGCGAGGGAAACCCGCCTGCCGTACTTCGGCATCTGCCTCGGCATGCAGATCGCCGTCATAGAGTTCGCCAGAAACGCCGCGGGGATCAAAAACGCCCATTCCGGCGAGTTCGACCGCAACGCTGAAAAGGTGATCGACTATCTGCCCGACCAGAGCGCCGAGACCGACAAGGGCGGCACCCTGCGTTTGGGAGCTTATCCCTGCGTTTTGCGTGACGGTACCGTTATCAGGGCTGCTTACGGCAGAGCCGATATCAGCGAGCGCCACCGCCACCGCTATGAATTCAACAACGAGTACCGCGACGCGCTCCAAAGCGCGGGCATGACGCTTTCTGGTCTTTCGCCGGACGGCTCGTTGGTTGAGACCGTTGAGCTCAGCGACCGTGATTTCTTCGTGGGCGTTCAGTACCATCCCGAATTCAAGAGCCGTCCGAACAAGCCTCATCCGCTGTTTTCGGCGTTTGTAGGCTCGGCGATAAAAAGAAAGAATGAGCAGGTGACCCGATGAAAATAAACCGAAATTTTGACAGCTTGGTTCCGAATTATCTTTTCGCGGACGTCGCGCGAAAGACAAATGAGTTTGCCGCGGCGCATCCCGAAAAGGAGATCATCAAATTGGGGATCGGCGACGTTACGCTTCCGCTCGCGCCGATAGTAGTTGCCGCCATGAAAAAGGGCTGCGAGGATCTGCAGCACAAGGAAACCTTTAAGGGCTACCCCGAATACGAGGGCTACGACTTTGTGAGAGAGGCGATAGCGGGCTATTACAAGACCTTCGGAGTGACCGTCGGCGCGGACGAGATATTTGTTTCCGACGGCGCGAAGTCCGACTGCGGCAATCTGCCGGACATCTTTGCGCGGGACAACACCGTTTTGGTCACCGATCCCGTCTATCCTGTTTACGTCGACGCGAATCTGATGGCGGGAAGAAAAATAATCTACGCCTCGTCAAACAAGGAAAACCATTTTCTCGCCATGCCAGACGAGAACGTTAAGGCGGATATCATCTATCTTTGCTCTCCGAATAACCCGACGGGAGCGGCTTACAGCGCCGAGCAGCTCAGGATATGGGTCGATTACGCGATCAGAAACGACGCGCTGATCCTATACGACGCGGCTTATGAGGCGTTTATCGAGGACGACAGCCCCCGCTCTATTTTCGCGATAGAAGGCGCAAGGGAGTGCGCGATCGAGCTCTGCTCGCTCTCAAAGACCGCCGGCTTTACGGGCACGCGCTGCGGCTATACCGTGATCCCGAGGGAGCTGAGGCGCGACGGCCACAGCCTGCACGAGCTCTGGTTCCGCCGTCAGGCGACCAAGTTCAACGGCGTGTCGTGGCCGGTCCAGTGCGCGGCGGCTGAGGTTTTCGGCGAGGAAGGCTTGCTTCAAATAAGAGAGAATCTTGAATATTACAAGGCGAACGCCAAAATCATTTCCGACGCGCTCGACGAGCTGGGCATCTACTATACCGGCGGCAAGAATTCGCCCTATATCTGGCTTGAATGTCCCAAAGGCATGGGAAGCTGGGAGTTCTTCGACTGTCTTCTCGAAAAAGCCGCCGTCGTCGGTACTCCGGGCGAGGGCTTCGGCAAAAACGGCTCGGGATATTTCCGCCTGACCTCCTTCAACTCGCGTGAAAAGACGATAGAGGCGGTTGAGAGGATAAAAAAACTTTTGAGCGAGTGAGCATTGCGGCGAAAATGGCTGTTGACAAACAGAAAAAGGTATTTTATAATATTAGCGCGTTAGATCGCTAAAGAAAAAATGCTAACCGCTTTTTCGAGGAAACTTATGAACAAAACCCTTAACTTCAACTACAGCTTCAGCTTTACATTCAGCTTTACCTTTTTTAACAGGGGTAGGGTCAATTTGCTGTGCTGTTAGGTGAGTTAAATAAAACCATCTGATCGGCGAGGCACCTTGACCCGGTGCCTCGCCTTTTTGTTTAAAAAATTCTTACCCGAAAAGAAAGGATAATCGCCATGATCATCGTATTAAAGCCAAGCACCACTCCCGAACAGCTCTCCTCCTTCACCGAAAAGCTCAGAAACGACTATGACGTCACCATAAACCGCTGGGACGGCGTTCATTCCACCGTTCTCGGTCTTATCGGCGATACAACCCGCGTCGATATCGAATACATCGAGGCGCAGGATATCGTCGAGAACGTAAAGCGAGTGCAGGAGCCTTACAAGAAGGCGAACCGAAAATTCCATCCCGAGAACACGGAAATAAAAATCACCGACAGCGTCACCATAGGAGACGGGAGCCTGCATATCATGGCGGGACCCTGCTCCGTTGAGAGCGAGGAGCAGATAGTCGGTATTGCCGAGAGCGTCAGGAAATCGGGAGCGACCCTCCTCAGAGGCGGCGCCTTCAAGCCGAGGACCTCGCCCTACGCCTTTCAGGGACTGAGGTCCGAGGGGCTTGACCTTCTGAAAACCGCCCGCAAGCAGACGGGGCTTCCGATCGTCACCGAAATAATGCGCGTATCTCATATAGACATGTTTGAAAACGTCGATATAATCCAGGTCGGAGCGCGGAATATGCAGAATTTTGAGCTGCTTAAGGAGCTCGGCAGGACCGACAAGCCGATCCTGCTCAAGCGCGGACTTTCCGCTACGATAGAGGAATGGCTCATGAGCGCCGAGTACATCATGGCGAACGGCAACGACAAGGTCATGCTCTGCGAGCGCGGCATCAGAACCTACGAGACCTTCACGAGAAACACCCTCGACGTTTCCGCGATCCCCGTCATAAAAAAGCTCTCTCATCTGCCCGTGATCGTCGATCCGAGCCACGCAGCCGGAAAGAGCTGGCTTGTCGAGCCGCTGGCGATGGCTGCTGTCGCGGCGGGAGCCGACGGCTTGATAATCGAGGTCCACAACGACCCGCCGCACGCTCTGTCCGACGGCGCTCAGTCGCTCACTCCCGAGCAGTTCGACGAGGTCGCCGCAAAGCTTTTTTCACTCAAGAGGGCGCTGATATGAAGGATATGGAACGGCTTCGAGCCGAGACAGACGCGGTCGACAGCGAGCTTATTAAACTCTTTTGCCGCAGGATGGAGATCGTAAGGCAAATCGGCTCGCTCAAGAAGGAGTCAGGGCTTCCTGTATACGACCTCGACCGCGAGCGGGAGGTTTTGGACAGGGCTTCGGCTGAGGCGGGGGAGTACGGCGACGCCGCGCGCCTGCTTTTCGCGGATATCATCGAGCTTTCGCGGGCGCTTCAATACAGCGCCGCCGACGGGGAAAACGCGCTTAGCCGCGCCGTTGCCGAAGCGGGAGAGCTTCCCGATACCTCGGGGCTCAACGTTGCGTATCAGGGCATAAAGGGCGCGAACAGCTTTGAAACCGCCCGCGAGCTGTTTCCGAGCTCCGTATTGACCGAGTTCAAAACCTTTGAGGATGTTTTTGAGGCTGTCAGCTCCGGCGAGGCGACCTTCGGGGTGCTGCCTGTTGAAAATTCCACCGCCGGCTCCGTTTCCGCGGTGTATGACCTGATACTGAAGCACCGTTTCTATATCGTGGGAGCCGCCGACAGGAAGATCAGGCATTGTCTCGCGGGTCTGAGGCAATCGACGCTCGACGATATCGAGATCGTCTGGTCGCATCCCCAGGCTCTCGCGCAGTGCGAGGGTTATATCCGAGCGCACGGCTTCAGCTCCGCCTCAAAATCAAACACCGCTGTTGCGGCAAGGGACGTCGCGGCGGAAAAGCGCCTGAACGTCGCCGCGATCTGTTCTCCCGCGGCGGCTGAGGAATACGGTCTGAGGATACTTGACAGCGGCTTGCAGGACGATCCCTTCAACACCACCCGCTTTATCGTCATTTCAAAGCGGCTCTTTATTCCTGATGACGCGAACAAGATCAGCCTTTGCTTTTCGCTTCCCCACGTCAAGGGCTCGCTTTACACCGTGCTGTGCCGCTTCAATTCCCTCGGGCTGAACCTTACGAAAATAGAGTCCCGTCCGTCCAAGGGAAAGGATTTTGAGTATCTCTTTTACCTCGATTTCACCGGAAACATCCGCAGCAAAAAGGTGCTCGATCTGCTCGTAAGGCTGAGCCGCGACCTGCCCGAATTCAGCTTCCTCGGCAACTACCGCGAGTGATAAAGATATCCGCTCACCGGGATCGCCTCAGAAGTCCCGTTGCGCGGACTGCTCTGAAAAATCGGGGCTCTCGTTCGGCGTGATACAGTCGATCCGATTATCCAAAACCGAAATAACCGGTCTTAGCAGGACACGGCAGAGGCGTTATTAAGCGCGGATGCCGTGTCTGTTTTGCTGTTCTGAAAAATGCCCGACAGCGAGTTTAAAGATTTTTTATTACTTTTGTATAGCCATCATAGGCGTGAGAGAGCGCCCGACGGCATTTTATATCGTCAATTTGTCGAAAAAATTCCAAAAAACAGGTAAATTTTAAATATTTAGTCTTGTTATTATGATGATTATGTGATAGAATAACTTTTATGAATGGTTTTGGCGTCGGCGATCGCGGAGTGAACAAGAGTATCCGGATGTCGATTCTCAATTTGTTCGTATGGGGGCGCCGCCTCCAAAATACGCATAAGGTAGGATGAAAGGTATGAGTTCCAAAACAGCGCTTTATATTATTAAGCGAATTCTTCTTGCTATTTTCACCGTCTGGGTCGTAATCACGATTACGTTTTTTGTAATGCACTCCGTTCCCGGAGGCCCCTTTGTCGGCGAAAAGGCAACAACGCCTGCGGTTCAGGCGGCTATGGAAGCAAAATACGGTCTGGATAAGCCTCTTTCCGAGCAGTATTTTACTTATCTCGGTGATATCGTAACCAAGTTCGATTTCGGACCCTCGCTCAAGCAGAGGGGACGTATGGTTATCGACATCATTTCAGACGGAATGAAAACATCGATGGTTTTGGGCGTTATCGCCGCCGCGATCTCGACTCTGTTCGGAGTAGTGCTGGGCGCGATCGCCGCTCTGAGGCGCAACAAGCTGATAGACCGCATCATCATGGTCATCACCACGGCGTTCGTATCAATGCCGTCGTTCATAATGGGTTCGCTGCTGCTGGCGCTGTTCGCGATAGTGCTGCAGGTCCTGCCCGCCAACGGCTCGACTCCCGCGGGACTTGTTCTTCCGATCATAACCCTTGCTCTTTATCCGATGGCATATATCACCAGGCTTACCCGTTCCTCGATGCTCGACGTTCTCGGTCAGGACTATATCCGCACCGCGAAGGCCAAGGGCGTTTCGGGAACGCGCATAATCTTCGGTCACGCGCTGAAGAACTCTCTGATCCCCGTGCTTACATATCTGGGACCAATGCTCGCTTATATCGTTACCGGCTCGCTGGTAGTTGAGCAGATCTTCGCGGTTCCCGGAATAGGACGCGCTTTTGTAAGCAGCATCACCAACCGAGACTATCCCATGATCATGGGTACAACCATCATTCTCGCCGCTTTGATCGTCGTGATGAATCTTGTGACGGATATCCTCTACAAGGTAGTGGATCCGCGCATTACTTTGGAATAAGGGAGGCAGAGAATATGGCACCGAAAAAGAAAAAATTCACATTTCATGTTGATCTGAGCTCCTTTATGCCCGCCTCGGACAAGGACAAGGAATACATGGTCCAGATGCGTCCTTCGACGACCTTCTTCAAGGACGGCATGAAAAGGCTTTACAAAAACAAGGTTGCTTTTATCAGCCTTATAGTTATCGTTTTCATCACTCTTTCGAGTATCTTCGTTCCGTTCTTCTGGCCTTACTCGTACGAAGATCAGCTCGGAGTCCAGCCCGGCAAGCCGGTAGACTCCTCATATAATAACCTCGCTCCGTTTGAGTACGGAAGAACCGAGCAGACCAAGATCGACAACGGCGAGAGCGTGTTCCCCCATGTTTTCGGAACCGACGCCGCGGGCAGAGATTACTTTATCCGCGTTATCTACGGAACCCGCGTTTCTCTCGCGGTCGGCTTCTTCGCGAGCGTGATCGTGCTTCTCATCGGTACGCTGGTAGGCTCGATCTCGGGCTACTTCGGCGGCAAGGTCGACCTGATAATAATGCGAATAGTCGATATCATATACTCGCTGCCGGATATGCTGATGGTAATCCTTCTTTCAACGGTTTTGAAGCTGACGCTCACTCCCGTTATCGAGGGAACCTTCCTTGAGGCTATCGGCGCTAACATCATCAGCCTGTTCATAGTTTTCGCGCTGCTCTACTGGGTCAGCATGTCCCGCCTTATCCGCGGACAGATCCTCTCGCTGCGCGAGCAGGAATATGTTCTTTCGGCGCGCGCGACAGGCGCAAAGGGCAGATGGATCATCACCAAGCACCTGATCCCCAACTGCATCAGCGTGGTCATCATCTCAGCCGCTCTTCAGATCCCTTCGGCGATCTTCACCGAGAGCTATCTGTCCTTCCTCGGACTGGGCGTCAACGCTCCCATGCCCTCGCTGGGCTCGCTGGCTTCCGACGCGCTCAACGGTCTCACAAGCTATCCCTACCGTCTGGTAATCCCCGCTCTGGTCATCTCTCTGATCGTGCTCAGCCTCAACCTCTTCGGCGACGGTCTGCGCGACGCCTTTGACCCGAAGCTCAACGCGTAAAGGAGGACGGAAAATGGCTTTATTGGAAGTTAAAAACCTGAAAACCTCGTTCTTCACCGACGCGGGCGAGGTCAAGGCGGTAAACGACGTTTCCTTTACCCTTGAAAGAGGAAAGGTGCTCGGCATCGTGGGCGAGTCCGGCTCGGGAAAATCAGTTACCGCTTACTCGATAATGCAGATTCTCGCCGGAGCGGGAAAGATCATCGGCGGCTCGATCAAGCTCGACGGACAGGAGCTTGTCGGAGCGGGCGAGAAGGTTATGAAAAACGTCAGAGGCAACAGGATCTCTATAATTTTCCAGGATCCCATGACCTCTCTGAACCCGACCTATACGATCGGAAAGCAGCTCATGGAGGCTATCCTTCTCCATACGAACCGCAACCGCAAGGAGGCTTATGACCGCGCGGTCGAGATGCTCAGGCTTGTAAACGTGAACGAGCCGGAGCGCAGAATGAATCAGTATCCCTTCGAGTTCTCGGGCGGTATGCGCCAGAGAGTAATGATCGCGATGGCGCTTGCCTGCGAGCCTGATATCCTCATCGCGGACGAGCCGACCACCGCTCTCGATGTCACCATCCAGGCTCAGATCCTCGAGCTCATGGGTCAGCTCCAGGAGGAGCTGGGCATGGCGATCATCATGATCACCCATGACCTCGGCGTCGTCGCCCAGATCTGCGACGAGGTGATCGTAATGTACGCGGGCTCGATCTGCGAGCAGGGAACCGCGGACGAGATATTCTATAATCCCTGTCACGAATACACAAAGGGTCTTATGCGTTCCATCCCGACTGCCGATACCGCCGGAACAAAGCTGCAGCCGATCACGGGCACGCCGATCGACCTTCTGAATATGCCCAAGGGTTGTCCCTTCGCGCCGCGCTGCGACAACGCCATGAAGATATGCATAGATCATCGCGCCGAGCGCATGGTCATCAACGAAAACCACTCCGCTTCCTGCTGGATGAATGTCAAAAAGGGCGTGGAGAGCGGTGAAATAGTTCTCGATACGGAAGGCGGTGATGATAATGGCTGAAAACAAACCGCTTATTGAAGTGAAGGATCTGAAGGAGTACTTCAGGATCAGCACCGGAATGTTCACCTCAAAGCCGCTGAAGGCGGTCGACGGAGTTTCGTTCTCCATCAACAAGGGAGAGACCCTCGGTCTGGTGGGAGAGTCGGGCTGCGGCAAAACCACCGTCGGAAGGACCCTGCTGCACCTCTACAAGCCGACGGGCGGCGAGATCTACTACGACGGAAAGCTCATCAAATCGCGCGAGGACATCAAAAACTTCCGCAAGAAGGCGACCATGGTTTTCCAGGATCCGTATTCCTCGCTCAATCCCCGCATGACGGTTTCCGATATCATCGGCGAGCCTCTTGACGTCCACAAGCTCACAGCCAACAAGAAGGAGCGCATGGAGCGCATCCTCGAGCTGATGGACTACGTCGGACTCAACTCCGAGCACGCCGCGCGTTACGCGCACGAGTTCTCGGGCGGTCAGCGCCAGAGGATCGGCATCGCGCGTTCGCTCGCTGTCAATCCCGATTTCATCGTCTGCGACGAGCCCGTATCAGCGCTCGACGTTTCGATCCAGGCTCAGGTCATCAATATGTTCGACGAGCTCCAGGAAAAGCTCGGACTTACCTATCTTTTCATAGCTCACGACCTGCTGGTCGTCCGCCATATCTCGGACAGGATCGCGGTCATGTACCTCGGAAGAATGGTTGAGCTCGCTCCCGCCGCCGAGATCTACGACCGTCCGCTCCATCCGTATTCAAAATCGCTTCTCTCAGCCGTGCCGGTGCCCGATCCCAAGGTCGCCAGAGCCAACAAGAGAATAGTGCTCACGGGCGATATCCCCAGCCCCCTCAACGCTCCGAGCGGCTGTCCCTTCCGCACCCGCTGCAAATACGCGACCGAAAAGTGCGCGGAGACGATGCCTGAGTTCAACGAGGTCTCAAAGGGTCACTTTGTCGCCTGCCACCGGATCGGCGAGATCAACGACTGATTTGCTTAGGGCGCCTCTAAAAGTCCATTGATGCCCATAGTCGCAAATCTTTCACAGCGCCTCTGAACAACAGCGAATCATTTGAGGCGCCTATGACTGTCAATCATGGCGTATTACGCCTTGAAAAATATTTCAATTTAAGAAAGGATTGGAAGAAAAATGAAAATCAAGAAGATCATTGCTCTGCTCCTCGCGGCTGCGTTCGTTCTCAGCTTTGCTGCCTGCGGCGGCAACAGCGGCGGCGATACCACCAAGGACAGCGCAAACAAGGGTTCTGATTCCGCTTCCGCCAGCGAGATCAACGTCTGCATCGCCAGCGAGCCCGACACCATCGACCCCGCCCTTAACTCAGCCGTTGACGGCGCTACTCTGCTTGCGCACCTGTTCTCTGGTCTCGCAAAGTGGGAGAAGCAGGGCGACAAGCTCGCGATTGTTGCCGACGCCGCCAAGGAGCTCGTTGAAGGCGTTGAGAACGAGGACGGCACCGTGACCTACACCTACACCCTTCGCGACGGCCTCAAGTGGTCGGACGGTAAGGATGTAACAGCCAAGGACTTTGAGTTCGCGTGGCAGCGCGCCGCTTCCACAGCTCTTGCTGCCGACTACGGTTATATGTTTGAGGTAGTTGACGGTTACGCTGACATCTGGGAGACCAACGACAAGGACGAGTATGTAAATCCCGACGCCAAGCTCAACGTTAAGGCTGTTGACGAAAAGACCCTCGAGGTCACTCTCGCCAACAGGGTTTCCTACTGGAACGAGCTGCTTGCGTTCCCCAGCTACTTCCCCGTAAGAGAGGACGTAGTTTCTAACGAGTCATGGGCGACCGATCCCTCGACCTATGTATGCAACGGTCCCTACACCCTTGATTCCTGGAAGCACAACAGCCTGATCACACTCAAGAAGAACCCCAACTATCCCGACGCCGACAAGATCACGATGGATACCATCAACTTCTATCTTTCCGACGACGAGAACAATATGCTCTCCAACTTCAAGAACGGCGACTGGCTCCTTATCGACGGCGTTCCCACCAACGAGATCTCAACTCTTAAGACAGAGTATCCCGACGAGTTCTTCAACGTTGGACAGATCGGCACATATTATGTATGCTGGAACATCAATGAGAACATCCTTCCCGAAGGCTCCAAGCTCGAGGGCGCAGAGGCTGAGGCGGCTAAGAATGAGATCCGCAAGGCTGTTGCTCTCCTTCTCGACCGCAACTACATCGTAAACGACATCTCCCAGGGCGGCGAGCTTCCCGCTTCCTCCTTCGTTGCTATGGGTCTTACCGACGCTGACGGTTCTGAGTTCTACAAGAACACAGGCGTAAGCGACAAGTTCGACGGTTACTTTGATGCTTCCGCAGAGGCTGTTGAGACCAACTTTGCTTCCGCTATCGAGACTCTCAAGAAGTATTACGACTACGACGACGCTACAAAGAAGTTCACAAACTTCCCCAGCATGACATATCTCTACAACACAAACGAGAACCACAAGGCTATCGGTGAGTACATCCAGAGCGCTCTCAGCGGCGTAGGCATCACCCTCAACCTCGAAAACCAGGAGTGGGCTACCTTCCTCAACACCCGTAAGAAGGGTGATTTCTCCATCGCTCGTAACGGCTGGCTCGCGGACTACAACGATCCCATCAGCTTCCTCGATATGTGGACTACCGCTTCCGGCAACAACGACATTCAGTTCGGTAAGGGCGACAACGCCGACGTTAAGGCTTACAGCGTAGATATCACAGACCTCGGCTCCGACCTCAAGGTTGAGAACGGCACATGGGCTGAGACCTATGACAAGCTCATCACCGAGATCAAGGCTTGCACAGACAACGACAAGCGCTACAAGATGATGCACAAGGCTGAGGATCTTCTCATGTCAACAGGCTGCATCACTCCCATCTACTACTACACCGATCAGTATATGCTCAGCAAGAGCGTAAAGGGCTTCTTCTCCAACCCGCTCGGCTACAAGTACTTCATGTACTGCACGATCGAAAAATAATCCGGACTGAGTCCGACCTCAAGCCGCACGGTTTTTGCCGTGCGGCTTTTTCAAGCTCATCTAAAGTGATGATGACAAACGCCGAGAAATATGTTATAATTCACTAAACCCGATCATTTTTCGTCAAATTCCCGCTTTACGTGAAATTATTCAAAAAATATAGACAAAAACAATTATTTATGATAAAATAATCTAAATTGATTATTATTTGGCTTTAAAGCTATTAATATAAAAACTATGATCACAAGGAGAATCAGCAATGAAAAAACCGATAATACTGCTTGCGCTGGTTTCTGCTTCAATGCTCCTGACGGCGTCCCTGGCGGCGTGTACTCCCGAAAGCCCGCCGCTTCCCGTCACGACCGAGGCGGCGACCGAGGCTCCCACGGAGGCGGCGCCGATACCTTCGGGTACTCCCTGCACCGATTACGATTGGGTGACCTTTGACATCCCCGAGGGCTTTTCCGATACCCATAATTGGGACACCTTCGCGGAGCTGAGAAGCGACAGCTCCTCTGCTACGACGATCACCGTTCAGCAGTCGTCGCTCGACGGCAGAGCGGACGTTCAGGCTGTCGCTCAGGAAAACGCCGAGCACGACGGCTACAGCATGGGAGATGAGTTCGACCTCGGAAAATACCACTGGACGACCGTCAATTACACTGTCGGAAGCAAGCCGAGCGCCTATTATTATACGCCGTCGCCCGACGGAGTGCATTTTGTATATGTCTGCGCCCGCTGCGTTACGGTCGAGGACGACCCGGTAAAATGCGTGCTCAACAGCATTGAAATTAAATAAGCAGGTGAAATAAATGAAAAAAACAATCAAACGCACATCCGCTCTGTTACTTGTATTGCTGATTTCGGCAATGATGCTCATTCCGCTGAACGTTCAGGCGGTATCGCCTCCCGGAGAGGCGTATTGGAACGGCAAACAGGCTTGCTGGACAGCCTCGCCCGACAGCGACGTTATCTATTATGTTGTGAATATTTACGCGGACGACGCTTATATCAATACGGCAAGTCCCTCCTCGACCTATCTCGACTGTTCCACCATTATCGACGCCTATCCCGGCTCCGATTTCTATTTCACTGTCGAGGCTGTGACCGGAGGAGACTCGCCAGAGCATTCCATTCCGACCTATTCCGGCACTCTTTCAACCAGCCATCACCATATAATGGTGCATCATGATTTCTCAAAGCCCACCTGCACCGAGAAGGGCTGCAAGGGCTACTATGTCTGCACCGAATGCGGAAGATGGTACTGGGATGAAGCCGCCGGCCATGAAATCTTTAACCATGATGATGTTTATACCGATGCTCTCGGTCACAATTGGGGCGATTGGAAGATCACAAAGGATCCCACGGTTGAAGCCGAGGGAGAGGCAAGGCGCGTTTGTCAGAACGACTCCAGCCACGTTGAAACAAAGACTCTCCCGAAGCTGAAGGCTCCCGATGAAAAGCCGAAGCTTCCCACGGAGAAGCCGACCGAAAAGAAAAAGGAGACCACCGCTCCCGCCACTACCGCGCCCGCGACAACGGCTCCCTCTTCCACAACTCCCTCCTCATCAGTTTCCTCGACAGCTCCGACCCTGAACTCGACCCTGCCGACCTCGACCGACGGATCGGGCACCGGAATCGGCAATTCCTCCAACCTGTGGATATTCATTGTTGTCGGAATCATCCTCCTGCTCTTCCTGATCGCTGTTCCCGTGACGATCATCCTCATTATTGTGTTTGTCAGAAAGAAAAAGCGCAATCAGCCTCCGACTGATCCCGACGGACCTCAGCCGCCTCAGAATCAGCCGCCGCAGGATTGGCAGCAGCAAAATCAGCAGCCGCAGAACTGGCAGCAGCAGAACCAGCAGCCGCAGAACTGGCAGCAGCAGAACCAGCAGCCTCAGAACTGGCAGCAGCAAAATCAGCAGCCTCAGAACTGGCAGCAGCAAAATCAGCAGCCCCAGAACTGGCAGCAG
Source organism: uncultured Ruminococcus sp. (assembly GCA_902774325.1). Lineage (GTDB taxonomy): Bacteria > Bacillota > Clostridia > Oscillospirales > Acutalibacteraceae > Ruminococcoides. The sequence continues at coordinate 29,132 of CACYIC010000017.1, forward strand.
CAGAACCAGCAGCCCCAGAACTGGCAGCAGCAAAATCAGCCGCCGCAGAATTGGCAGCAGCAAAATCAGCCGCCGCAGAATTGGCAGCCGAACCAGCCGAACAAGAACGATTTCAATGATGATTTTTAATAAAGGAGAAATGCTACTATGAAAAAGTCAACAGCTATCATTGCAGTATTATGCGCCGCCTTTATGTCGGCTACAGCCCTTGTCGCCTGCGGAGAGCCTTCCACTCCCTCCGGTGACACCACTGCCACCGTTGCCGCCGCCGATAACAGCGGCAGCGAACAGTCTCAGGAAACCACCGAGGCGGAAGCGGAGAAGAAGATCGTTGACACCGAGACCCTCGCGGCTGCCGATATCCCCTCGGGAACCCCCACGGATTTCGGATGGATCAGCTTTGAAATGCCCGACGGCTATTCAAAGGACGACGCCGTGGACGAGGATTACTGGATCCGTTTGAAGTGCGACGACGACGCCTTCGTTCAGATCGACATCAAATACTCTTCCTTCGACTATGACGGAGATATCCAGAGTCCCGTAGACGCCAGACTCAAGTATTACGGCAATCAGGGCACGGACTTTGAGATGGGCGGAATCACCTACAGACCCATGTTCTATACCGAGGGCGGCTCGATGGACGGCACGGTTTGCTTCACCCCCATCAACGATAAGGTTTATTTTGAGATGCAGGGTCTTGACGTGGGACTAAAGGATCCCGCCTTCTGCACCATTCTCAACACCGTAAAATTTGACGAGTCAAAGATCGACAAATAAAAATCAACCTGAAAATGAGTGAGATACAATGAAAAGAATTAAACGATTCGCGGCTGTCCTGCTCGCTTCGCTCATGCTCCTTCTGATGACTGTTCCCGCGGTCAACGCCGCCTATGGCGACCCGCCGGACGGTCTGAGATGGGACGATTACATGGCGAGGTGGGATCCGGTCTACGATTCAAAGCTCTGGGGATATCAAATCGTCCTCTATAAGGACAGCTCCATGCTCTCCCAGTATGATATCGGCACGCCTTATATGGATTTTAAGGATACCTTCCTTAACTGCGGCCCGGGCGAATACTATTTTATGGTTTGCGCCGTGTATGAAAACGGCAGCACTACCATAGGCTCCGTTTCGGTCTATTCTCCCACAAAGGTATACAACGGCGAGCTCGAGCACAAGCATACTCTAAAATACCGCAGCGCCTCGGATCCGACCTGCACCGACGACGGCAGCATAGGCTTCTTTGTATGCACGGGCTGCGGAGAGTATTTCTATGACGAATACGCTTCCCAGGTCATTTACGATCACAGCAGCGTGATCCGTCCGAAGCTCGGTCACGATTGGAACGATTGGTTTGTCAGAAAGGAACCGACCGTAAACTCCGAGGGAATAATGGAGCGAGTCTGCAAGCGCGACCCGAGCCATTACGAGCAGAAGCCGATCGCGAAGCTTCCCCAGAAGCCGCCGGAACCGCGCCCGGAAACCGTACCGCCGACCACAAAGGCGGTCAAGAAGCAGGTGACCGCAAAGGCGACGGAGGCAACGACCGTCAAGCCCTCGACCGCCGCTCCGACGACCGTTCCCTCGACGCAGCCTGCCGGCACTACTCTGAGCGCCACGGCGCCGTCTACGGGAGGGATCGACAACGGCGGCAAGTCCATCGGCTCGGTGCTGAGCAATCCGATATTTATTATTGTGGCGATCGTCCTCGGCTTCCTTATCTTCATTGCGACGCCTGCCGCGATCGTTCTGTTCATCGTATTGATGAAGAAGAGAAGAAAATAAGCTTTTGACAAGCGGGTTGACGCGTTATGAAGAGATCATTCGGGACAATTAAGATCATTACCTCATTACTGCTGATCGGAGGAATAATTATGTTTGGCTTTTCGGGCTGCGGCGGAAAAAAATACAAGGTCGATTACAACGGCAGAAAGGATGTATTTGAAAACGCGAAGGATTATTATCGCGCCGGTCAGAAGGTCGAGGTGTGGATGAGATTTATAGCCACCGACACCGACTACGCCTTTTATCTCGACGGTCAGCGATTAAATCCCGATTACAGCGAGAGGAAGGGCTATATCATCAGCTTCACCATGCCCGCCCACGACGTAAGGCTCACCTACAGCGCGAGGAACTCCATGGTTTATGACCCCGACCCGAAGCGCGAGGATTACGTCGTTCTGGAGTACAGCCACAAGGTTTTCACCGCTGAGGGCGACAGGGGATACACCGTTACGCTCAGCACCTGCGGCGAGGATTCCTATCTGCTTGAAAAGAGCGAGGATGATGAAACGACCTCATGGCAGGTATCCTACAGGGTTGTGATGGACTGCAACAGGATAATCAAGGACGAAAAGCTGCGCGAATGGCAGTACCTCGAGGAATACGATTGCCTTGACGGGGCGACGACCTCCTGCAAAATGCGCAACGACGACGGTTCATACACCGTTGCCTCCACCAACAAAATGCCGTCCGACGGCGAAAAATCCCTGAGTCTGATCTATAACGCCCTGAGCAAGTACATGACGGACGAAAATCTTAAATGATCCTTATCCAAAATAAATAAGATGATTTCTGTGTTTTTGAATTGTTCAGCAGATATTATATAATCCCGATACCAAACCGGCACGGAGACGAAAGCGTTTCTCCGTGCCGGTTTTTTGGTGCGCCCGACGGCGCACGTTTCTAAAGGGTGAAAGTCCCGAATCCGCCCGACAGCGGGAAGGATATAGCCGAACACCAAGGGTGTCCGCC
>CACYIC010000018.1 GCA_902774325.1 uncultured Ruminococcus sp.
AAGTATTTCAGGGCTGAGCTTGAAAAGGGCAACGACATCGTTTACATCGCCTGCTCAAGCAAGCTTTCCGGCTCGGTAAACGTCGGCAAGGTCGAGGCGGAGAACATCCTTAAGGATTTCCCGGGCGCTGTTATCTGCTGCGTAGACGCTATCAACGCCGCACTCGGCGAGGGTATTATGGCTATCAAGGCGGCGTCGCTCAGAGATGAAGGCAAGTCGGCAAAGGAGATCGAGGCGGCTATTATGCCTATCCGCAACAACGTAAATCAGTTTGTAACCGTTCACAACCTCAACGCTCTAAAGGCGGCAGGCCGTGTTACGGGTTCATCGGCTTTCTTCGGAAACCTGCTGGGCGTTAAGCCTATCATTATTTCGGATAAGGTCGGCAACAACACGCCTATCAAAAAGGCAAAGGGCAGACTTAATTCACTCAAAGAGATCGTAGCTCTTACCGCCGACGCGGTCGAGGGCATCGACAATCCTACGATTTACATTGTACACGCCGATTGTGAGGACGAGGCAAAGGACGTTGCCGAGATGATCAAGGAAGCGATCCCCGGCGCGAACACCTACATCACCTACATCGGACCGATCATCGGAGCCTCGATCGGCGCCGACGCAATAGGTCTGTTCTCATACGGCAAAAGTATTGAGAGGTTCACGGTATGATTATGGGCGGCATTTTGCTGGTTATCGCTCTGCTCTCGTATGTAGCGGGCGGCATAAACGGCGCTATTATAATGTCAAAGCTGATCTATCACGAGGATATCCGCAAGTCGGGCAGCAACAACCCGGGCTTTACCAACTTTAAACGCGTTTACGGGCTCAACGCCGCGGCTTGGGCGGTTCTTCTGATAGATATTCTGAAAACGGCGCTGCCGGTATTCATTTCGGCTGTTTACATGAGCTTTGAGTTCGACATGTGGCAGTTCGGCGCTCAGTTTTCGGGTATTTTCTGTATGCTCGGTCACTGCTTCCCGGTTTGGTACGGCTTTAAGGGCGGCAAGGCGTTTATCGCGGGCTTTGCTACGATTTGGTTCGTAGACTGGCGCATGACGCTTATTGCTATGGCTATTTTCTTCCTGCTGCTCTTCACGCTGAAATACATGTCCGTGGCGTCCTGCACGGCTGCTTTCAGCTGCCCCGTTTCGCTGTTCTATCTGGGATACTCAAACGCGTGGGTAGAGGTTTTAGCTGTTGCGGCGGCGGCGCTGGTCATTGTGCGCCATTACCCCAACTTTGTAAAGCTGGTTCACGGAACAGAGTCAAAATTCAGCCTTTCAAGCAAGAACTGAGCTTGTCAGGCAGAGCTTAATAAAAAATTAAAGCGCTTCCGCATGTGACGTTTTGTTCACTGCGGAAACGCTTTTTTTAGAGTTAAGAGTTTAGAGTTTAGAGTTTAGTTAATGGTCGCTTCGCTCCGGTTTATAGTTACGCGGATAAAATACAAATACGGTCGGGCAAAAGACGTTTTTTCAAAACAATCTATCTTCTCGACCGCAATTCCGCATTCCGAATTCCGCATTCCGAATTAAACTCTCAACTCTGATAAAAACTATTTCTTCTCCTTAAACGCGAAGAAGCGCTGGCCTGCGTAATTGCAGGCTACGAATACGCACGCGCCCACAGCCCAGCTCAGGTTGCCCGCGAAGGTGACGACGTCCATTCCGAACATCGACCAGCCCATCGCCTTGCTCAGCGCGCTCACGCCCGTGGCGACCGCGACTCTGATGAGCATACAGACGACGATATTGAGCGTGAATTTAAGAACCGGACCGATTCCCTTTTCTTTATTTTTAAATGTAAAATACTTATTCAGGAAAAAGCTGACTATGCTGCCGACGACGATACCGGCGAACGCGGCGGCGCCGGGTCCCCAGCTGTAATTCTTCCAGCCGACCGGGTTTGTAAGGAGCAGAACCACTCCCTCTCCTATGAGGGTGTTAAGAATCCCCACAAGAATGAATTTCCAGAATTTTATGTCAAAGAAGTTTTTCAAAAAGCCTCCGAGCTTATTCCCCATAAGGCTCGTCCTCCGTTTCCTCGTTGTTTTCATCCTCAAAGTTTGAGAATTTGGTTATATAAATAGGTCTGTCCTTGGTTTCCATGTATATCCTGCCGATATATTCGCCGAGTATGCCTATCGACATCTCGGTTATTCCTCCGAGAAAGAGCACAGCGCAGAGCGTCGTGACATATCCGGGCGTTGTGATGCCGAAGAACAGGGTCTGGATGAGGGTGATGAGAATATAGATCAGTGAGATAAAGAAGATCACCGCGCCCATGACCGCCGTGAAGCGCAGCGGAGCCACCGAAAAGCAGGTTATCCCGTCGATCGCGTATCTGAAGAGCGAGGAAAATTTCCAGGTCGATTCGCCGAGCTGGCGGTCTACGGTCTTTATTGAGATCCACTTGGTATCAAAGCCGACCCAGGAGAAAATTCCCTTTGAAAAGCGCTGAACCTCGCTGAGCTCAAGGACGGAGTCGACCATCTGACGGGTCATCATGCGGTAGTCCATCGCGCCGTAGGGGTTCTTGACGTCGGTCAGGCGGTTCGAGAGGCGGAAAAAGAGTTTTGAGAAGATACCTCTGAAAAGCTTTTCGCCCTCGCGGGAATCGCGCTTTGCCGCGCAGCAGTCATAGCCCTGCTCCATCGCCTCAAGCATTCTCGGAAAAACCTCGGGGGGATGCTGGAGATCGGCGTCCATGACCACGACAAAATCGGCGGTCGTGTGCTGCAGTCCCGCGTACATCGCCGCCTCCTTGCCGAAGTTGCGCGAGAAGGAGATGTATTTGATATTTGAAAAGCGCTTAGCGAGCTTTTTCATGACAAGATAGGTTTTGTCGCGGCTGCCGTCGTTTATCAGGATGTAGCGAAAGCTGTATTCGGGCAGCTCTGAAATGACCCTGTTGGTTTCGACCACAAAGTTTTCAAGCCCCGCCTCCTCGTTGAAGCACGGAACCACCAGGTCGATCGTTTTCATTCCTTCACCTTCTTTTTGCAGGTTGCTCTGTATATTATAGCAAAGCGGCGGGCAAAAGTCCAATTATTTTAAAAATTTTTTGTCGGCTTTTGAATTTTTTATTTACCTGAGCAAAAAAATGTGTTATTATAGTCTAGTATAGCGTATAAAACGGAGCTGAACGCTCCTTTGCAAATAACTATGGAGGTATTTTTCTTATGCCCGATACAATCGAGTTGAAAGCGCCGCAAAGCTTTTCGGAAAGATTCAAGGCGTTTGCCGCGCGCAACCTTTACGTCTGGCTAGCCTTTTTGATTCCCTTTGCCCTGATGGTCACGGCGTTCGGATTGATGAAGGTCTCGCCCTTCGGGGATCAGCAGATCCTCGTCACCGACCTTTGGCACCAGTATTTTCCCTTCCTCGCGGATTTTCAGCACAAGCTGAAAACGGGCGACACGCTTTTCTGGACCTGGGCGGTAGGCGGCGGCGCGAATTATTTCTCAATGGCGTCCTACTATCTCGCCAGCCCGATGAATTTCCTTTCGGTATTTATTCCCGCGGGATGGCTCGACGAGTTTCTGATGTTCTCGGTAGCGACAAAGATCGCGCTCGCGGGCTCGTTCATGGCGTACTTCCTAAAGAGCGTCTACAGGCGCAGCGATCTATCGCTGGTGCTCTTCGGCTGCAGCTTTTCGCTCTGCGCCTTCTTCATGGGCTACTATTGGAATACGATATGGCTGGACACGGTCTGCATAACTCCGCTTGTAGCTCTCGGAATAGTCAAGCTTCTCACCGAAAACCGTTTCAGGCTGTTTACGGTGACGCTGGCTCTTTCCCTGCTCACAAACTATTATATCGGTCTTTTCACCTGTATATTTGTGCTGCTGATTTTTATTGCCTACAATATCGTTCACTGGAAGGGATTAAAAGCCTTTTTCTCGAACCTCGTCAAGACAGGTCTGTTCTCTCTGCTCGCGATCGGAATGACTGCGTTTTTCCTGCTTCCGGCGTTCTTCGCGCTGCAGAATACCCACGCGACGGGCAGCACCTTCCCGAAGGATTTCGCGATCAATATCGGCAGCTCCAACGACCTTCTCGGCGTGCTCAGCGCGATGAAGAGCATCACCGCCAACCTCATCAACTTCACCGTCGCCGCCAACAAGGAGGCGGACGCGATCCCGAATATCGCCTGCGGCGCGGTTTCGCTGTTCTTCGGCTTCCTTTACCTGACGGTGCCGAAAATCAAGCTCAGGGAAAAGATCGTCTGCCTCTCGCTCATCCTCTTCATGTTCCTCAGCGTGATAATCCGCCAGCTCGACTATATCTGGCACGGCTTCCACTTCACGAACATGATACCCTACCGCTTCAGCTATCTGATCAGCTTCGTCATAATCTTCATGGCGTTCAAGGCGTTCATGTACGTCCACAGGGCAAATCTTATCGGCGCTCTGGTCGCTACCCTGCTCAGCACCTTTGTGCTGCTGATGGCTGTCGGCGACGAGCGGCTTGACAAAATGTATTACGAGCACGCGGATTGGATAAATCCCACGATCATCGCGACGGCGTGCATAATAGCCTTTGTCGCGCTTGTGGTCGTGCTGTACACCAAGCGGGTGATACCGCGCAATATCATGACTATAGCGCTTACGGTGGTAGTAGCCGCCCAGAGCGGCGTGACAGCCTACTGCGGAGTTAACGTCACGACTGTTACCGGAACCTACGATTATCCCAGAGGCGAGGAAAGAACCGCCGAGGTCATAGATTATATGAACGCCCGTGAAAAGGATACCAAGGAGCTCTGGCGCGCCGAGGTGACCACCACCCAGACCCTAAACGACGGCGCCCTCAACCACTACAACGGACTTTCGATGTTCAACTCGATGGCTAACGAGGACATGACCCGCTTCTTTGAAAATTTCGGAATGATGGGCTGGAAGAGCGGCAACCGCTACACCTACGCGGAGAGCACCCCCGTTACAAATCTTTTCATGAATCTGAAATACCTGATCGCCCGCGACGGCAGGGTACAAAACACCTACGACCTCTCGCAGGTTTATGAGAAGGACAATGTCAAGCTCTTTGAAAATACCCACTACCTGCCGATGGGCTTCATGACCAAGCGCGAGCTGGGCTTCTGGCAGGAGAACGACAACGAGGATCAGTTCAATCCCTTTGAGAAGCAGAACGAGTTTTTCCGCTACGCGACCGGAATCGACGATCAGCTTTATACCCGACTTGAGGTCGAGTCCCAGGGTCACACCGAAGCCGAGCAGTTCACCGTGAACAAGCTCGATTACGGCTCCTATTCCTTCAACTGCATAGATCAGAACGTCACTCCTCATGTCAAGTGGAACTATACCGCGCCCGAGGACGGGATCTACGCCATGTACGCGGATATCTACGACGGCGACGACGTCAAAGTCATGCAGAACGACGTCGAGCAGCCTGCCTCTTACGGCATGGGACGCTCATATATCGCCTGCATCGGCTACTTCAACAAGGGCGACAAGATATCGGTGTACGCCGACCTCAAGCAGGGCAGCGGCGGCACCGCAAAGGTGTACGTCAACCTCTTCAACAAGGATGTTTTTGAGAGGGGCTACGAGTTCCTGAGCAAGCAGGTGATGAAAACCGAGAGCTTTAAGGGCAACAGCATGACGGGTAAGATCAACGTCACCGAGAGCGGTCTTTTCTATACCTCGATCCCCTACGAGGAGGGCTGGAACGCCTACGTCGACGGCGAGAAGGTAGATATCAGTCCCGTAGGCGGCTCGCTGTTAGCCTTCCCGCTCGGCAAGGGAGAGCACGAGATCAAGCTGGTCTACTATCCCAAGGGTTTCTGGGTCGGTCTGATAGCCTCGCTCGCCTGCGCCGCGATATTCGCGCTGTTCTGCGTGATGATCTATATTTTCAAGTTCAGGCTTTTCCCGGATACGGGCTATGCCCTCGAGGAGTACGACGGCGACGAGGAGGAAACGACGGACATCGCCGAGATAACCAAGGTCGTTATCCATCCCAACAAAAAGAAGCCAAAGAAGAAAAAATAAAGAAACAATAAAGAAAAAACGGCTGTCGGAAGATCCGGTGCCGTTCTTTATTTAACAAGCTCTAATACTGTCAGCGAATTAAATCCTGTTATGAAGTGAACTTTGTCAACAGCGCAAAGTCACCAAAAGCGCGGTAATGGAATCATATAAAAAGGATGGCTCAGTCCCCTGACGAGGCTGAGCCATCCCTGATTTATTTTTTCGGTTTCATCCTTTATTGCTTCTTAAAAGATACGCGCTATGCGCTTCTGGATGGTCGTGGCGTCGCGGATATCTATCACGCCGTCAAAGTTCGCGTCGGCGAGGAAGGCTTGCGTTTCGTCAAATTCTTTGAGCTTCGCGATATAGCGCTGGATGTCGGTGACGTCGTTGATATCCAGCTTGCCGTCGCCGTTGGTGTCGCCGATGATGTAGACCGTCGTTTTGGGGATGACCTTCTGCTCGAGCAGCCATTCGCCGCAGAGACTGCAGCGCACGCCGTCGGTGAGTCCGTCCTCGGTATCGGTCGCGGGCGTGCCCTCGACGATCTCGTAATCATGGTCGCCCGTGATATTCTCGGGGGCGATAAGCGTCTCGCCGCAGCGGGTGCACTTCACGCCGCAGCTTGTTCCTCCGTGCATACAGTCGCCGTCGGTATGTTCGATCATGGCAAGCTCGTGACCGAGCGCGTCAATGATGATCCGCGGAACTATAACGTCGCCGCAAACGGAGCAGTGAGAGCCCTGAGTCCAGCCGATATGAGTGCAGTCCGGCTCGGCGGCGGGATCGATAACCTCGGTATGACCTGTCGCGGGGATGACCTCCTGCTCGGCTATTGTCTGTCCGCATTTTGTGCAGAAGATGAAGTCGGTCATGCCGTCCTTGGTGCAGGTGGCGCTGTATCCCCTGATGGTTCTCTCGGTGTGACCTGTCGCGGGGATGATCTCCTGAGCGACCAGAACCTCGCCGCAGACCGCGCAGTGCTTACCCTCGGTGAGTCCTGTTTCGGTGCAGGTGGGGGCAACCGCCTTGTCGATCACCTCGACGTGACCCTTTGCCGGAATGACCTCCTGCTCAATGATGATCTCCTTGCAGCGCTTGCATTTCACGCCGTCGGTAAGACCCTCGTGCGTGCAGTCGGCGGGAGTTCCTTCAATTTTTACTATAATATGTCCCAGCATGGGAACGATGGTCTGAGCCTTGATGACCTCGCCGCAGACTGAGCAGTGAGAGCCGCTCTGATAGCCTACCGTCGTGCAGGTCGGCAGGACGGCGGGGTCGGTAACAACGGTATGACCGTGAGCGGCGACGACCTGCTGAGCGACCAGAATTTCGCCGCAGACCGCGCAGTGACTTCCCTCGGTGAGTCCGCTGTGCGTGCAGTCGGGTTCAACAGCCGCGTCGGTAACGGAAGTATGACCTGTCGCGGGGATGATCTCCTGAGCGACCAGAACCTCGCCGCAGACCGCGCAGTGCTTACCCTCGGTGAGTCCCGCTTGTGTGCAGGTGGGGGCAACCGCCTTGTCGATCACCTCGACGTGACCTGTCGCGGGGATGACCTCTGCCTCAAAGAGCCATTCGCCGCAGCGGGTGCATTTCGCGCCTACGGTAGAGCCGTCGTGAGTGCAGTCGGCGGGAGTGCCGTCGACCTTGACAAAATCATGTCCGAGCTTCGCGACGACCTGCTGAGCGACAAGCACCTCGCCGCAGACCGAGCAGTGAGAGCCCTCGGTGAGTCCTGTTTCGGTGCAGGTGGGGGCGACCGCCTCGTCGGTCACGGGAGTATGACCTGTCGCGGGGATTATCTGTCGGGGTTCAATGATCTCGCCGCAGACCGAGCAGTGGGTGCCGTCTGTGAGTCCTGTTTCGGTGCAGGTGGGCGCATAGCCCTGATCTGTTACGGGAGTATGACCTGTAGCGGGGACGACCTCCTGAGCGACAAGTATCTCGCCGCAGACCGAGCAGTGAGAGCCCTCGGTGAGTCCGGGTTCGGTGCAGGTGGGAGCGACCGCCGCGTCGGTGACGGCGATATGACCCGTAAAGGTCACGGATTCGGGGTAGAGATAGCCCTCGACATAGAAGCTACTCAAGCCGCAGCCCATATCGTTGAAGTGGATAAGATAGGTATCGGTCTTGTCAACGGTGACATTTTGCGAGGGATAGTAGTTGCCGTTGGAGTCAACCACTCTGACGCTCTGACCCGCCTCAAGCGCGCGGTTGATCTGATATTCATAGCCGTCGCCGTCGGTAACGAGCGAGAGCTTGAATTCCTCCTGATTCGCCGTCCAGTTGTTGAAATCGCCGAGCAGGTAGAAGTCAACGTCCTCGGGCGGCTGAACGGGGTTGCCCTCGGGAACAGCGCCCGCGCTGCCGTAAACAAAGACAGGGAAGCGCGCGGTGAAGCCGTTGTAGGCAACGGTGACGGTCTTTCTGCCCGCGACGGCAAAGCTCGGTGCGGAGACCGTATATTTGTCGGCGGTGAGCGCTTCGGTCTCGCCGTTTTCAAATATCCTGGCGACCTGCAGACCTGTGGGGTCAAACGAGGTGCGCTTTACATATTTGAGCTTATCGGGGAGCTGAGTTATCTCAATGCCGATCTCTGAGCCTCTGGGGTCCTTTACCTCGACCTCAAAGGTTTGTGTCAGTGTGCCGCCGTTCTTGGTGACATAGCTGACGGTCAGCGTCTGCGTGCCGGCAGTGTCGGTGTCAAAGCCGGTGATCGTGTAATCGGCAGGCGCGAGCATGGCGGAGGTGTTGTCGCCGTAGTTGACCTTGACCGCCAGACCGTCGGGCTCAAAGCTCTCGCCCAGAAAGTATTCGAGCTTGTCGGGCAGGGAATCGAGCGTGATGCTGTCTTCCGTCTTGACCCTGACGTTAACGGTTATAGTGTCGCCGTTGGTGCTTGTCGCGGTCACAACGAATGTTGCGTATTCTAAAATGTAATTTCCGTGACTATCATGAACATAACTTCCGTTTTCATTACGAACATAATAAGTATAACCGTCTACTGCTTTTATCGTCCAGCCATTAACAGAAACATATCTGCTGTTGCTGCTTGCAAGCGTTACCAAATCATTGGAATCCGCAGGGTCAAACTCAAATTCCAGCTCAATGCTTTCGCCCTGAATGAGCTCGATATCATAAGTATCGGTTGTTTCATTATAGTATTGATCGAAATCCTCGGTCAGATAGAAGCCGACCGACGGAATACGGATATCGACAAAGTTGATTTCCATTTCGTTGGCGTACTGCTCGGCGTAGCTGCCCGCGAAGCCGCGGATAGTCGATCTTCCGGGATAGGAGAAGATGTCATTGGCGATATTCGTTACCGTCGGCGGTATGGTTGCCTCGGTCATAAATACGCTGTCGGCAAAAACGGCGTTATCAATGTAAACCAAGCCGTTTGGCAGGACAACCGACGTGAGCGCGCTGTCGTCCCTGAAGGTATGAGCACACAATGTGGTAATACTGTAATCCGAGAACGAAACGCTCGTCAGGCTGTCGCAGTCATAGAAGGCGCCGGTACCCAGATCTGTCAGTTTTTGAGGCAGGGCTACAGAGGTGAGTCCCGTGCGCGCAAAGGCGTATCCGCCGATAAAGGTGTATCTTGAAAAATCAAATTCAGTGAGCGCCGAGCAGCCGTAGAACATGAGACCCTGAATACTCGTAAATTTTTCGGGGATGAGCACATCGGAAAGCGAGGAGCAGCCCGCAAAAATACCTCTATTCAAATAATTCAGCGAGTCGGGCAGCTCAATGCTCTCAAGACTCGTACAGCAGGAGAACGCGCATTCACCGATCGACTGCAAGCCGCTGCCGAAGTCGACATCCTCCAGAGCGGAGCAATTGCTGAACGCGAACCGTCCGATGGAGGTAACGGTATCGGGGATAGTGATCTCTTCCAAGCCGGTGCAGCCCGCAAACAAGCCGGAGGGAACCGAGGTGATCCCCGCCTCAAAGGTCACTTGCTTTAAGCTGCCGCAGTTATCAAAGGGGCCACTACTGGCGGAATAATATAGTTCAGAAGCAGAAGAATATGGTCCGGGATCATAATAATAGGTCGAACCATTAAGAGTAATGCTTCTTGTGCCATAACCAACACTTGTCAGCAATTTGGGAATATAAACGCTTGCAAGACTTGAACAGTTGGAAAAAGCAGAAGCTCCTATAGTTGCCAAGTATTCGGGAAGGTCAACGCCTGCAAGACTTGAACATCCGTAAAAAGCAGAATCTCCTATAGTTGTCAAGTATTCGGGAAGGTCAACGCCTGCAAGACTTGAACATCCGTAAAAAGCGTAGCGTCCGATCTCGGTCACGGTATCGGGGATAGTGATCGCTTCCAATGCTATTGTTTCATTACTATTCGATGTTGAAAACAGATAATCCGGTATCTTTGTGATACCCTGCTCCAAGGTGGCTGTTTTTAAATCGGCACAGTTGAAAAAAACACCCCTTCCCACAGAAGTCAGGGCTTTGGGAATCTCGATGCTTTGAAGAGCAGTATTATAAAAAGCATATTCACCGATCGAGGTCAGCGTACCGGGAAGATCGATGCTTTCAAGCTTACTGCAGCCGTAAAAAGCGTAGCCTCCGATCTCGGTCACGGCGTCGCCCGCGAAATTAACAGTACTCAGGTTATTGCAGTAATAAAACGCACAGCTTCCGATCTCGGTCACGGCGTCGGGGATAGTGATCGATTCCAAGCCGATGTTATAACCATCAGTATAAAACAAATAATCCGGTATCTTGGTTATGCCCTGCTCGAAGGTCACGGTCTTCAGAGCGCTGCAATATGCAAAAACATTACAACCGACCGTAGTCAGGGCTTTCGGGATCTCAATGCTTTGAAGAGCGGCGCCCTTAAAAGCACATTCACCGATCGAGGTCAGCGTGTCGGGAAGATCGATGCTCGCAAGGCTTGTGCAGCTTCGAAACGCATAACTGCCTATTGAGGTGACCCCGCAGCCCAGAACCACGCCGGTCAAATTCCTCATTTGATCGAAAGCGCAATACCCGATCTCGGTCACGGTGTCGGGCACAATGACATAGGTGCCGCTGTTATTCTGGAACGCGTAGTTCCCAATCTTCGTCACGGTATAGCCGCCGACCGAGCTTGGGATATAGAGCATGGCGTCGCTGCCCGTGTAGCCCGTGATGGTGGCGAAGCCGTTCTCGACCGTGTAGGTGTAGTCGCCCGACTGCTCACCCACAGGCTCTCTCACGGGCTTCCGCCTGAAGCCGCCGCGCACGGTCGCCTCCGGCACGGAGGGCTCCTCGGGAGACGCCTCGTCAGCCGTGCTCACAGTCTGAGCGCCGCTTGTCTCCGCCGCGCTCGTGCTTATCGGCAAAGCGGTGAATATGCCGACAACAAGCATGAGCGACAGAAGGACCGCCGTAACTTTTCTAACTTTTTTCATTAAAAAATACCTCCTTTAAGATAATTTTTATTCATTATAATCATACCACAAAATGACAGGCTTGACAAGTATTTTTGAGGATTATTTTGGTTTTGAGATAAAAAAACGGCGCGGTACCCTTCCTGCGGTACCGCGCCGTTATCAGCTTATTTATTATTTTAAATGTATGGGTAAACGCTGCCTTGCGTTTTCGGTGTATAACGCGTAAAACAAATGATATTCGGGATCTATCGCAACGGATATTGAAACCGTTGGCACCCAAAAGGATGATCCGGCGCGCTCGGGCTTACGCCGCCTGAGCGTTCAGCGAAAGCAGCTTTTTGTCCATGCCGCTCTTCTCGATCACCTTTGTGAGCGGCAGACCGAGCACCATGAGCACAACGAGCTCGCCGAGAGCGACAAAACCGCCCTGAATGAAGAAATCGGCAAAGCCGAGCTTGACGAAGAAGAACTCGATCTCAAAGCCGACGATCACGCCGTTGCATATCGCGGGCATAAGGCAGGCGAGGATCGGAAGCGAGAACAGCCTGACGTTTCTCAGCGCGTACATCAGCAGCGCCGCGCAGAGGCTTGCGAGAGAGCCGAAGATCAGATCGACCGGACCGAGGTGCGGGATCGAGCTGAGGTTTGCGATAACGCAGCCGACAGTGAGTCCCGGGATCGCGGCGGGGGTGTAGAGCGCCAGAATGCAGAGAGCCTCGCTGACCCTGAACTGCACCGACATTGTGGCGCTGCCCGGGAACAGGACGTTCTGCAGGATGGTGAGCGTCGCGTACATCGCGGCGATGATAGCCGCCTGGACAATAAAACGTGTTTTTTTCATTTGTATTCCTCCGTAGTATTTTTTTTAGGTCTGGATTTTGCGAACAGACCGTCAAAGCCGACAAGCACTAATATAACATAACAACGAAATTTAATCAAGGAGATAAACAGAAAATATGTTCATAAATTTTAAAAAATAATTGACGAATCGGACAAAAAGAAGTACAATAGTATTAGCGACGGCAATCGGCTGATATTATTGTGAGAAACGGGCGGCTGTCCGTCGCAGGCTTTTGTTCCCGCGAATTTTGAACAGGACAAAGGAGAAGGTATGAAAAGATTTGCGATAATTGCCGTTCTTGCCGCGCTTACTCTCGGCATGACCTGCGGCTGCACGTCCTTTTTGTTCGGCGATCCCGAGGATGACACGAAACCTGTCCGACAGACCCAAGCGACCGAAGCGAGTCCCGACGCGGACGACAGCCACGCGGCTCTTTCGGGTTACAGCCATTTGCAGAACGACGCGGAGCGCGAGATCTACAGGCTGATCGGCGAATACGCCTACAAGCCCGAGGGGGAGAGCTTCCGGGTTTCCGGCGAGGGTCAGAACGAGCTTGTCAGCAAGGTGTACGAGGTATATGACACCGACCACCCCGAGGTTTTCTGGCTCGGCGGCGACTACGATTTCGAGTATTACAACGACGACGGTTATACCGTCATCGACCTGATATTCTGCTTTGACGCGTCGGAGCTTGACGGCGCGAAGAAAAAATTTGACGAGGAGACCGAAAAGGCGCTCTCGAACGCTCCGTCAAACGGAACGGATTTTGAGAAGGAGCTTTACATAAACGACCTCCTGATCGAAAAATGCGCCTACAACTACGACGCCGCGTCGTCCGACAAGGTGGTCGGAAACGAGCACAACGCCTACGGAGCGCTGATCGAGGGCTCGGCGGTCTGCGAGGGCTACGCGAAGGCTTTTCAGCATCTTAGCAACAAGCTCGGTCTGGAGTGCGTATCCCTCAACGGCGTCTGCGAGGGCGACACCGCCTTCTCGGGCAACCATATCTGGAACTGCGTCAGGCTCGACGGCGACTGGTACCACGTCGACGTCACCTGGAACGACTATGACAAGGAGGACGACAACATCTCCCGCGAGGTCATAGCTCATTCCTACCTCAACCTCACCGACGACGAGATCAAAAAGGATCACACGATCAACCCGCTGTACTATTCCGACGAGGCGACCGACAGCAGCAAGAGCTACAACGCCTTCATCCCGGAATGCACCGCCGACAAATACAACTACTTCGCCTGCTACTATCCGACCCTCACCTCGCTTGACGATACCGTTGAGATCGAGGAGGCGCTGACAAAGGCGGCGGCTGACGGCGAGGACATCTTCATAATAAATGTTGACGACAGCCTTGACTTTTCCTCGACCTATCAGGAGGTCCTCGACAGCTACGCCTACCAATGGCTCACCACCGCCAACAACCAGAACGACTGGGATCACCAGATCGAGGAGAGCTGCTACATCTACACCTACGGCGATGCCGATATCATGGTATTCGCGCTCGAATATAAATGAGGAGTTTTTTCATGAAGTATGACGTCAGGCAGCTCAGGCTGCTTTCTAACGACGAGATCGCCGACGGCATTTTTGATATGAGGCTTGAGTACGGCGCGGACGAGCTCCCCGTGAGCTGCGGTCAGTTCGCCCATATCCTCGTCCCCTCAAAGACCCTGCGCCGTCCTATCTCGGTCTGCGACGCCTCCGACGGCGTGCTCAGGCTGGTTTATCAGGTGAAGGGCGAGGGCACCCGCATCCTCTCCGAAATGAAGCCCGGCGGCACGGTCGACGTGCTCGCTCCCCTCGGAAACGGCTTCAGGCTCAAAAAAGGCGTCCGTTACGCCCTTGTCGGCGGAGGCATCGGCACCCCGCCGATGCTCTATACCGCGAAGCTCTGCGACAGCCCGCTTGTGATAACGGGCTTCCGCAGCAAGGAGCTTGTGATCCTTCAGGAGGATCTCAAGGCGGCGGGAGCGGAATGCGTACTCTGCACCGACGACGGCAGCGCGGGCAAAAGGGGCTTTGTCACCGATATCCTCAGAGAGCGAGCCGGGGATTATGACGAGGTGCTCGCCTGCGGACCTACCCCGATGCTCAAGGCGGTCGCCGCGCTGTGCGGGGAGCTTTCAAAGCCCTGCCAGATCTCGCTTGAGGAGCGCATGGCGTGCGGTATCGGAGCCTGTCTTGTATGCGCCGTCAAAATCAGAGAGAACGGCGAGGAAATAATGAAGCACGTCTGCAAGGACGGTCCTGTTTTCGACGCCCGGGAGGTGGTTTTCAATGGCTGATTTATCCGTAAGGATAGCGGGAGTGGAATTCTCAAACCCCCTGATAGCCGCTTCGGGAACCTTCGGCTTCGGCAGGGAATACGGCGAGCTTTACCCGCTTTCAACGCTCGGAGGCATATCCTGCAAGGGGATAACCCTCAAAAGGCGCGACGGGAACCCGCCGCCGAGGATAGCCGAAACACCCTCGGGGATCCTTAACGCCGTCGGTCTCCAAAATCCCGGCGTGGACGTTTTTATTAATGAGGAGCTGCCAAGGCTCAGCTCTCAGAACACCAGAATAATAGCGAACATCGCGGGCAACACCGTCGAGGAATACTGCCTGATGGCGGAAAAGCTCAGCGATACGGATGTTGATATGATCGAGCTGAATATCTCCTGCCCTAACGTAAAGAGCGGCGGCGTTCAGTTCGGAACGAGCTGCGAGTCCGTCGGAAATATTACCGCCGAGGTCCGCGCTCACTGCAAAAAGCCACTGGTCGTCAAGCTCAGCCCGAATGTTACCGATATCGCGTCGATCGCGCAGGCTGCCGAGGCGAACGGAGCCGACGCGATCTCGATGATAAACACCCTCACGGGAATGAGGATAGATATTGAAACCCGCAGACCGATAATCCGCAACAATACGGGCGGCTTGAGCGGCGCGGCGGTTTTTCCTGTCGCCGTGAGGATGGTGTGGCAGGTCTCGAACGCGGTAAAGATCCCGATAATCGGAATGGGCGGGATCTCGACCTGGAGAGACGCTGTCGAAATGCTGATGGCGGGCGCTTCCGCGCTCCAGATCGGCACGGTGCTTTTCAGCGACCCTTACGCACCCGTCAAAATAAACGAGGGTCTTAACGAATACCTGGACAAAAAGGGGATCGGACGCGTGAGTGAGCTCACCGGCGCCGTTGTTCCCTGGTAAATGCAAATACCCAAGAAGAGGCTAAGACATGGATTTTAAGTATGATGTGATCAATTACGAAAAAACAATTCCCGCGAAAATAACGAGGCGCTTCTTCAATTCGGACACCCGAAAGACAGAGCTTCAATGGCATCGCGAGCCGGAGCTCGTCTACGTCATCGAGGGCGACAGCGAGTGCCTTTGCAACGGCGAGTCTCAATTTATTAGACAGGGCGACTTTGTGCTGTTCAACAGCGAGGACGTCCATCTCGTTCGCGCGTCGGAGGGCAACACCTGCAACCTGCTCTGCGTGAATTTCTCATTTGAGTATATCAGGCAGTTCTGCAAGTCGATCGAGAGCGTATTTTTTGATTTGAACGGTCACGAGAAGGTCAGGGACGAGGTCGCGCTCTGTCTGCGCAAGATTGCCGAGACCGACGCGGTGAACGACGACTATTCCGCGTTGATGCAGATCGTTTATATCAACCGCATTTACTATCTGCTTCTAAGGCATTGCCTGAGCTTCCGCCGCTCCCCGGGAACCGTCGCGCTTCCAAAGAAGGATTTTTCCTACGCCAAAACCGCGATTGCTTACATCAACGAAAACTACAGGCGCGAGATCCCGCTGGATGAGATCTCGGCGGTCGTCAACCTCTCTCCTTCCTATTTCTCAAAGTATTTCAAGAGCGTGACCCGCGTCAGCTTTTCGGAATATCTCGCCAACCTCAGACTCGAGAACGCCATCCGCGATATGCTGGCGAACAATGTTACGGTTTCTCAGGCGGCGATGGAGAACGGCTTCGCAAACGTGAAATCCTTTATCACCCAATGCAAAAAGGTTCACAACTGCACGCCGGCGCAGTATAAAAAGCGCCTGCTCAACAGATAAGTCTGTTATTAAATTAAAGAAAATCGCTTTATCGCGCCGCCTGACACGGCTGACGTGTACGGAACGCGGGAGCGCTTTGCGGCGCTTTTGATCAAAAGCAAAAAATAACAACCGGGCGGTCGGCAAATATCTTGCTAACCGCCCGGTTTTGTGGTATACTGAAAATACAATCATTATTATGAAACGAGGTAATTGAAATGGGATGTAATCACGATTGCTCAAGCTGCTCCTCGAGCTGCGGCAGCGAGCATGATCTGCACGAGTCGCTCAACCAATACAGCAGCGTTGAGCATGTTATCGGTGTCGTATCGGGCAAGGGCGGCGTCGGCAAGAGCATGGTGACCACTCAGCTCGCGGTCGCTATGGCAAGAATGGGCAAAAGGGTCGCGATCCTCGACGCGGATATAACGGGTCCCTCGATCCCGAAGGCGTTCGGTATTCACGAGAAATGCAAGGGCAACGAGCTCGGCATCCTTCCCGCCGTCACCGAAACCGGAATCGAGATAATTTCGATCAATCTTCTTCTCCCCAACGAGACCGACCCCGTAGTATGGCGCGCGCCGATGATAACCGGTACCGTAAAGCAGTTCTGGACTGACGTCGTCTGGAATCAGCTCGATTATATGTTTGTAGATATGCCTCCGGGAACGGGCGACGTTCCGCTGACGGTGTTCCAGAGCATCCCGCTCGACGGCATAATCGTCGTTGCCTCTCCGCAGGAGCTGGTGGGAATGATAGTCGAAAAGGCGGTAAAGATGGCGGATATGATGAACGTGCCCGTGCTCGGCGTTATCGAGAACATGAGCTACTTCACCTGTCCCGACTGCGGCAGCCGTCACAGCGTTTTCGGCGACAGCCGTATTGATGAGATCGCCGAGGCTCACGACACCGTGGTGCTCGCCAAGCTGCCTATCGATCCCGACCTCGCCGCCGCGATCGACGCCGGCAAGGCTGAGGCGGTAGAAACCAACCACCTCAGCGAAGCGGCTGAGGAGCTCGACAGAATGCTCGGCAAAGAAGGCTGATCCCGCGCCGGCAGCGCTCGGTCAAAAGCCCCTCATGTCGCCTGACGGCGTCAGCTTATTTCTCTGTTCCCGGATAAACATCCTCGTAAGCCTGTTCCTCGGACTCGTCCTCGGGAGGCGTGGGGTAAAGACCGGTCATCTCTGTCGAGGAGACCGCCTCGACGCCCTCTATGGGCTTATCGCCGATCATCGGGGAATGGAGTCTTTGCTTGTTTTTCTTTTGTTTTTTCATAAAAAATCACCTCGGAGGAAGTATTCCCCCAGAGGTGTTTTTTTATACCGATCTGTATTATTTCTGTATTATTTTTCCGCAATGCCGATCCGGGACGAAAGCTAAATTATTGTGTATCGGTATCGGTTTTTTGATCCAGTATCAGCTTTTTGATTTTGAAAACGTTGCCGTCCATCACCTTGTAGGTGCTGCGGAGCCTGCCCTTGATCTCGGGCGAGATGCTCTGGTGGATGTAGAGGCTGTCGATGCCGAAATCCGCCGCTCCGCCGATATCCGAAAGGTAGTCGTTGCCGATCATGATCGACTCGTTCCTGTTGAGCCCGTAGCGGTCAAAGAGTATTTTGAAATAATGTCTGTCAGGCTTTGAGCACTCCTCGTCCGAGCTTATGCAGATACCGTCAAAATAATCCGTCAGTCCGAACATATTCAGCTCGTTTTCCGTGAAGGAGCGCTGAGCGTTCGAGAGCAGATATACGCTTTTGCCCTGAGCCTTGAGCGAGTCGAGCAGGTCGCGGACTCCGTCGTAGAGCTTGATATATTTTGTGGAATAGCAGCGGAAAGCCTCCGCTACGAAGAGCACAAGAGCCTCGTCGGGCTTCACGCCCTTTTGAACAAAAAGCTCCCTGAAAACCTTTTCAATCCTGATATCTATGACCTTGTATTCGGGATGCCTCCTGCGCACGTCCGCCTTTTCAAGCTCCACCAGCCTGCCGTACTCGAAATTGAGCTCCTTGTAGGTATAGTGTGCTCCGTGGTAGGCGTAGAGGATCTGAAGCTTTTTCCAGAGCGTATCGTTCCACTCGTCGGTGTTTATGTCTATCAAGGTTCCGTACAAATCAAAGATATAGTTCTTATACATATTACCACCCCGAAATAAGTATAGCAATAATTTAAATGAATTGCAATAGTTTTTCAATTGTGATAAAATATCCGTAGATCAGATAATTATCGGGGGGATAAGGATGACAAAAAAAGAAATCGCTCTCGCCGCGGTCGAGGCGCTGAAAAAAGAATATCCCGACGCGAAATGCTCGCTCGATTACAAAACTCCCTTTCAGCTTTTGGTCGCCACGCGGCTGTCGGCTCAGTGCACCGACGCGAGGGTGAATATCGTCACGCCAGCGCTGTTCGAGCGCTTCCCCGACGCTCAAAGCTTCGCCGATTCGAGCGCCGAGGAGCTCGCGCCCTACATAAAAAGCTGCGGGCTCTACAAAACCAAGTCCAGAGATCTCGCGCTGATGGGAAAAATGCTCGTCGAGGAATACGGCGGCGAGGTCCCCGATACCATCGAGGAGCTGACCCGGCTGCCGGGCGTGGGAAGAAAGACCGCGAACCTGATCTGCGGCGACGTGTTCGGCAAGCCCGCCGTCGTGGTCGATACCCATTGCATAAGGATCACCTCGCGGCTCGGGCTCCACGGTGAGACCGACCAGAAAAAGATAGAAACGGCGCTGAGAAAGCTGCTTCCTCCGGAGGAGAGCAACGATTTTTGCCACCGCCTTGTGCTTCACGGCAGGGCGGTCTGCACGGCGCGTTCTCCGAAATGCGCCGCCTGCGCCATGAAGGATTTTTGCAGAGAGGGCAAAAAAGCGGTGAAAAGCAATGAAAAGTAAGCTCAAAAACGCGAGGCTCGTCGCGCTCGACCTCGACGGAACCGTTCTGCGCTCGGACAATACCCTGTCGCCCGCAATGAGATCGGCGCTCGAGTCCCTGATAAAAAGCGGCGTCGAGGTAGCCGTGGCGAGCGGAAGACCCTTCGGCACCATACATCCGGACATCATGAAGATCGAGGGTCTGCGCTATCTGATAACCTCGAACGGCGCGGCGGTTTACGAGAGCGGCAAAAGGGTGTTTTCGAGGACGATGGACGGCGGCGACGTTGCGGCGCTGATGAAGCTGACCGAGCCCTATGACCTGATCTGGGAAGCCTTCCGCGACGGCGAGATATATACCGACAGCCGCTACTATTCCGATCCCGTCAGGTACGGCTGCGGCGAGGCGTATATCGAATACGTGCGCTCCTCGCGCGGGCACAGATCGGATATGAGAAATTATATAATCGAGAACAGGAACAGGCTCGACGAGGTTGAGTTCGTCTGCACCGACGACCGCCTGAGAAATTACCTTTGGGACGAGATCGCCGCAAAGCTGACGAACCTTCATATCACCTCATCCTCGCGCAATTTTGTTGAGCTGATGGACAAAAAAGCCACCAAAAGCAACGGGCTTCGGTGGCTTTGCGAAAGACTTGGGATCGATCTGCGGGACACGGCGGCGGCGGGAAACGCCGATAACGACGTCGATATGCTCAAGGCGGCGGGAATCGGCATAGCCGTCAAAAACGCGTCCGAAAAATGTCTCGCCGCGGCTGATATTATCGTCGCCGCCAACGACGAGGACGGGCTTGCGGAGGTTTTTCCGGTCTGAGGTGAAAACGAGAGAGAAATGTCAAGGCGACCCGCGAATCGTGCGGTGTTGGTTTAGGCGACCCGCGCGCCCCGATCACGCGGTATTGCCTTAAATCCTCGGGAAGCGATCATTCGCATACGTCCGTGCCCGTGAGGAAATCTATGCTTCTTTCTATCGCGTCGACGGAGGAGCCCCAATCCTTGCCCCTGTTGCGGTAGTCGAACATGGCGACGAAGTGGGAGATGTCGCTTTCGAGCGATTCGAGGTAGTTTTTGACCAGCGAGGCGGTGTCGCCGTGAAAATCGCTAAGGTATTTTGAGGGAACGCCGCCCTTGCCCATGGCGCAGCCCATCACAAAATGGTAGTGCTTGAGACAGATAAAGGGCTGCTCGTTATAAAGCCTGCGGAATTCTCCGCCCTTTACCCATTCAACAAAGACGGTCGCCATCAGGTGATGCATATCCGCCTCTATCCTGTCGCAGACGTAGCAGGACTCAAGCTGAGCCTTTATCTCGGCGAGCTTCCTTTTGTCGGGCTTTGAGGCGGTCTTTTTGGGGATCAGGGTGTCGTGGATCTCCCTGAGGTGGGTTTCGAGTATAAGCGCGTTGGGAAGCTTTTGTCCCGACTGCGCCATCATCAGAAAGTGACGGCGGCAAAAGCCCTTTTTGTTGGTTTGGATCCTGGTGTTCGGCTCCATCATGGCGTCTCCCGTGATATAGCTGACATATTGATCCTCGAGCATCTTTTCCATGCGGCACATCGGACAGCCGCACTTTGGCGCGAACAGGTCGTTGATCGGAATGGTTACAATCGTTTCTTTCATGGCTTTGCCCTCCGCTTTTTTGATATCTTTATTTTAGCATATTTTATTGTCGTTTAACAAGTGGTTTAGGAGATTTTTATGAGTAAAATAATATTTGAGAACGTGCACGATCTTGACCTTGCCCAGACGCTCGACTGCGGTCAGAGCTTCCGCTGGAGCGAAAGAGAGGACGGCGGCTTTTCGGGCGTCGCCTTCGGAAGAAGCGTCGTAGTATACCTCGACGGCGAAAGGCTCGTTATCGACAACGCCCGGGAGGAGGACAGGGAGCTTTGGAGCTCATATTTTGACCTCGGGCTTGATTACGGAAGGATCCGCGAGAGCATTTCGCGGCTGCATCCCGTGCTTTCGGAGGCGGCCAAATACGCGCCCGGGATCAGGATCCTCAGACAGGAGCCCTACGAGGCGCTGTGCACCTTCATCATCTCTCAGAACAACAATATCAAGCGAATAAAGGGCATAGTCGCGCGGCTATGCGAGAGCTTCGGAGAGGAGCTTCCCGACGGCAGCTACGCCTTTCCGACCGCCGAAAGGATGGCTTCGCTCGAGCCCGACGACTACGCGCCTCTGCGCGCAGGCTTCAGGAACCGCTATCTGCTCGACGCGGCAAGAAAGGTCTATTCGGGCGAGGTCGATCTGGCTTACTGCTTTGACGCGCCCTACCCCGACGCCCGCGCCGAGCTGATGAAGATAACGGGCGTGGGCGTAAAGGTCGCGGACTGCACTCTGCTGTTCGGGATGCACAGGATAGAGGCGTTCCCGATCGACGTCTGGATGCGCCGCGCCATGGACGCGCTTTTCCCGGGAATGACCGCCGGGGACTTCGGCGAGTACGCGGGGATCGCCCAGCAGTACATATTTCACTACAGCCGAATGCACCCGGAGGCGGTGAAAAAAGAATAACGGCGCCCAAAGAACGAATAATGAATACTTGCGGGCGCTCTATCCGCGCGCGGGTCGCGCTTTATTGTGAATAAACTGTGAATTCTCTTGACAAGAATCTTGGGGGTTTGCTATAATATACCGTGGATAATTGTATAGTTGACAGCAATATCCGCACAGGAAGTTTTGATACTATTGACATCGAAAGGAGAATGTCTTATGGCAGATATCAAGCTGGTGCTCGACGGAGTTCCCCAGGAGGAAAAATCCCCGCAGCTTGCGAATCAGGCTCAGATGGAGTCCGCTAAGGCGGTTCTCGAGGAGGTCGAAAGGCTTTCCGACGAGGAGAAGGCTCAGGTAGAGCAGTTTTCAAAGCAGATAGATCTTCACAAGAGTGAAATAATAATGAACTACGGCGCGACTATCCAGAAGCAGTCGGCGGCTATAGCCACAAAAACGCTTCAGGATGTAAAGACCAAGAATACGGGCGAGGTCAGCGAGCTGCTGGTTGAGATGGTAGCCGCGATGGACGGAGCCGAGGGCGGCAAGGATCACGGCGGTTTTCTGAGCAATTTCTTCAACAAGCTCAAGGTCAACGCCAAGAGCATCCGCACCCGCAACGAGAGCGCCGAGAAAACTCTCGACCGCATCGAAAAGCAGCTCGAGGGTCACAAGCTCTCTTTGCAGAAGGACGTCGCCATGCTCGACGACCTCTATGAGGAAAACTGGAACACCTTCAAGGCGCTCACGATGTATATCAAGGCGGCGGAGCTCGCGCTCGAAAACGCCCGCAACGGCGAGCTGGTCGAGCTTTACGCCAGGGCTCAGGCTTCGGGGCTTCCCGAGGACGCGATGCAGGCGGATAATTTCGCTAAGATGTGCGACCAGTTCGAGAAGCAGGTCCACAACCTGCGCCTCACCCGCACAAGCTGCCTGCAGTCCGCTCCCCAGATCCGCATGATCCAGCACAACGACGAGGATATGATGATGAAGCTCCAGAGCAGCATCGTAAATACGATGCCACTGTGGCGCAAGAAGATCGCCATGTCCATCGCTATCAACAACAATCTTCAGGCGGCAAAGGCGGCGAACGCCGTTGACGACCTGACAAACAGGATGCTCAGAGAACAGGCGGAGCAGTTCCATATCGGAGTCGTCGAGTCCGCTACCGCCTCGCAGCGCAGCATTATCGACGTCGAAACGATCGACTATGTAAACAAGGAGATCACCGGCGCGGTGCTCGACTATATCGCGATAGAGCAGAAGGGCTCGGCGGATCGCAGAGCGGCGGTCGAGGTAATAGCCAACTCCGAGCGCGAGCTCGTGGCGGGTATCCTCTCCGCTACTCAGAACAGAAACTGACCGCAATGCCGCAAAGCCGAACCGTCAGCGCGGAAGGGCAGCGGCGGCGCGTTTTGAACGAATGACCATGCCGCGTTTTCCGATATCGCGGAAAACGCTCGGTAAGGGGAGATGATGTTTATGAAGAAGCTCAAGTGGCTCAGAATACTGGGCGCGATAGTCGCGGCGATCGGACTCATCGGGATCGGCGCGAGCAGCCTCGCGTCCTCCGCGATGATCGTCGCGATAGGTATCCGGGGCGTTGAGGCATTTAAGGTCGCGGGCATAATAACAGCCGCCGTCGGAGGCTTGGCGATAGCGGGCGGTACCGTTCCGGTGGTGACGGGCTTGATCGACAGCCAAAACAGGCGCCGCGAGCTTGAGAGCCACCGCGAAAAAAGCCGAAAAAGCTTTGACGAATACGCAAAGGACAGCCTTAATCCCGAGCGCACGCGCGAGCGCTTTGAGCAGCTCAAGCTCAACAATCCTCACCTGACGAAGCTGGTCGATATCTGCCTTTCGCAGATGGATCGCATGGATACCTGTCAGGCGCGCCAGCAGAGCCTTTTGACCGCGAACGAGGCGATCTATCTCGAGGATACCGTCACCGTTATCAACGAGAGCGAGCGCAGGATGTGCCGCAATTTCCGCAATATCATCAACTGCTGTATCCTGATCGAGGACACAGACCAGGGCTCGGAGCAGCTTGACGGCGACATCATCAACTCCTCTCTCGCGGATAACGAGGAGGAGCTAAAGTCCGTATCGACCCTGCTGAAATACTCCGTGGCATACATCAACAACTACAACCGAAACGGCGTCAGCGACCGAAGCGAGCTGGACGCATGGCTGAAAATCATGAAATCATCGACCTCGGGCGATAACGCAAAGGGAGGTAAATTATGAAAAAAACCAAAAAAATGATCGCGGGCTTCCTTGCCGCCGCGCTCTCTGTTTCCGCTCTCGCGGGCTGCACAAAATATGAGACAGGCACCGAAAAGGTCTATTCCTACGACGAGGCGATCAAGGAGCTGAACGCCTTCAACAAGGAGATACCGACAGATGAGATAAAACCCACGCTCGATATCTACAACACCGATTCCGCCGCCACGACTCTGGCGAGTATCGACACCTTCCCGATCACCGTTTACGGCAGAGGAAGCATAAATATCGAGGTCGCCGCCGCCACCGAGATGAGCTCGGCGGCTCCCGACGACTGGATGAACGTCATTGCCGAGCGCTTTAACGAGAGCGGCGCGACGGTGAACGGAAAGAGCGTGAGCGTCAGCGTCCGCAAGATCACCTCGGGCGAGGTGCTCACCTATATGACCGAGGGCGATTACCGCCCCGACGTATACGCCCCAAGCTCGGAAGCGTGGGGAGAGATGGTCGCCGCCAAGGGCGTGACGACCGTAAAGCTCGCCGACAGGATCGCGGGCAATACCGCCGGCATCCTCATGGAGAAGGATACCTACGATAAGTTTATCGAAAAATATCAGAAGGTGACGCTTGAAAACGTCCTCAACGCCTCGATCGCGGGCGACCTCACCTTTGCCTACACCAATCCCTACACCTCCTCGACGGGTCTTAACATCCTCACCTCTATGCTCTACGCCTTTGATAAAAACGACCCGCTCTCGCAGACCGCGCAGGAGAAGCTTCTCGAATATCAGAAGCAGTCTCCGCCCGTGGCATACACCACCGGCGTGCTCCGCGACCAGGCGACCAAGGGCATAATCAAGGCGATGGTGATGGAGGAGCAGGCTTACCACAACACTCCGGAGCTGAAAAACTACGTTTACACCCCCGAGGGGATAAGGCACGATCACCCGCTCTACACCTTCGGATATGTTGATCAGGACAAGCAGGAGGCGGCAAAGCTCTTTGCCGAGTTCTGCCGGAGCGCCGAATCCCAGAAGCTCGCGAGTGAAAAGGGCTTCAATCTGCACGACGATTACAAGAGCCAGCCAACCGGTCTTGACGGAGCGGGATATCTGTCGGCGCAGAAGATCTGGAAGCAGAACAAGGACGGCGGGCAGCCGATAATCGCGGTATTTGTCGCGGATATCTCGGGCAGCATGGCGGGCACTCCCATCAATTCGCTGAAACAGTCGCTGCTGGCGACCAGCTCGTATATCGGCTCAGACAATTATATCGGCTTGGTTTCCTACGCCGACAACGTGCATATAAACCTGCCGCTCGAAAAATTCGACGACGAGCACAGGGCTTACTTCTCGGGCGCGGTCAAGGCGCTCGATATCGAGGGCAGCACCGCCACCTACAACGCCGTGCTCGTAGCCCTCAAAATGATGATCGACAAAAAGGAAGAGGTTCCCAACGCCAAGATGATGCTCTTTGTGCTCTCCGACGGCGAGCAGAACCGAGGCTACAGCCTCGACCGCGTGGCGCCCATCGTAGGCGGACTCAAGGTGCCCGTCTACACGATCGGCTACAACCTCGAGAGCGATTCCTACGCCGCGGGCGAGCTCAAGCGCCTTAGCGGAATAAACGAGGCGACGCTCATCAACGCCACCTCCGAGAATCTTGTGAACCAGATGCGCAACCTATTCAACGTTGAGCTTTAAGGCAACGCCGCACAATTCGCGGCGCGCGCCTTGCTTGAATATTGTTCCGTCAGAATGTCCAAAAATCGGCATCCATACGTCAGTATGCACACCGATTATTTGCACACTCTGACGAAAAATCTTACTACGCAATCCGCACACCTGAATTATGCGGTATTGCCTTAAGGAGGAAATATCATGTTTGACGCAGCAAAAGTTAAGGACGAATGCGTTCAGTGGATACGCGATTTCTTTGAGGAAAACGGCAAAGGCTGCAACGCCGTTGTCGGAATATCGGGCGGCAAGGACAGCTCGATAACAGCCGCGCTCTGCGTTGAGGCGCTGGGCAGGGAAAGGGTGATAGGCGTGCTGATGCCCAACGGCGAGCAGCACGATATCGATATGGCGAAGCTTTTGGTCAAGCACCTCGATATCAGACACGTAGTTGTGAATATCAAGGACGCGGTCGAGGGGATAATCAGCAATATCCCCTTTGAGCTCACCGAGCAGAGCCGCACCAACCTCCCGCCGAGGATCCGCATGGCGACCCTCTACGCGGTTTCACAGAGCAACAACGGCAGAGTCGCGAACACCTGCAACCTCTCGGAGGACTGGGTGGGCTACTCAACGCGCTACGGCGATTCGGTGGGCGATTTCAGCCCCTGCTCCAATCTGACCGTCGACGAGGTAAAGCAGATCGGCAGGCTTCTGGGACTTCCGGATGTTCTGGTCGACAAGGTGCCGATAGACGGACTCTGCGGCAAAACCGACGAGGACAACCTGGGCTTCACTTACGCGGAGCTCGACCGCTACATCCGCACCGGAGAGATCGACAATCCCGCCAAAAAAGAGAGGATAGACAGGCTCCACAGGCTCAACAAGTTCAAGCTCGAGCTCATGCCCTCCTTCAAGCCGTCCGAAATCTGACCGAAAAAAACAAACCGAGGCAGACCGCAAGTCCAGCCTCGGTTTTATTTTGTTTTGCGAGGATTATTTTTTCAGCTCCGACAGCACGGCAAAAAGCGCCGCCTCGCTCGCCTTGCGGCGGATATAATCGCGCGAGTTTACGATGTTGTTGGTGCCGCCGAGCATGAGCCTGACGGCGTAGGCTTCGGTATCGGTGCAGACGCCGACGAACACCAGACCGACGGGCTTTTCCTCGGTGCCGCCCGTGGGACCGGCGATGCCCGTGGTGCTGACGGCGATATCCGCGCCGGAGAGCCTTTTGACGCCCTCCGCCATTTGAATGGCGGTTTCGGCGGATACCGCTCCGAGCACGGCGAGGGTCTCCGGATGGACTCCGAGCACCTTCTCCTTGATCGAGTTGGCGTAGGAGCATACGCCGCAGTCAAAAACCGCGCTCGAGCCGCTCACGCGGGTGATCCTCTCGCTTATGAGTCCTCCGGTGCAGCTTTCGGCGGTCGCGACTCTCCTGCCTTTTTTGGCAAGCTCTGCGACGACCTCCTCCTGTATCGTGTTTTCGTCGAGCCCGTTCCTGCGCAGCAGCTCGTTGATATCCAAATCGGTAAGAGTTACCATGATATTTCCTCCCGTTGATTTTTAGGGGGTGCCCTTTATCTATTCTACCACCGATAAATAAATATTGCAAATCCTTTCGTTTTTTGATAAAATAAAAGCGGACGAAAATTTTACTGCGCGATCCGCGCGCCCGGATCATGCGGTATTGCCTATACGGAAGAAGGTGTATAAAATGGCATGGTTTTTTACTGAAAACGAGCTCGGCTCGGACAGCTGTGAGCTCGAGGGCGAAAATCTGAAGCACGCTCGGGTGCTCAGGCTCAGAGAGGGCGAGGCGGTAACGCTCGTGACTCCCTCGGGGCTTCGCCACGACTGCGAGGTAAGCTCCGCGGAGGGCGGAGTGACGCTGAGGGTGACAAAGAGCCGCCCCTGTGAAAACGAGCCCGACGTGTTCGTGACGCTCTATCAGGCTCTGCCAAAGGGCGACAAGATGGATTATATCGTGCAGAAATGCGTTGAGCTGGGCGTGAGCAGGATAGTTCCGATGCTCACCGAAAGGTGCGTCTCGCGCCCCGACGAAAAGGCGCTGAAAAAGAAGCGCGAGCGCTGGCAGAAGATAGCTTTGCAGGCGGCGATGCAGAGCCGCAGGGGAAAGATCCCCGAGGTCTGCGGCTGTATCGGCTTCAGACAGGCGGTCGAGGACAGCCTGAGGTATGAAAAAACCGTATTCTTTTATGAGATGGGCGGCGCGTCCGTCAAGAAGATCCTCTCGCAAAAGCCCGCGAGCGTCGGGATGTTCATCGGCAGCGAGGGAGGTTTTTCTCAGGGAGAGGCGGAATATATAACGGGCAAAGGCGGCGACGCGGCGACGCTCGGCAAGAGGATACTCAGAGCCGAGACCGCTCCGCTGGCGGCGCTTTCAATAATTATGTACCAAACAGACAATTTTTAGGAGGAAGCTATGATCGGAATAATTTGTGCAATGCAGATCGAAGCCGAGGGCATTCTCGCGATCAGCGAGGCGCTCGGCAGCGAGGAGATAAACGGAATGACCTTCCGCCGCGCCAGGCTCAACGGAAAAGAGCTTGTTGTGGTGGTCTGCGGGGTCGGAAAGGTGAACGCGGCGATATGCGCCGTCACGCTCATCAACCGCTATCATCCGGAGCTTGTGATAAACAGCGGAGTGGCGGGCGCGCTTTCTCCCCTGGTGAGCATCGGAGATATAGTCGTCGGCACCCGCGCGGTCGAGCATGATATGAACACCACCGCTCTCGGCGACAAGCAGGGCGAGGTTTCATTCCCCGACGGCAAGCTGATGTTCTTTGAATGCGACAGAAACGCCTGCCAAAAGCTCTTTAGGATATGCAAGAACCTTCCCGACACCAAGACCGTGCAGGGAATAGTCGCCAGCGGCGATATCTTTGTTTCGGACCGCAGAAAGAGAATGCTTATAAACGACCGCTTCGGAGCGCTGTGCTGCGAGATGGAGGGCGCGGCGATCGGCCACGCCTGCTGCTGCTGCGATACCCCGTTCGCGATCATCAGGGCGATCTCCGACGACCTCGAGGAGAACAAGGGCGTCGATTTCATGAAATTCTGCGCACTTGCCGCCGAAAAAACAGTCGCGGTGATAGAGGGCTTCGTCGGCTGACAATAAATCGGGCGCGCACTTGCATTTTTTCCCAATCGTGATATAATAATATCCGTATCTAATTATCAGGAGGAATGACTCATGTGTCAGAAAAAAACCTTTTACATCACAACGCCCATTTATTATCCCTCGGGCAACCCTCATATCGGTCACTGCTACACCACCGTTGCCTGTGACTCCATTGCCCGATATAAGCGAATGCAGGGCTATGACGTAAAATTCCTCACGGGAACCGACGAGCACGGACTCAAGATCGAGCAGAAGGCAGCCGAGAAGGGCATGACGCCCAAGGCTTATGTTGACGAGATCGCAGAGGTTTTCAAAAACCTCTGGCAGTTTATGAATATCAGCTACGACCATTTCATCCGCACCACCGACGATTACCACGTGGAGAGCGTTCAGAAGATCTTTAAGGAGCTCTATGACAGAGGCTACATCTACAAGGGCGAGTACAGCGGAAAATACTGCACCGTCTGCGAGAGCTTCTGGACTGAAAGCCAGCTCGTCGACGGCAAGTGCCCCGAGTGCGGCAGAGAGGTCACCGAGGAAAAGGAGGAGGCTTACTTCTTCAAGATGGCTCCGTTTGCCGAGAGGATCGAAAAGCTTCTCACCGAGACCGATTATCTGCGCCCCAAGACCCGCGCGACCGAGCTTGTGAACAACTTCATCAAGCCCGGACTTGAGGATCTCTGCGTTTCGCGCACCAGCTTCAGCTGGGGCATCCCCGTCAGCTTTGACGAGAAGCACGTCGTATATGTTTGGATTGACGCGCTCTCGAACTATATCACCGCGCTGGGCTACAAGAACGAGGCGTTTGACGAGTACGACAGGTACTGGCCCGCCGACGTCCACATGGTAGCCAAGGATATCATGCGCTTCCACGCGATCATCTGGCCGGCGATGCTCATGGCGCTCGAGCTTCCGCTCCCGAAGCACCTCGCGGTTCACGGCTGGATCACCTTCAACGGTCAGAAGATGTCAAAGTCGCTCGGCAATGTCGTCGATCCCTTCGTGCTCGGAAAGCGCTACGGCGCCGACGCGATCCGTTACCATATCATGCGCGAGATGGCTCTCGGCGCGGACAGCTCCTTCTCCAATGAGATCATGATAAACCGCATCAACTCCGACCTCGCCAACGGTCTCGGAAACCTTGTTTCCCGCACCGTCGCGATGGTTGAAAAATATTTCGGCGGAACCCTGCCCGAGGAGCGCGAGAGCGGCGAGTTTGACGCCGAGCTTATCGCTCAGGCTGCCGCGCTCAGAGCGGCGGTCGACGAATATGTTGACAAAACCCAGCTCCAGAACGCGCTCATCGAGATCTTCAAGGTGGTTTCGCGCGCGAACAAATATATCGACGAGACGACTCCCTGGGTGCTCGCTAAGGACGAGAGCAACCGCGCGAGACTCGCGACCGTGCTCTACAACCTGCTCGATACCATCCGCATAGTCGCCACACTGCTTTCAGCCTTCATGCCCGAGACGATGCCGAAGGCGCTTGAGCAGATCGGAGCCTGCGAAAAATGCGCGTCTTACGAGAACGCGGGCAGCTTCGGTGTTTTGCCGCTGAACGTTACGGTCCGTAAGGGCGAGGCGCTTTTCCCGCGCATCGACGTTGAAAAGGAGATCGACGAGCTTAACGCCATTTTCAGGAACAACGAGGGCGAGAGCGAGGAGGTCAAAAAGATCCGCGAGGAGCTTGCCTCCGCGGAGCAGATCTCGATCGAGGACTTTATTAAGAACGATATCCGCGTGGGCGAGGTAAGAGCCTGCGAGAAGGTCAAAAAGTCCAAGAAGCTGCTGCAGTTCACCGTCTTTGACGGTGCGGACGAGCGCACCATCGTGAGCGGTATCGCCAAGTTCTACAAGCCCGAGGAGCTTGTCGGCAAAAAGGTGCTCTTTGTGTCGAACCTCAAGCCCGTGAAGCTCTGCGGCATAGAGAGCCGCGGCATGATCCTCTCCACCGTTCACGGAGAGGGCGACGACGAGGAGCTGAAGCTCGTTTTCGCCAACGACGCCATGCCCGCCGGAGCGAAGCTCTGCTGACGCGCAAAAAATATAATCAATAAAAACAGCTCTCGCGGCAACCGGATCCGCGAGGGCTTGCTTTTTCGGAAAAAAGAAAAAATCTTTCAAAGATACTTGACAACGGCGCGGATATATACTATAATAAGTCTTGCTGATTTCAGCGAATATGGCGGAATAGCTCAGTTGGCTAGAGCATTCGGTTCATACCCGAAGTGTCGTAGGTTCGAATCCTATTTCCGCTACCAAAAGGCCCGGTGGTCAAGCGGTTAAGACACCGCCCTTTCACGGCGGTAACACGGGTTCAATTCCCGTCCGGGTCACCACGAATCCCCTTACAGCTCTGTGAGGGGTTTCATTGTACCAAAAACCAATCTGCCGGTGTGGTGGAATAGGCAGACACAAGGGACTTAAAATCCCTCGGAATAAACCCCGTACCGGTTCAAGTCCGGTCACCGGCACCAATAATTAAGGGATACCCTCTTGGGTATCCCTTAATTATTATTACAAACCAGCAAGCCGGTGAGCGGACTTGAAGGTGACGAGTAC
>CACYIC010000019.1 GCA_902774325.1 uncultured Ruminococcus sp.
CTTTTCTGCGATGGGGATGTAGAGGTCAGGACGCATCACGAACTTCTTCACACCCGGGTTCTTGCCGATTTTCAACTCTCGGCGCTGAGCAATTACTTTGATAGCCATAGTTGTTTTGTTTTAGTTTGTTAGAAATTTTGGTTAGTTGGTCTCGTTGTCGCCTGTGCGGGCTTTGTCCCTGCTGTTAAGGAAAAATCTTGCTACTATTAATGCGCGCAATTTCCAGAATTAATTCTCGCATTTTTTTCGCTTAATACCTGAGATTGTATGCCTTTCATTTTGACAATGCAAAGGTACAAAAATTTCATCAAGTATGCAAGCATTTTCGCGATTTTTTCTCCTTTTGGTAAAAAACTCACTTCCGCCGCTGAAAATGTGCGCAATACTAGTAAAATTGCTATATAAACTATCATTGCGGCAACTA
The DNA here is from genome assembly GCA_902774325.1 of uncultured Ruminococcus sp. Taxonomy (GTDB): domain Bacteria; phylum Bacillota; class Clostridia; order Oscillospirales; family Acutalibacteraceae; genus Ruminococcoides. Next base: position 425 of record CACYIC010000019.1, read on the forward strand.
TCGCGAGTATGGTCGAAACTCTTCCGGGCATTTTTCCCTCGAGAAGCATATTGACAAAAAACGCGGCGGCGCTGCTTCCTATAGCTCCGATCAGGGGCTTGATCGTCGTGGTAACGAAGTTCGGAACGATTTTTGAATGCTTGATAAGCAGATACATTCCGGCGACGCAGATCACCGCGTAAGCGATGAGCGAGCCCGCCGTAGCGCCCTGGACGTTGACGGAAGGGATACTTACGAACATCCAGGTGGTGCCGATTTTTATTGCCATGGCAATGATGTAAAGGATCATCGGATAACGCACCTTGCCGATGCCGTTGAGCATCGAGCAGATAGGGGTTATGATTCCCGTAAATATGGTGGTTATTCCCATGAGGGTGAGGACGTCTCCGCCGATCTCAACGATATCCGGGCTTGAATAAATGAAGCCCATTATCTGATGCGATAGCACGCTCAGACCAAGCGCCATGGGAAGCGTGAACATCATCGTCATCTTGAGTACGGTTTCTATCGAGGTCTTCAGCTCCTGCCTGTTGCCCTTTGTCCATGCGCTCGTAACGTTCGGCATGGCGCTGGAGCCGAATACCTGAGTTACCGCCGTAACGAGCTGCATAAGCGTAAGCGCCGAGGTATAGCAGCCCCACAGCGAGGTATGGATCGTAAGCCTCTTCGAGAAAAACGCTTCCTTCGGGAAAAACTCGCTGTACTGACGGAAAAGCTCATCGCGGTGCTGAATAGCGAGATTCTCGATAACGCGCTGAACGATAACTCCGTCGATCAAGCCGCCTATGCTCATTACCATCGCGCCGCCGACTATCGGGAGCGCGGTCTTTACGATAACAGAAAAGGTCTCGCGCGAGGAACGGGCGTCGATCGAGGCGTCAAGGTATTCCTTCGGGATACCGTCTCCCCCGATCTTGTACTTGAGCAGCAGAAACAGGAACGAGCCGAAGCTTCCCAGAGAGATACCGCAGATATTGCCCGCGACCGAAAAGGCGAGGATCGTATTGTAAGCCTCGGCGGAGCTGCGGAAGGTAAACATCAGAAAAGAGCCGGTCTGCCTGTAGTGCTCCGTGCCGAGCTTCATGATCAGAAAGGCGAACAGAGCGCCGAGGACGAGCTTTACGACCGCCTCGACGACCTCGGATACCGCCGTAGGGAACATATTTCGCTGACCCTCAAAATATCCGCGGTAGATCGCCGCCAGACAGCCGAAAAGGATCGTCGGAGCAAGGCAGAGCATCGCGTATATCGAGTAAGGCGAATGGATGGTATTGAAGGCGTAGGGAAACGCCGCGATGCACATCGCGACCGAGCCTATCAATCCCACGACCACGAAGATCTTGACCGAAAGGCTGTGAACCAGCTTGACGTCCTTATAGCGCTTCTGCGCCATATTATGAGAGATCAGACGTGAGATCGCGATCGGGAGTCCTCCGGTGGCGACCGTGAAGATCACCACGAAAACCTCGTAGGCGTTGCTGTAGATTCCCATGCCCATCGAGGCAAAGCTCTTTCCGAACATGGAATAGATGTCGGCAAGTATGACCTTGTCGAGAAGCCCGAAGACCTTGACAATGACCATACTTGCTGTGAGGATCGCGGCGCCCTTGACAAAGGTTTTGGAAACGCTCTGCTCCGCAGCGGCGACCGCGTTATATTTTTTTGACAAATTCAATCACCCTGTTTGGAAGTAGTATCGGAAATTGCTTTCTGCTTATTCGTCGGCTTCCTCAACTGATTCCTCGGCAACTGTTTCTACCTTCTGAGCGGTCTCCTCGGCTGCCTGCTCAGCGGGCTCCGCCTCGCCGACATATTCCGCGTCAACATCCTCCGCGGGCTCATCCTCCTCGAGCTTCGCGCCGCAGATATTGCAGAATACGGAGTTGCGGGGAACCTTGGATTCGCACTTGGGGCACTTCTTGAGGTTCTTGATCGTGTCGATATGATCGAGAATAACGGTAAGACTGTCCTTGAGCTCGGTGATCTCATCGATCACCTTAGCGATATCATTGGAAAGATCTACGCCGTGAACCTCCTTCTTGTAGGTGAGCATACCGAGCTCCTTGAGCTTCTTGTTGATCTCGCCTCTGATCTCAGCGGCTGAGATCTTGTGCTTTGAGGTGTCGTAAACAGTGCTTGCCTTCTTTGAAACCGCGGAAGCGGCAGCCTTGGCGTTAACAACGACATCATCAAAAATTTCGTCAAATTTTCCCATAATAACCAACCTTTCTTTAGCTTAGCGCGCGCCCGCGAGCTTATGCGCAGCGGACAGTCCGCGCTGTTAATTTTTCTATCTTCAAATGCTATTATAGCATTTATATGCACAATAATCAATTGTTTATTTGCGAATAAAACGCTTCAATCTCGCTTTTTCTTTGTAGCATTTCCTCAAAACGCGAAATATACTCGTAGGGATACTTGAAATTGAACACCCTCTTGAGATAATCGCCGCGCGGATCCTTGAGCTTGGTCACTCCTCCCGAGCCGCACGCGAGGATGGTATGAGTTTCATCCATAACATAAACATTGTAATAGCTCTCGCAGCCGTCCTTCGCCCAGCCGACGTTTTCCAGATTGCCGACCATCCGCGTCTGGCGGTAAAGATAGTAGGGCTTGTAGGAGCTTTCGAGCAACGCGGATTTGGCGTAGCTGAGCATTTTCCCCGCATTTTCGGCGTCCTTCCGATCGAGCATTACCCCCTCGGAGGTAAGCCTCGAGGCTCGCTTCATGCAGAGGGTATGGACCGTGACGCTCTCCGCTTTGAGCCTGAGCATTTCATCAAGCGAATGCTTGAAGCTCTCGGGCGTATCCGTGGGAAGTCCGGCTATCAGATCGGTATTGATGTTATCAAAGCCGTGCTTTCTGGCAAGGGCAAAGGCGTCGTAAAAATCCCGCGCGGTATGCTTTCTGCCGATCTCGCGCAGCACGCTGTCGCTCACGGTCTGGGGATTTATGCTTATCCTGTTGGCCTTATTTTCTTTCAAGGAAAAAAGTTTATCATCAGTGACCGTATCGGGTCTGCCCGCCTCGACGGTAAACTCACGGCAGGTGCTCATTTCAAAGCTCTCGTTTACGGTTTTGAGCAGCTTGTCGAGCTGTTCGGCACTGAGCGAGGTCGGCGTTCCTCCCCCGAAATAAACGCTTTCGAGCCTGAGGTCAAGTCTCGCGGCGATCTCCGCGGTACGCTTTATTTCCTCGCAGAGCAGCCCGACATAAGGCTCCATCAGCTTCTTCGCCCTCTCTACCGAGGACATCACAAAGGAGCAATAGCTGCAGCGCGAGGGACAAAAGGGTATCCCTATATAAAGGCTGAAGGAATCATCGCGCGAGAAATCAAGTATTTTTCTCTCGTTTCTCTCAACCAGCCGCGCCAGCGAAAGCTTTTCCCCGCTGACAAAGAAATCCTCGCGGAAACGCCGCGCCGCCTCTTCCTCGCCCGCTTCCCCGCTAAGCTTCCTGAGCAGCTTGATGGGGCGCACGCCGGTCAAAAGTCCCCACGGCTGTTCGATACGCGAGAACCCGGACAGGAGCCGGTAAAGCAGCTTGACCGTCGACAGCTCGTTTTCCCCGTCGCTGTCGGATAGCCGCTCGTGAAGCTCTCCGCTGAAATCGCCGATATGTACCCTGACGGTGATATCATCCGAAACGGACGCGAACACAAAGGGCGTTTTTCCCTCAAAGCTGTCCTTGAAAACCTCTATCCTCTCATTCGGGAAAAACAGCCTGGTGAGGTTTTCGAGCTCAAACCAAAAGCCGTTGTTAATAACGTACAGATTCATCCTACAACCGCCTCATCAGGGGATTGAACCGGCGCTCCGCCTCGAGCGTGGTCACGGGACCGTGCCCCGGTATGACCGTGTAATCCCCGTCGAGCGATTTGAGCCTTTTCAGGGAGCGGATCATGCTGCTGTCGTCGCCGGTCGGAAGATCCGTTCTTCCGTAGGAACGGTAAAAGAGCAGGTCGCCGCAGATGATGACGTCGTCAAAAATAAAAACGCCGCAGCCCGAGGTGTGCCCGGGAGTATAAAGGTATTCTATTTCGGTCTCGCCAAGCTTGATGGTTTCGCCGTCATCGAGGAGAATGTCCGCCTCAAAGGGCTCAAACGGAAAGCCCTCAATCAAAGCCCCGTTCAAATCGGGATTTTTTAGGAACTCCGCGTTGTGCCTGCCGGTGATGATTTGAGCGTTGAATTTTTCGGCAAGCTGCTTCGCGTAGCAGATATGATCGTAGTGACCGTGAGTCAGAATAACATAATCAAGGTTGCCGCCGTCCGCTTCAATCTGTCTGAGCAGCGCCTCGCTTTTCCCGCCGGGATCGACCACAGCGCTCTTGCCCGTCGCCTCGTCGACGAGGTAACAGCAGTTGGTTTCGATCTCGGTGACAGGATATATCCTTATATTTATCATATTTTCAAATCCTTTGTGTCAATATCTATGGTAACAGGTCCGTCGTTTATGAGGGAAACCTGCATATCAGCGCCGAAAACACCCTTTTCGACCCTCTTTATGCCGTTGCTTTTGATCCTCTCACAAAAGTACTCGTAAAGCGGCTCGGCGGTTTCGGGACGCGCGGCGTTTATAAAGCTCGGGCGTCTGCCGTGAGAGCAGTCGGCGCAGAGCGTAAAGTTTGAGATCACAAGCACCTCGCCGCCGATATCGTGGAGAGAAAGGTTCATCTTGTCGTTTTCGTCGGTGAACACCCGCAGCCCCGAGATCTTGTCAGCCAGAACCTCGGCGTGCTTTTGAGTATCCTCCCCGGCGACGCCGAGAAGCACGAGGAAGCCCCTGCCGATCCTTCCGACAGCTTTTCCTTCGACCTCAACCTTTGCCTCGGACACTCTTTGTAATACAGCTTTCATCTTACAGCCTCTTTATTTCTTCGATTCCGTTGATATCCGACAGCTTGGAGATCACCCCGCGCAGGTGGTTCTTATCCATAACGTCTATCGTTATGGTTATCACCGCCCTGCCGTCCTTGAGCTCCCTTGAATTGAGAGTATGGATATTGATGTGCATCTGGCTGAGTCGGATGGTGAGGTCAGCGAGCAGTCCGGTGCGGTCGTTAGCCATGATTTGCAGGGTGCTCCTGAAGCCCTCGTCTATTTTGTCCTCCCAGCGGCAGTGGATCCAGCGCTGGGGTTCCTCGCACGCTGAAATATCGCGCGGAACGTTGGTGCATGAGCGCTTGTGGATGGAAACGCCGTAGCCCCTTGTGATATAGCCGATTATTTCATCTCCGGGAAGAGGATTGCAGCAGTTCGAGAATTTAACGAGAACGTCGTCGTTGCCCTCGATGATAACGCCCGAGCTCGCCCTTGAACGTTTTACGGGAGCCGCGGGAACGGTGATGCTCTCGATATCTCCCGCATAGGTTTTCTGGAACTCCTCCTTGAGACGCGGCATGATCTTCCAGAGCTGGATTCCGCCGTAGCCCACGGCGGCGTAGAAATCGTCGAGGGTGTTGTACTGCTTCTTGACGGCTACGCTCTTGAAAAATTCGGGATATTCGTCCTCCGAGAGATTGATGCCCTGGCGCTTGAACTCGCGGTCGATCATCGCCTTGCCCTCGACGATGTTTTCGTCGCGCTTCTCGCGCTTGAACCACTGACGTATCTTTGACTTAGCCGAGGCGGTCTTGCAGATATCTATCCACGCGCGGTTGGGATGCTCCTCCTTCTGGGTGATGATCTGGACGATATCGCCCGATTTCAGGATATAATCTATGGGGACTATCTTTCCGTTGATCTTTGCGCCGATCATTCTGTGGCCGACCTGAGTATGGATAAGATACGCCATATCTATCGGCGTCGAGCCCTTCGGCAGGCTCATCACGTCGCCCTTCGGAGTAAAAACATAAACGTCGTTGTCGCCGAGATCGTTGCGGATATTGCGGGCGATATCGGTGGCGTCCTCGGTCTGGAGCTGGTCAAGGATCATCCTGCGCACGCGCTCGATATTCTCGCTCAGGCGGTTCTCCGCTTTGCCGTCCGAGCCCATGCCGAGCTTGTACTTCCAGTGAGCCGCGATTCCGTATTCGGCGGTGTAATGCATTTCCCAGGTGCGTATCTGAACCTCAAAGGGAATGGCGTTCCTGTCGAGCACGGTCGTATGGAGGCTCTGGTACATATTCGGCTTTGGCATTGAGATATAATCCTTGAAGCGGTTCGGTATCGGCTTGAAAATATCGTGGACAACGCCCAGAACATTGTAGCAGTCGGGGACGTTGTCAACTATAACTCTAACCGCGAAAACGTCAAAGATCTGATCTATGGTCTGGTTTCTCATGACTGTCTTGCGGTAGATGCTGTTGATGCTCTTTACCCTGCCGCTGATATAAACATTTTTGATGGTATCCTTGGTTTTTTCAAGGATCTGAGCCTTGATCGACTCGATGAAGCGGTCCCTTTCCTCCTCGTTGAGTATCAGCGCGTCCTCGATCTCCTTGTAGCCGACAGGATCGAGGTACCTCAGCGAGCTGTCCTCAAGCTCCTCCTTGACGGTTTTGATACCGAGGCGGTGAGCTATCGGAGCGAAAACCTGCATATTTTCAACCGACTTGTCCCTGCGCTTCTGCTCCGGCATACAATCCATGGTGCGCATATTGTGCAGGCGGTCGGCGAGCTTTATGATGATAACGCGGATATCGTCAGCCATAGCGATCAGCATCTTGCGGATGTTTTCCGCCTGCTGCTCCTCGCGAGTGGAGAAGGGGATCTTTGAGATTTTGGTGACGCCGTCGATCAGCTTCGCGACGTCCTTGCCGTAGCGCCTGGAGACCGTCTCGAGCGAGACCGAGGTATCCTCGACCACGTCGTGAAGCAGGGCTCCGCAGATCGTATCGGTATCCATACCAAGCTCCGCGACGATACAGGCAACGGAGGTCGGGTGGAGGATATAAGGTATTCCCGATACTCTGCGCTGATCTCCGTGACTCTGCTCGGCAAAGCTGTACGCGCTGCGGATCTTTTCGATGTCGTAATCATTGCCGTTTGTTTCGACGATTTTCATCAACTCCGAAAAATCCTGATAATGAGCAATATTTGAATACTTACTCACACTTTCGCCTCCGATAACTCTTTTATTATTTTCGCGGATTCCAAGCTGACCTTTCCGCTGACTCTGTTGACTGAAATTCGGTTTGTTCTCATTCCCTCGTCGATAGAGATAAGGGAAAGCTCGTTCATGGCTTCGAGAATGACGCGGATCTTGCCCATCGGGAGCCTTCCGTTGAGCTTTTGCACAAGCGTTTCCGCCGGGAAGGTATATCCTCCGCGCTGCTTGAGAAATCTGTAGAGCAGAGCGAAATCGTCTCTCGTGGGATAAAGCTCGCGGTATTCGTCGCGGCTGAGCCTCTCGCCTCGGCAGAAGCTCTCAAAAAGCCTCTGACTGCGGAGTATCTCTCCGGTATCGTCATCATGCGCCTTGATGTCCCTGACATAAACCGAGACGCTTCTCGCTCCCTGATAGTCGTTGATCTCAAGCGTCGCCGCCAGATCCACGACCTCGCCCACCTCGTAGGGAAACTGCTCTGTCGAGGTTGAGAACATGAGCGCGGAAAGCGTAGTTCCCCCGCGCGAAAGCACGAGCTTTATATGCTTATTATTCGATAAAGGAACAATATTTGCGATCGTCATATTGTAAAAGCCGAATACGGGCGTTGGATTTCCTGCGCCGTAGGGCTGCATCAGCTTCAGATCCTCCACGATATCCACCGAGAGGTTGGCGGGATTGAGCCTGCAATCTATTTTGAGAGTATCCGGAGGCATTTCACCGATGGAAGCCGCGTACTCGTTTATTCTTCTGCGGAATAATTCTATGTTTTCGCTGCCGAGGGACAGACCAACAGCCATCGGATGACCGCCGTAATGCGTAAGCAGATCTGAGCAGGCGGCTACCGCGTCGCAGAGCGCAAAGCCCTCAACGCTTCTGCCTGAGCCCTTTGCCTTATCACCGTCTCGCGAGATGATGATTGTCGGCTTTCCGTAGATCTCCTTTACCCGCGAAGCGACGATCCCGATAACGCCCTGGTGCCACTGCTCTCCGTCGATCACAAGCACCCTGTCCGTCACCAGAGAAGGATCGCGCCTGATTTCCGCGTCGATGCTCGTCAGGATATCCGCCTCGATCTGGCGGCGCTCTGCGTTGTCGTCGCTCATCGCCCTGGCGATCTCCATAGCCTCGTCATAATCATCAGTGATCAGGAGATTGACGGATTTGCCCGAAACTCCGAGTCTGCCTACGGCGTTTATCCTGGGAACCAGGGTGAACGAAACCTTGCCCGCCGTCAGCTCCCTGTCGCGCACACCCGACACCTCGATAAGCGCCGCGACTCCCGCTCTGTCGGCGTTTTCCATGCTAGCGAGACCGCGCTTGACGAAAACGCGGTTCTCATCCCTGAGCTCAACGATATCCCCGATGGTTCCGATGCTCAGGAGGTCGGCGTAATTGTCGAGCAGCATATCGGTATCGCAGTACTTTCCCTCGAGCGCCATTATCAGCTTGAAGGCGACGCCGACTCCCGAAAGCTGCTTGTAGCGGCTCGGGCAGTCGGGGCGGTGCATATCCACCACCGCGACCGCGTTCGGAAGCTCGCCGAGCGGCTGATGGTGATCGGTGACAACGGTATCTATCCCCAGCGAGCTGGCGAAATCTATCTCCTCCCCCGCGGAAATGCCGTTGTCAACGGTGATAATAAGCTGAACTCCCTTTTCATGAAGAGCGGCAACGGCGTTTTTGTTCATGCCGTAGCCCTCAGTCTCGCGTGAGGGGATATAAAAGAATACGTTCGCGCCGATCTCTTCAAGATATGAATAGAGCAGCGCTGTCGAGGTCACGCCGTCGGCGTCGTAGTCGCCGTAAATGCAAATCAGCTCCCCGCGGTCAAGCGCCAGCTTTATGCGGCTTACCGCCTTATCCATATCCTTTATCTCAAAGGGAGAATCTATTTCGCTCTCGTTATAGAGAAAGCTCTCGATATCCCGGTGCGAGGTTATATGACGGATCTGGAGCAGCATCGCGACTATAGGCGGCAGATCGTATTTAGTTTGAATTTCGCCCGCCTGAGCCTTGTCAAGCTCGGCAACCGACCACAGTTTCATGCGATATCGCTCCTTTCATAGTTATGGTTTCAGAGGCGCTTTACTTATCCGAGCATACTCTCCGCGTGAGAAAGAGCCGCTTCGGTGATATTAACGCCGCCGATTATACGCGCAAGCTCGCTGATCCTTCCTTCGCGGTCAAGCGGCTGTACCTGAGTAAAGGTCCTTCCCTGCTCGACCTGCTTTTTGATCAGGTAATGGGTATCGGCAAGCGCGGCTATCTGCGCCTGATGGGTCACGCAGAGCACCTGGCGCGAGGCTGAGACCTCCTTGAGCTTCAAGCCGACCTTTTCGGCTGCCGAGCCCGAGATCCCGGTATCTACCTCGTCAAAAATGAGAGTATCAACTGTATCGGAAGCGGCAAGAACGGTCTTTATCGCCAGCATCATTCTCGACAACTCGCCGCCCGAAGCGATCTTCGCCACGGGTCTGGGGGTTTCGCCGGGATTCGCGGAGATCAAAAGCTCCATTTTATCGATCCCCTTCGGCGAAAGCCCGACGGTCTCAAAATAAGGTACAAGCTCCACGCCCGGCATATTCAAAAAGCACATTTCAGCCTTCACCTTCTCGGCAAAGGCTTTGGCGGTCTCGCGCCGCAGCTCGCTCAGACGCTGAGCGGCGGCATGGGCGGCTTTTTCCGCCTCAGCGCACTCCGCGATCAGCTCGTCGCGGTTTTTGTCGTAATTTATAAGCTCCTCCAGCCGCCGCTGCATTTTCTCGGCAAGCGCCGGCAGCTCGTCGCAGGAGCAGTTGTATTTTCTGGTGAGGCGGTTGAGCAGGTCAAGCCTCTCCTCTATCTCCTCAAGCCGCGCGGGGTCGCTTTCGAGATCGTCGACGGCGTCGCCTATTCCCTCGGCGCAGTCGAGAAGATTGTAATAAATATCGGTGAGGTTCCCGCTCAGCTCCTCGTACTGCGAATTGTAATCAGCGGCGTGCCTTAAAGCGGAAGCCGCCATATCAACGGACTCGCAGCCGCCGTTGTCGCCGCTCAGAAGCAGCTTCGCCTTGTTGAGCAGAGAAGCGATCTTTTCGACGTTCATGAGCACGCCGCGCTCGGACTCCAGCTCCTCCTCCTCGCCGATCCTCACGTCGGCGTCAAAGAGCTCGCCGCTCTGGAAGGAGAGAAGATCTATCTCGCGAAGGCGCTCGCTCTCGTCGCTGTTCGCGGCATTTAATTTCTTTTTCAGAATTATATAGCTTTTATATTTATCGGCGTAATCGCTGAGAACAGGCGCGATCCCGCCGTAGCTGTCAATATAATCAATATGGGTTTCCGGTGAAAAAAGCTCGTGGCTCTCGTGCTGACCGTGGATATTTACCAGATTCACGGACAGCTCCCTGAGCATCGCCGCCGTCGCGGGTCTGCCGTTTACCCTGCATGAGCTTTTTCCCGAGGCGCTGATGGTGCGCTGCAGGATCAGCATATCCTCGTCAGCGTCAAAGCCCATCTCCCCGAGCTTTGCCTTGACAACGCCGTTTATATCCTCAAACTGAGCGCTGACCGTCGCGGTATCGGCGCCCGTGCGAACCAGCTCCTTCGAGGTGCGCTGTCCCATGATAGCGTTGATCGAATCAATTATTATACTTTTTCCCGCGCCGGTCTCACCCGTCAGCACGTTCAGCCCGAGGTTGAAATCTATGGCACATTTTTCAATTACCGCGATATTTTCGATATATAAGGTGCGTAACATCTGATCAGTCCCGTCATTGTTTTGGTATTATCCTAGAGCGTCCGCTGCTGTCTGAGCGTATCAAGCAGCTCGCCCGCGCTCTCAATGCTTCGGCAGGCTACAAATATCGTATCGTCGCCCGCTATAGTGCCGACAATGCTGCTGTTTGAGAGCGAATCCAGAGCCGCGCAGAGCGCGTTAGCCATACCGCTGAGAGTTTTGATCACCACGAGATTCTGCGCCTGATCTATTGAGGTCACTGACGAGAGAAAAAGCTGCGAGAAATTTGAGCGCGCGTCCGAGCGCCCCTCGGATGAAGCGATATAGCGGTATTTCCCGTTGCTTCCCATGCTCTTGACAAGCCGCAGATCCTTGATATCACGCGAGATGGTTGCCTGAGTGACCTTGTAGCCGTCCCTGCTGAGCCTTTCAAGCAGCTCGTCCTGAGTTTCTATGGGATATTCGTTTATGATCTCCAGGATCCTGGCGTGTCTTCTGCGTTTCATTTACAGTTCCCTTTCCTTTAGCTTTTTGTTGAGCTTCAGATAAAAATTGCGTTTCTTTAAGGAGATCAGCTCCAAGCTGAGCTGTGATTTTTTGATGGATACCCTGTCGCCCTCGGCGATATCGACGTTCACCTCTCCGTCTACCGTAAGCAGGCAGCTGCAGCCCTGAGGTATCTTGACGGCGACCGAAAGACGCGAGCTCCCCTCAAAGAGCACTGAGCGGGAAAACAGGGAATGGGGACAGACAGGCGTCATGAGGATGCAGTCGATCTGCGGCGATACGATCGGTCCGCCTGCGGAAAGAGAATATGCGGTCGAGCCGGTGGGAGTTGAAAAAAGTATCCCGTCGGCGCGGTACCTCGCGATCTCCTCATTGCCGAGCATCAGAGAAAAATCGACTATTTTTGAGAACTGACCGTGAGCTACGACGGCGTCGTTTACCGCCAGATAGCTCTGCAGACCCTCGGGCTTTTGAACCTCGACGTCAAGCAGCATCCTGCGGTCGATCATGAAGTCGCCCGTGATTATCCGCTTCAGCTCTTCTATCTCGTCGGTTTCAAGATCCGCGGCAAAGCCGAGCCTTCCGACGTTTACGCCTATCAGCGGGGTATTCGTCTCGGCGGCATACTTCGCGGCGTGGATTATCGTGCCGTCGCCTCCGACTGTTACCGCCGCGTCGCAGACAGAAAACAGCTCGCGGATATTGACGCAGAAGCTCACTCCGAGACCCTCAAACGCCTCGGCGCTCTCGCGCACAGCGTAAACCCGAGCGCCGTTTTTCAGCAGGATATCCGCGACCTTATTTGCGCATACAAGCGCTTTTTCCTTTGTCATGTTGACAATTACGGCAGCGTTCATGCGCGCCTCCTTAACGGCGCGCCTCATTCCCGAGCTTTTTTATCTTTCTTATTACTCAGCGAAACAAGAGGCGCGAAATATTTTAACAGTTTCTTGTTGATTCAAAAATCAGATTGCCGCTGAAAAGCGGTCAGCCCCGCTCCTTGTCAAGCTCCTCGTGGGACTTTCTCACAAGCTCCGTCGGAGATACCTCGGTAAGCAGCCTCGGAGCGTCAGATATTCTCAAATAAATCAGATACTCGATATTTCCCTCGGGTCCCTTTACCGGAGAGAAGTCAAGCCCCGCCACATCAAAGCCGTTTTGCAGGGCAAAATCCACTATGCCCCGCACGACCTCGGCGTGCACCTCGGGATCTCTGACTACGCCCTTCTTCCCTACCTTTTCTCTGCCCGCCTCAAACTGCGGCTTGATCAGGCAGACCGCCTCGGCGTTTTCCGCCATAAGGCTTCTTGCGACGGGAAGTATCAGCTTCAAAGAGATAAAGGACACGTCCACCGAGAAAAAATCTATCGGGTCGGGCACCTGCTCGCGGGTCACCTTGCGCATATTCGTGCGCTCGAGGTTGACGACGCGCTCATCCGTCCTGAGCTTCCAGGCGAGCTGACCATAGCCGACGTCGATGGCATAAACCTTTTCAGCGCCGTTTTGGAGCATACAATCGGTAAAGCCGCCCGTTGAGGCGCCGATATCCATGGCTGTCTTGCCGTTCAGGTCGATCGGGAAGGACTTCATCGCCTTTTCGAGCTTGAGCCCGCCCCGGCTCACGTATTTCAAGCCGCTGCCGCGAACCTCGATCGAAACGTCCTCCTCATAAGATGTGCCGCATTTGTCGGACTTTTGGTTGTCAACATAAACCAGCCCTGCCATTATCAATGCCTTCGCCCTTTCACGGCTCTCGGCAAAGCCCTTTTCGTAAACAAGAATATCAAGTCTTTTTTTCATTCTTCAAATCCTTTTTGATAACCTCGACCATGCCCTTTGAATCGAGCTTGAGCATGGAAAGCGCCTCGCCGACGCTCATCTGCGGCACAAAACGATCCCTGATCGCCTTGATGTGGCAGACGCCCTCAAAGCCCCTGAGATTGAGAAGGTCGGAGAAGGTTCGCGCTATGCTTCCGTTGAACATCCCCTCCTCAAAGAACCAGACGAAGCGAAAGCTCTTGGCGAAATCGACCGTTTCGGGATTGATGGGCTTTATGCGGCAAAGCTTGAGGATGCATATTTCAATGCCCTCGCGTTCAAGCTCCTCCTTTGCCCTTGCCGCGTGAGAGAAGAGCTTGCCGTAGGTTACCAGAAGATACCGCGAATTGCGGCTGCCGTAGATATTGTAATCTATATTTTCGATGCCGAAGTCGTCGGGACGGTAGCCTTCCCCTCCCCGGGGATAACGAACCGCCGCCAGACCCTCGTCCATGTAAATCGCGTTTGTCAGGGCATTTCTCATGCCGTAAAAATAGGTCGGCGAATAGATCGTTGTGTTGGGGATCGAATTGAGCATGGATACGTCAAAAACGCCCTGATGCGTTTCGCCGTCGCTGCCGACTATTCCCGCGCGGTCTATAGCCAGCACAAGATGAAGCCCGCCCATCGCCGCGTCGTGGATGAGCTGATCGTAAGCTCTCTGCAAAAACGTTGAATAAACCGCGAATACGGGCCGATAGCCCTTTGCGGCAAGCCCGCAGCCGAAGGTCACGGCGTGCTCCTCGGCGATACCGACGTCAAAGAAGCGGTTCCTGTACTTTTTTTCAAACTCCCTCAGACCGGTCCCGTGAGCCATTGCCGCCGTGATCGCGCAGAGCTTATCGTCGCGCTGCGCCATCTCGCACATCTCCTTGCCAAACTCGGCGGAGAAGCCCTTGTGACTCGAAAGCGGCTCGCCCGAATCTATATCGAACTTGCCGATGCCGTGAAATTCTCCTGGATTGTCCTCAGCGGGCTGGTAGCCCTTGCCCTTCCTTGTCACGACATGTAAAAGCACCGGCGAATTGATTTTTCTCGCCGCAAGGAGTGCGTTTTCGACCTCCTCGATGCTGTGACCGTCGATCGGTCCTAGGTAGGTGAAGCCGAAGCAGTCAAAAAGGGTGTTTTTATATACGAGATTTTTGATCTTTGACTTGCTGCGCCTGAGAAAGCCCTTGATATATCTGCCGAAAAACGGGATCTTCGATAGGGCTCGCTCGGTAAAATTCTTGACCCTTATATACCAGGGCTGGATCCTGACCGTAGTGAGATAGCGAGGTATCGCGCCGACGTTACGGGAGATCGACATCTTGTTGTCGTTGAGGATAACAATAAAATTTTTCTTGAAGCGTCCGGCGTTGTTGAGCGCCTCAAAAGCCAGACCGCCCGTAAGCGAGCCGTCGCCTATAACGGCAACGGTCGCGCTGTTGTCGCCGTCCATCGCCTTCGCAAAGGCTATACCGAGCGCGGCGGAAATGGAAGTGCTGCTGTGACCTGTATTGAAATCGTCGTAAGCGCTTTCCTCGCGCTTCGGAAAGCCCGAGATACCCCCCTTGAGGCGCAGCGACTCAAACTGCGGATATCTGCCCGTCAGGAGCTTGTGGGTATAGCTCTGATGGCCGACGTCCCAGACGACGCTGTCCTTCGGAAAGTCAAAAACGCGGTGCATCGCGACGGTCAGCTCCACAACACCAAGATTCGGAGAGAGGTGACCTCCGTTTACCGAAAGCACCTCGACCAGCTTTTCGCGTATTTCGGTGCAAAGCTGCGGCAGCTCCTCCTCGGAGAGCTTTTTGACATCCTCAGGCGATTTGATTTTTGATAAATATTTATATTCACCCATTATGGTTTACCGTTATTGTTTTATTCTGCCGGTTTCCGACCTAAGCGCCGAGAGGCGTTTTTCGGGGCACGGCATTATTTTCGTCTTTGAGCCAGCTCCAAAGCGAACTCCCTGAGCGACGAGGCGTCGTTTTCAAAGACGTCGAGCGCCTTTATCGCTTTTTCGGTGAGCTCGTCCACAAGCTCTCTGCATTTTTCTATGCCGAGAAGCGAAACGTAGGTTGACTTTCCGTTCTCGCTGTCGCTTCCGACCGGCTTTCCCAGCTCCTCGTCGGTAGCCGTGCAGTCGAGGATGTCGTCCTGTATCTGAAAAGCTATTCCGATGCTCTCGCCGTAGAGAGAGGCGGCGCGAAGCTCCTTCTCTCCGGCGCCCGCGCTGAGACAGCCGAGCTCACAGGCAGCCTTTATCAGGCAGGCGGTCTTTTTATAGTCCATCTCGCGAAGAACCTCAAGCGGCGCTGATTTGCCCTCGCTCTCGAGGTCGATGACCTGTCCGCCGACCATGCCGGTCGCTCCCGCGTAGGCGGCGAGAGTTTTTGAAGCCAAACGGCAGGCGCGGTCTCCGGCGGCTTTGGCTGCCCTGTCCGAGGAAAGCGTTTCAAAGGCGAGAGTCAGCAGAGCGTCGCCCGCGAGCAGCGCGATATCCTCGCCGAATACCCTGTGGTTCGAGGGCTTGCCGCGGCGCATATCGTCGTCGTCCATGCAGGGCAGATCATCGTGGATGAGCGAATAGGTGTGGATCATCTCAACGGCGCAGGCAAAGCAAGCCGCGCTCTCGGGATCTCCTCCGCACAGGGCGCTGAACTCAAAAACAAGTCTGGGGCGAACCCTTTTTCCGCCCGCCTCAAGGCTGTATTTCATCGACTCGATCAGGCTTCTTTCGCGGGTATCCTCCGAGGGAAGAAGCTCCGAAAGCGTCTTTTCGGTCAAGGTCAAATAATCAGCTGTCATTTTTTTACCTCCCTGCGCGTGCGCTCCTGAAGCGCGTGATGAAGATCGGTTATCTGTCCCCTGTAATTATCGAGCTCCTTAAGGCAATAAGCCAGCAGATCGCAAGCCTTTCCGTACAGCTCGATGCTCTCGTTGAGGGTGATCGACTGATCCGAAAGCTTTGCTATCGTCGATTTAAGAAGGGCGTTTGCCTCCTCAAAGGTCATTTTCTCTTCCATTTACAAATCCTCCGCGTATTCAAGCAGCCGCTGTATCCGATGGTTGGCTCCGCTGCGGCTTATGGGCTTGGACAGACTCTGTCCCAGATCCTTCAGCGACATCTCCGGATTTTCAAGCCTGAGAAAGGCGATCTCCTTCAGATCGTCGGGCAGGGACTCGAGTCCGCGCTTGCGTTTTATTTTCTCGATCGCCTCGATCTGCTTTACCGAGGCGGAAACTATTTTTTCAATATTCGCGACCTCGCCGTTTATCCGGCGGTTGATATTGTTGCGCACCTGCTTGTACGCCTTCGCGCCCATTATCTCCATAGCCTTGATCGGCGCTCCGATATAGGTCAGCAGGTCGCAGATCTGCTCGCTTCCCTTAAAATAAACGATATAGTTGCCGCTGCGAAGCACGGTTTTGGGATTGAATTCGCACTCTGTCACCTCGCGAAGAATATTGCAAAGATCAACGGCGAGGTTTTTGTGAGGCACGCAAAACTCGGCGTGGTAGCTCTTTTCGGGATTTGAAACAGAGCCGCAGCCGAGAAAAACTCCCCTCACAAAGGCGGCGGAGTGCTCCTCGCCCGAAACATTCGCGCGGTTGACCCTGAGCGTGACCTCTCCGACCCCGTGCCCGAAATCTCCGAGCACGCGCTCGCAGTCGGCTGAGTCGATGAGCCTTATCTTGTAGAGCCTGCCCTCCCCCGAGCGAACCCTCAGGGTAGCCTGCTTTTCGATGATCGGCATATAGAGGTTTTGCAGAAGAAAGGTCACCCGCTTGCAGGCGTACTCGCTCTCGGTGGTAAAAACTATCCGGTTGTTCCGAAAAGCCTTTCCGAAGAGCAGCATGCCGTAAAGCTCCGCCTTGAGCAGCTCGCGGTCATATATCTCATGAGAGCAAAGCTCCTTTTTTACGTCCGATGAAAAAGACATTTTTACCTACTTTCCGACGTCTCTGTGCTGGATCACGCACCTGTAGCCCTGCTTGCGGAAGTGCTCCTCAAGCTGTCTTGCGATTGTTATGCTGCGGTGCTTTCCGCCCGTGCAGCCGATCCCGACTACCAGCTCGCTCTTGCCCTCCTTGAGGTAAAGCGGCACCGAGAAGTCCAGCAGGTTCAGGGTGTGACGGATAAATTCCCGCGTATCGAACGAATTGAGAACATAATCCCGCACCTCATGATCGAGCCCCGTGAGGTTTTTAAGCTCCGGGATATAGAAGGGATTGGGCAGACAGCGCACGTCGATTATCAGATCAGCCTCGAGCGGGATACCGTACTTGAAGCCGAAGGACATGAAGGTGAGCGTCAGGCTCAGGGAGGTGTTGTCCATGAACATCAGCAATACCCGCTCCCTGAGCTGGCGGTTTGACATATTCGTGGTGTCGATCATATAATCCGCAAGCTTTTTGACGGGAACCAGAAGCGCCTTCTCAAAGTCAACGGCGTCGGCAACCGAGCCGTCCTTGAGCCTTTCGGCAAGAGGATGCTTGCGGCGGGTCTCCTTGTAGCGGATTATGATCGTCTCCGTCCTCGCGTCGATATATAATATTTTTACTTCATCGTGGTCGGTCTTAAAATTCTCGATCTGTTCGTTCATCATATTGTAGTTGTCGGTTCCCCTGACGTCCACAACGACCGCCACGCGCTTCATGCTCTCGTCGTTCGAGGACTTACAAAGAGAATAAAGCGTGGACAAAAGCGAAGCGGGAATATTATCGACCGCGTAGTAGCCTATATCCTCAAGCACGTGCAGAGCGGAGGTCTTGCCCGCTCCCGACATACCTGTAATAATCACAAATTCCATAAAAACCGCCTTGCCGGTATCCTGTTAAAGGATTATCAGCTCACATTCAAGATCGTAGCCCGTATCGTCAAACACCTTTGTCTGAACCTCGCGGATCAGCGACTTCACGTCGTTGGCTGTGGCATTTGATTTGTTTATGATGAAGCCCGCGTGCTTGTCGCTGACCTGAGCGCCTCCGTGACAATGGCCCTTCAGCCCGCACTGCTCGATCAGCGCGCCGGCGAAGGCGCCCTCGGGACGCTTGAAAACGCTTCCCGCGCTGGGATATTCAAGCGGCTGCTTGTCGCTTCTTCTGCCCATATAATCCTCCATGCGGGCGCGGATATCCTTGGGATCATCCTTTTTAAGCCTCAAGAACGCGCCTGTGATGATGCAGCCGTTTCTGCGGTAAACGCTCGTGCGGTACCCGAAATCAAGCTCATCCTTCTCGCATCTTCCCAGATTGAATTCCGCGTCCAGATGATTGACGCAGAATACAACGTCCTTCATCTCGCCGCCGTAGGCGCCCGCGTTCATGAATACCGCTCCGCCGACCGAGCCGGGGATGCCCCAGGCAAATTCCAGACCCGAGAGTCCGCAGTTGAGCGCGAACTTGCAAAGACTCGCCAGAGTAGCGCCCGCGCCGCAGTAGACCGTTGTATCGTCGATCAGAGAAATCTTTCTGAAATCCCCGTCCAGCCTGATGACCGCGCCCCGGTAGCCGTCGTCGCTGACGAGCACGTTGCTGCCGTTGCCGAGCACCAGATAATCCACGTCGCTGCTCCTGCACTCCTTCAAAAGCTCAACAAGACTGGTCAGAGAATCCGCCTTTATGTAAGCGTCGGCTTTGCCGCCTATCTTAAAGGTCGTATGCTTGCTCATAGGCTCATCCTGATACGCCTCGCAGCCGAGAAGCTGAGCCAAATTATAAATTACCTCGGATCTGTTCATCCGCACATCTCCTTTTCCAAGTGCGCTGACGCGCTCCTTTTTTATCGTTCAGCGATCAATCCCAGGTGTCGATAACGATCTTGGGGGATTCGGGCATAGCCTCGAGATCCATGCCCAGATTCCTGAGCAGATCAATAGCCGCGTTGTAGCCCATTTTCTTCTGACGGTTGTTCATTGCGGCGACCTCGATTATCACCGCAAGGTTTCTGCCGGGCTTGACGGGAATGGTCAGGGTCGGGACCTCAACGCCGAGGATCCTCATCACCTCGTTGTCGAGTCCCATTCGGTCGTAGACCTTCGTGTTGTCCCACAGCTCGAGATTCACGACCATGTCGATCTTCTCGGCGGTTTTTACCGCGCCCATACCGAAAAGCTGTCTGGCGTTTATTATTCCGATTCCGCGCAGCTCAATGAAGTGGCGGATGTTTTCCGGCGACTGACCGATAAGCGTGGTGGCGCTGGTGCGAAGTATCTCAACCGCGTCGTCGGCGACAAGGCGGTGACCTCGCTTGATAAGCTCGATCGCGGTTTCGCTCTTACCCACTCCGCTGTCGCCTGTCAGCAGACAGCCCTCGCCGTATACCTCGACCAGAACTCCGTGGCGGGTGATCCTCGGGGCAAGCTCGCGGTTCAAAAACTGAACCAGACGCGCCGTCAGATCGGAGGTGTTCTCGTCGGTGGCAAAGATGGATACCTTGTGAAGCTTCGCGCTCTCAATGATAACATTTGTGGGCTCGATGTGCCGGCAGATAATGACCGCCGGAGGACCGAAGCTGAAAATCGACTCGATGACCATACGCTGAGCCTCAGAGCCGAATCTGCCCAGATAGGCAAATTCGGTGTTGCCGAACACCTGGATCCTCTTGTTGTCAAAAAACTCAAAGTATCCTGTCAGCTCAAGTCCGGGACGGTTGATCTCAACAGTCGAGATTTTTATGCTTTCGTAGTTGTCGGCAACGTAGACCTTTTCCAGTCCGAGTCTGTCGACGATCTGAGATAAGG
Source organism: uncultured Ruminococcus sp. (assembly GCA_902774325.1). Lineage (GTDB taxonomy): Bacteria > Bacillota > Clostridia > Oscillospirales > Acutalibacteraceae > Ruminococcoides. The sequence goes on from CACYIC010000019.1 coordinate 20,249, forward strand.
GTACCGAAAATTCAGACATATAAACACCGCCTTTTAATTGGGTATAATTTCGCAGATTACAATTATCTAATATTATACTACAAAAGGCGGTAGAGATAAAGTCTTTTTATGAATTATTTTTCATTTTTTTGCGTTTTATCGGCGTAAATCCTCTTTGCGGTCACCCTGATCTCCCCGTCGCAGCGTATCAGAGGCACATAAAAGCCTTCACACTCACGCTCAAGGTGATTGAATACGGAGAGATAGTCTATGCAGACCTGCGGTTTATTTTTCTTCAAAAGAATCAACTGCTCCTCGATCACGTCCTGCACCCTCTCCTCGGCGTCGAGCTTCCTCATGGTTTTTCCGTCGCAAAGCGTGACGTAGGCGATCGGTGAAAAAAACGAGTTCTGCGAAATATACTCCACGTCCTGCTTCATGATCCGGCTCTGCAGGCGTTCGTTTATCATCAGCAGCTCCAGCTTTGCCAGCGACATATTGGGGATATACATCTCCCGCGCTTTCTTGCATGCCTTCTCAAAGGACTCGGCTCTCACCGTGACGCCCCACGGCTTTTCGCCCTCGCTCAGGCGGTAAAAGGTGTAGCGGATCTGCCCGCCTTCAACGGTGACGCTCACGTTTTCTATGATCGCCGCGTTTTCGATCTGCCGTGAATTGCGGCAGCCCGACGAGAAGATCAAACTAAGGCTCAGTAATAATATGCTTATTTTTCTCGGCATTGAACTTCCTCCACACAAAAAGATATAGGACGGGTATCACCACGGCGGCAATAAAGGTCAAAAACAGCAGAATATACTTGTTGGTCAGTAAGGCTTCCGCTGTCTGATTATACTTAGTCAGAAGATTCAAAAGAAAAACAAAGACCGCCTCGGGGACTATCACCCTTAGGCTGCCGCTCATACCCGCGCTTCGGCAGACGCAGCAGAAGAACAGCGACACCGTCATGAACACCGACATCGTAGCCAGAGCCAGATAAAAGCTCTCGACGCCCGCGTAGGCGCCGAAATGAGCAACGCGCGAGAGCACAAAGGTCCGGTATTCCTGCCTGTCCGCGTAAGAGCCGAGGGCATAACGGATAAAAAACAGCACGAGAGAATACTTTAATCCCGACAACAGAAGCGCGATAACGGGCTGCTTCACGGTAAAGCCTCTGCCCTGCCCCGCAAGACAGGCAAAAATCACCGCCGTGAACGAGGGCGCGCAAAAATAGACGACGTCGCCGAAAAGCGAATCCGCATCACCGATCCGAAAGCCATTTGAAAAGTCAAGAGCCGTCAGACTGCCTCCGAACATCAGCAGGTTTGTGAGCATCGCGAAAGCAAAGAGAAATATCCCGAAGCGGGTGATAACATTCGCGCCCTTTGTGGCGGCGTAAACGCAGGCGGCTATCAGCAGCAGCGCGATGACGCATCTTGAAACCTCGGGATAATACTTTTTGCTGAACATATCGGTGTAGGGGATCAGAAAAAACGTGGCGGTGTAAGCGAAATAAGCCGCGTAAAAAATCGAAACGGCAACGGCGGCGCGCGGAGTCCTCTGCCTCGCGAGCATCAGGAGATCCGCGTCCGTTTTCTTTTTGAGGATGATCGAAGGGATGAAAAACACAAAGCTGAGAGCCAGCCCGGAAAACACCGCGATAACATCCAAAATAAAGCCGCCGCCCCTTCCGAGGCTGTAATTCTGCAATAATATCACGGCGCAGGCACAGAGCATAAGCGTCAGAAACAGCCGCTTTGAAGAAAACCTGACCCTGTCCTTCATCCCTTCACCTCCGTTTCGGGGAACTTCTGAACCCTGATGGTGTGCCTCGAAAGCGTGCGCCATCCCGAGCGGATAAATACGTCTCTCATGCTTTTGAGCGAAAACGGTGAGAGCGAGGACATATAAGGCACCCCCAGAGAGGTCTTTGAGCACATGCTTATAATCACAACCGCCGTAACCAGCACGATGCCCCAAAGCCCCGCGATGCCGCCTACGATTATAAATATGAACCTCAGCACCATTATCGGAGGATAGAGCGGCGAGGTGACGTAGCCGCAGATCGCCGCGGCAGCTACAACCATGAGAGTCGAAGCGCTGATAAATCCCGCGTTTACCGCGCTGTCGCCGATGACCAGCGCTCCGACGATGCTCACCGCGTGACCGAGAGATTTGGGGATACGCAGTCCCGCCTCCTTCATGATCTCATATACAAAGGCGATAAAAAGCACCTCAAGCGTCACCGGCAGGGGCGTTTCTGAAAGCGACTGCGCGGTTTTTTTCAAAATAAAGGTCGGAAAATACTCCGGATGGAACTGCGCCAGAGCGGTATAAAGCCCCGGCAAAAAGACCGAGACCAAAAACGAGAGGTATTTCAAGATCCTGATAAAGGCGGCGTAGTAGGTCCGGTTCGAGTAGTCGTCCACTCCCTGGAACTCCTCGACAAAGAGATGCGGCATGATGAGCACGGCAGGCGAGCCGTCCGCGATCACGGCGATCCTGCCCTCCGTGAGCTTGCCGCAAACGGTATCGGGACGCTCCGAGATCCCTACTCCGGAAAACAGTCTGCTGGTGCCCTCATCCTCAAGATAGTCCGAGAGATATCCCGAGGCGAGAACCGTTTCAAGATCGCAGGCGGCAAGTCTTTTCCTGAGCTTGTCGAGCAGCTCCGGGGAAGCCCTGTCATGAAGATAGCACAGCATGAGCTGAGTGCGCGAGCCGCTGCCGACCGTAAGCTGTTCAAACACAAGCAGGGGACTTTTTATCCTGCGCCTTATCATAGACATATTTACCCTCAGCGGTTCTACAAAGCCCTCGCGGGAGCCGCGCTGCACGACCTCGCTTTCGGGCTCGCTCACCGAGCGGCTGGCGTAGCCCTGGACGCCGACCGCGAAAAGCTTTTCCCCGCCGTCGACCGCTATGACCGCGAAACCCGAGGTGATGTAGGTTATCAGCTCCCCGTAGCTGTCGAAGGGGATCACATCGCTTGAGGCGATGACCGATCCGAGAACCGTCCTTGAGATCTCTTTGGGCTCCATATCCTCAAAATCAAAGCTCAAAAGCGGATTCAGCGCCGTCTGAGCCAGCTGCTCCTTGTCGCAAAGCCCTTCCATTGTGATAACAGCCGCTTTCACCCCGCGAGAGGATTTTAAAACAAATTCCCTTACCGAAAGATCGGCGGAATCCGAGAAATCAGCCTTGAGCCTGTCTTTTATTTCTTTAATAGAATATTTCATTGTATCACCAAAAGAAGTATTTGCCTCCGGCTCCGAAATATTCGGGAATAATCCCGGGCGGCGCGATGATACTAATAACGGTGATCCGATGCTGATTTCAATAATACGAACAATCATACTCTACATCTTTATAATAACAGCCATCAGGCTGATGGGAAAACGGCAGATAAGCGATATGCAGCCCAGCGAGCTGGTGGTGACGATGGTGATTTCCGATATCGCCTCTCTGCCGATGCAGAACACCTCGCAGCCGCTTTTGAGCGGGGTCGTGCCGGTTCTGGTTCTGGTGGCGCTCGAGATAACCGTAAGCGCGGTCATGCTCAAGAGTCAGGTATTTCGCAGGCTCGTCTGCGGAAGACCCGTCGTAGTCATTTCGGACGGAGAGCTGCAGCAGAAGGAAATGCGCAGGCTGCGCCTTACGACCGAGGATCTATGTGCCCAGCTGCGCGCTCAGGGGGTATTCAGGCTGGAGGACGCGCAGTACTGCATAGTTGAAACGAACGGGACCGTCAGCGTGCTCGAGAAGCCCGAGAAGCGTACTCCCGAGGTCGCTCAGCTTGGTATCAAGGGAGAAAAGGACAGCCTTGAAACGGTCGCCGTCTCGGACGGAAAGCTGCTCGAGGACGCTCTGAAGCTATGCGGAAAGAAAAAAGCCGACGTCGATAATATTCTGAAATCGAATAATACCGAAATCGGCGAGGTGTTTATCCTGACGCTTGACGCTCAGGGAAAATACAGCCTGATAAAAAAGGAGAAGGAAGAATGAAACGAACCATAATCGCCGTCGCTCTGCTGCTGGCTGTCGCCGCGGCGTCCGCCGCTCAGTTCTTTTATGTAAGCGCGCAGGCTGACAGCTTTCTCGAGAGGATCGAGGCGCTTGACAAGGCCATGCGAAAAAATGATTTCGGCTCGGCGCTCAAGGAATGTAAAAGCCTCTCGGGCGCGTGGGATGACGCTTCCGGCACGATCGACGTGCTGCTTATACACGACTATGTAGACAACATCGGCATAAGTATTTCTCAGATGCAGGCGCACATCGAAAACTTCTGTCCCGATATGTATTTTGCGGAAAGCGAATACGCAAAAAAAGGACTCGCCTCTATCAAAAGAAGCGAGTACCCTAATTTTGAAAATATTCTATGATTATTTCTTCTTAGCAGCCTTTTTTCTCTGCCACATGACCCAAAGTGGACCCGCGATGCAGATCGAAGAATAGCAGCCCGAGATAACGCCGATCATCATCGGAAGAGCGAAGCCCTTTACCGAGTTGATATTGAACACGGTAGCGACAACATAAACCGTAAGGATAGCGGCAAGTGTTGTAACAGAGGTCATGATCGTTCTTCTGATGGTCTTTGTGCAGCTCACGTTGAATACGGTGCCGATGTCGATCTTTCTGCCCATGATCTTTCTCTGCTCACGCACACGGTCGTAAATGACGATCGTATCGTTAAGCGAGTAACCGAGGATCATGAGGACTACCGCGATAAAGTTGGAGTCGATAGGCATACGGAAGATGACGTACAGGAAGTAGATCATCGCGATATCGTGGAAGAGGGCGACAAGCGCCATAACGCCCGCGGAAAGACCGCCGATCTTCTTGAAGCGGATGGTTACATAAAGAACCATCAAAATGCTTGCGATCGCGACTGCCGCCAGACACTTGAGCAGGAAGCTGAAGCCCATCGAAGCGTCTACGGAGTTAGCCTCCAGGCAGACAAAATTGTTCTTGGGATACTGAGCCTGAAGCTCTGTCTCGAGGTTCTTCTGGATCTCGGTAGCGATCGAATTGTTGCCGGAGAACTGAATGGAAACATTCTCGCCGGTGTTGCCCATGAGGTCGGTAGAGTATTTTGTGGTGACCTTTTCTTCCGTTTTGCCCTGGATGAAGCTGTCAAGCTCATCGTGATTAACGGGATTCTTGTCATCCTCGGTGTAGCTGAAGGTAAGCGTCGCGCCACCCGAGAACTGAATATCGAGGGTCGTGCCGAAAATGAAATTGCAGATAATACCGATTCCGATGATCGCAAGAGATATTATGAAGAAAATCTTCTTCTTTCCTACGAAATCAATAATCTTCTTTCCGCTGTTGTACTTCTCGCTGATCTCCTGTTCGGTTACGGAAGCTTCTGCTTTAGTCTGAACATTATTTGTCATTCTTAGCACCTCCATATAACCATTTATTTCTCAAGGGCTTGAAGCCCGCGATGCTTCTGAGCATAAGTCTCGAGAGGAATACGCCCATGATGAAGTTGGAGATAACGCCGACGAGGAGGGTGTAACCGAAGGAGTAGATGGTACCCGTTGTGCTCTCGCCGAAGATGAAGGAAAGGATATTGGACGGACCGAATACCAGCATAAGGATGATCGATACGATGATAACGGTCATGTTACCGTCGACGATAGCCGACAGAGAATTCTTGGTACCCTTTTCAAGAGCACCGTCAAGCGTTCTTCCTCCGCGCATCTCTTCCTTGATACGCTCTGCGGTAATTACGTTACAGTCAACGCCCATACCGATAGAGAGGATCAGACCCGCGATACCGGGCAGAGTCATGGTGAAGGACGGGAAGTTGGGGAAATAGCCGGAGATTGCGGCAATTGAAAGTCCCATCTGACCGAGCAGCGCGATGACCGCGATAAAGCCGGGAAGACGGTAGAAGATTATCATGATCAGTGCGATGAGAACGAGAGCGATAACGCCCGCGTAAGCCATAGCGGTGAGCGCATTCTCACCGAGGGTGGGGCTGATATTTCCGTAGTTAGCTGTTTCAAGCTGGAAGGGCAGCGCGCCCGCCTTGATCTTCTCGGCGAGCTTCTGAGCCTCAACAAGAGTGAAGTCGCCCGAGATCTGAGCCTGTCCGTTGCTGATTACCTCCTGAATGGTGGGAGCGGAAAGCATGATGTCATCCATCCAGATAGAAACCGTCTGATTGAGATACTTCTCGGTGATCTCCGCAAAGGTCTCGGCTCCCTCGCTTGAAAGCGTGAGGCTTACAACGTATTTTGAGGTGCCGTCCTTGTCGGTGTAGTAGCGGGCCTCGGCGTCCTCGACCGCTGAGCCGTCCATGAGGATGGTTTCGGTATCGCCCGTCGGGGTCTTGTAAATATAACTTCCGTCGGCGCCCACGTCTGTTGTCTCGTAGGACTTTCCGGGACGGAATGTGAGCAGCGCGGTGGACGAGATCTCGTCAATAGCCTCGACCGCGTTAAACTCTTTTTCGTCTGACTTCCAGGGGAAACGGACGATGATCCTGTCGCTTCTTGTATCCGCGTACAGCTCATAGTCGGTGATTCCCTGCGAAATCATACGCTGTTCGATAATTGCTTTTGCAGCATCCAATTCACGATCATTGGCGTCGTATCCGTTTGCGGGCTTAAATGTAGCCTCAACGCCGCCTCTGATGTCAATTCCCCATCGAATGTCGCCGATGCCCTTGATTACCGTAACCTTGTTGTCGCCGTTATAATAGCTGACTCCGAAAACAGCGGTAAACGTAAAGGCAAGTATCAGCAAAGCAACGATGAAGAACACAGGCTTTGGAACTCTTTTCATGCCTTTGAAACCTCCGTATAATAATTGTCCGCAAATGAACGAAAGACAGAACAATAACTCTGCCGCCTGCACCCATTCACAGACGTAACAGAGCTATTATATGATTTTTTTGTAAAATTGTCAATGGAAATGCAAATATTTAGTGAAAAATATTTAAGAAAATTTTTATTTTCCCCCTCTCTGCCCCGGCAAAGAGCAAAGGAGCAGCCGAAGCCGCTCCTTATTTTCGGTCATATTCCCGCTCTTTTCAGCTCAGTCCCGCGATTTTCTTTTGCAGAGCAGTAGCGTCGATAATGTTGATAACACCGTCGGAGTTGGTATCAATGAACACTTTCCACTCCTCAGGGATAACATCCAGCTTGGCGATATGCTTCTGAATAGCGGTAACGTCGTTGACGTTGATCGTGCCGTTCTTGTCGGCGTCGCCGACATAATATGAGTCTGAGCCGGACGGAAGCAATGTTTCGTAAGTACCGTTCTTGTCAGCATCAACCTTCAGCCCGATAGTGTTTTCGTCTATCTCATAGATAAATACGGAATTAAAGCCGGCAGAGAAGGTTCTGGATACTTCAACATCATTATTTTCTGCCTTGATAGTAACATTCTCCAAATTGGAAGAAGTCAGGACATAACCGTTGCTTCGCTTGGAGAACGTAAGACTGTCGGTACCATCTCCGGAAACACTGAGCGCGTACCAATCTGTAACACACTCGGAATCATCGGTAAGCATCGTCACGGAATAAGCCATGTTGGAGCCTCTCAGCTGGAAATAGCCGCTTGGCTTCATCAGGGAATATGTTCCGTTCTCAACTTCGCCGTAGTACAATACATCCTCATAATCCATTTTCAGATTAAAATCGGAAGGCTTTGAATATGAAACAGAATAATTGGCGGTTGGGTTCCATAGTGCATAAAACTCTTCGCTGTCCTTAACATTGTAGCTGTCGTCCATCTCTATATTGTACTGCGCTATTCCGGAGCCCGCGCTTCCGGCGTAATCAAGATTCGGATTTCCCGTATCTCTTATCTGCTCAACTGTAGTTGCGTTTCCGCTCTTATTATCGACGGTCAGTCCGGAAATATAGTGACTTACGGAATAATCCGCCATCAAATCGACAGTATCCGTCAACGAATTATACTTCATGATATTTCTTATCATACCCGTATGGGTTGACGAACCGGATGAAGCATTCCAGTAACAAAGATATGCATCACTGCTCCGATTTACATTCCAATAGGGACATATCCAACTGTGGTCGGATGATTTGTAGTAAATACAGGAATCGCCGTAAAGCGTGTTACGAGACAGGTAATTCGGGTCTGCGATAAGAATTCTCTTATCGTACGTTTTGCCGGTAACAGACGAATAATAATTGCAGCTTTCAATTCCGTACCCCAATACAGCATGATAACCTGCCGATGAATATTGTCCGGTGTTTTTGTTCAGATACCGGATACCGTATGATATCTTAACCAGAATTTTTTCATTCGACAAGACGGACTCGGCTTTGTCAATAAAATCATACTGCGAATTGCTTCCCGAAATAAACGGTGCCTGTCTGATCAACTGACTGTATCCGCTCACCGACTGCAGTTCCTGAATAAAGTTGATCACGGACGTCATGTTGCTTGTATTGCTGTTTCTGTTAACAATACTGTTACCGCCATATCTGGTTAAGTTCAAATCACCGTGCTTGACCATTATTTCCGAAACAGTCATTCCAAAGCACGAACCCTGAAAACCATAGTAATTATCTTCATTAATGGCATTTTTCAACTCATATAGCTGCGAATTAGTCAATCCGAAATCCTGCTTCATTGTCGCAAGAACCGTGGAATTGACATTATAGTTTGAAAAGTAACTGCCGGAATTATCAAACGACCAGTTGTCCTGACCCCAGACAAAGTCCTGACTCGCCTGGGTGATCGTAAAGGTCGCGCTTGCGGTACCGGTATAGTTCCCCTTTCCTGTTACGGTAACGGTCGCCGTTCCGACGTTGGTGTTATTGGCATAAGCAACAGTGTAGTCGGTGTCGGCGGTGAGAGTTTTGGTACCGTCCTTGACTGTAACAGAGGGAGTTTTCGCGTTGCCGTCGTAGATGTAAGAGGTCGGGCTGAGTGTTACCGTACATTCGGAAATAGGCTTAGCCTCACCTATTAAAATGAAATCAAATCCGTTTGCTTCTGCGTATACTTCGGCAGCAGAGTCTGATTCGCCGTAAATTGTGAAGCCGTTTGTTTTGTTACCTTCGAATTCAGAATAGCCCAAAGCATGCGTTCCGATTGATGTTACGCTTTTTGGAATGGTAACGCTTGTGAGCTTCTTGCACCCGCAAAACGCAACAAAACCGATGCTCGTAACGCTGTTGGAGATCGTAACGCTTGTAAGTTCCGTACAATAGTAAAACGCATAACTGTCAATAATAGTAACGCCATTGCCGATAGTTACGCTTGTAAGTCCTGTGCAGCCTCTGAAGGCGGAAGCTCCGATACTCGTAACGCTATCGGGAAAGGTAATGCTTGTAAGTCCCGTGCATCCATTAAACGCATTGCTGCATATACTCGCAACGCCGTAAGGTATAATTGAACATTTACAGCCAAGCAATAGCTCATTGGAGCTTGTTTCAATAAGTGCATTGCAATTCTCTCTGCTGTCATAGAACGCATTATTATCATCAACTATGATTCTTGTTAATCCGGTGCAGCCTGAAAATGCACTATCGCCGATACTCGTAACGCTGTTGGGAATGGTGACGCTTGTAAGTCCCGTACACCGCTCAAACGCGTAATCCCCGATACTCGTAACACTGTTCGGAATAACAAGTTCGGTAATCAGCTCGCTATTCAAATAAAGATTGTGAGCATAATACAAAGGATTTGAAAAACAATCGTCAAAATCAATATTGCACCATGCGGATAAATCTGAAATATTTACCTTTGTTAGTCCTGTGCAGTAGTTAAATGCCTCTGATCCTATACTCGTAATGCTGTCAGGAATTGTGACGCTTGTAAGTCCGGTGCATCCGGAAAACATGAAGCTTCCAATACTTGTAACGCCGTCGGAGATAGTTATGCTTGTCAGACCCGTGCAGTCTTCAAACGCACCGGCTCCGTAACTCGTAACGCTGTTGGGAATGGTGACGCTTTTAAGTCCCGTACAGCGAAAAAAAGCTTCCCTTCCAATACTCGTAACACTGTTGGGAATGGTGACGCTTTTAAGTCCCGTACACCACTCAAACGCGTAATCTCCGATACTGGTAACACTGTTCGGAATAACAAGATTTGTAATCAACTCATCATTCAAATAAAGATTGCGAGCGTAAAAAAACGGGGTAGAATAACCATCATCGGCAAAATCAATATTGCACCATGCAGACAAATCTGAAATATTTACCTTTGAAAGACTACTGCATAAGTAAAACACACCATCGCCAATACTCATAACACTGCCGGGAATGGTGATGTTTGTAAGTCCCATGCAATATGCAAACGCGTACTCCCCGATACTTGTAACGCCCCAATTAATGATCACATTTTTTACTTTAGTACCCCATGGAGCTGAAGCAGAAAAGCTATAATCCCCCATCGCCCCATTTCCGCTGATTGTGAGAGTGCCGTTATCATCCAGCGTCCACGTACAATCGCCGGTAGTTCCGCTTGATGCGCCGGCGCTCTCGGAAACAGTCTCTGCGGCGCTGACATTAAGCGGCAGTGCGGTAAACATACTTACCGTAAGCATGACCGCAAGCAGCAGTGCCGTGAGCTTATAAAACCGTTTTTTCATGTTCATTCCTCCCTGATTATAAAGATTAAATTCAACCACCTACATATTACCATATTTTCTTTATATTTTCAATTGTTTTTGTAAAATTTTTCTCCCAAACACGATCGAGTAGGAGGGGGATTTGAAAAAAAAAAATCCCCCGACCTCTCACAACACCGTGCGTACGGTTCCGTACACGGCGTTTCCTTAGTTTTCACATACTTGCAGATAATAGCCGGTCAAG
>CACYIC010000020.1 GCA_902774325.1 uncultured Ruminococcus sp.
AGCCTCTCCGCGAACGGAGCGTAAAAGCCTTCCAATGTCATTTGTGAACTGTTTTCGTTGATGTACATACCTCAACACCCCTCAGATTCGCTGTTTTTTTATAAAACGCCCCGATTTCGGGGTCATCCGCTATATGAGTATTATACCATATCTTGTGGATGAATGATAGAGGATATTTGATATATTGTGGTTTTTCGCTGTCGGAGAGCTTTTCAGCAGAGCCTAATCTATTTTCAGCAAATAAAGATTATGTAAAAGAATATTTGATTTATCATTTTGGCGATTTATTAATTAAATAAAAACACAGCGGTAAAGCAAATAATTTTTTGTATTTGCCGCTGTAAGCAATAAAAAAATCAGAAAGGAATACAGCCTATAAGAAAATAAACTGAAAGATGTATTAATGGTGAATGTATATGAATGAGATTATTAATAATGATAATGTAAAAAATACTAACCGACTTCCCCGAATGAGGACGATTCCGAAAGCCTACGCTGAAATAAAGGCTTTAGACCCTGATACAGACCTTACACAGAGAGCCTTGCGCCGTATGGTTGCGAATGATGAAATACCTACAACAAGAATCGGTAACAAACATTTGATAAATCTTGATTTACTACTTGAATTTTTGTCTTGTGGTTATTATAATAAAGCTGATACTTGTACTTCTTCCGTGAGTTGAAAGGAGTACACAGATGGCATATATCCAAAAGAAAACAAATGCAAAGGGTGAAGCGGTTTATAAAATCAAAGTATCTTGTGGTTACAATTCCGAGGGAAAGCAAATCACAAGGACTATGACATATAAACCAGACCCAAAAATGACAGCAAGGCAGGTTGAGAAGGAGGTCAACAAGCAAGCTGTTCTGTTTGAGCAAGAGATAGCTAATGACAATACAGCATTGCGAACAGCCAAATTTGAAGAAATTGCTAAACAGTGGTTGAACCATATTGAGAGAGCAGGAGATGTCAAGATAAGTTCCATTCAGACCTACAAAGGCGCACAGGAGCGCACATATAAGGCGATAGGACATATTCAAATTGGCAAACTCACAAAGAAACAAGTGCAGGATTTTATCTATGGTTTAGCTGATGGTTCAGATGGAGGCAGACCTTTAGCCACAAAAACGCAAAAACCTATTTAACCTTTGTATCGGGTGTTTGTAATTACGCTATTGATGTGTTAGAGGTTATTTCAAAGAATCCTTGCGCAAGGGTCAAATGCGAGAAAAAGCAAACAAAAGAGCGTCAGGTTTACACACTTGACGAAGAATCCACGCTAATCAATCGGTTGATTGAGCGCAATGCGCCTATTCGCTATTTGGTTTATTTTCTGCTTGTGATTTATCTTGGTTTGAGAAAAGGTGAAGCGTTAGGGTTAAAATGGAGCGATTTTAATTGCGCCGCCTGTACTGTATATATACAGCGGCAAATACAGTATCGTAATTCAAGCACAGGCGTATATGTTGAAACGCCAAAAACACAATCATCTTTCCGCTGTCTGAAAGTTCCGCAAGAGGTATTAGACCTTTTGCCGCTGTTAAAATCAGAGCAGGAGCAGACCAAAAAAGATGTTGGCGATAATTGGCAAGAGCAAGATTTCTTATTTACAACTTGGTGCGGTGAGCCTATGCGCACCGGTCGTCCGTATGTATGGTTAAAGAAATTCTGCGAGCGTGAGGGTTTGCAGTTCAAAGCAATCCATAGCTTTAGACATAGTGCCGCAACCAACTTGATACATAACGGTGTTGATATTGCCGCTGTATCAAACATTTTAGGACATAACACACCTAATGTTACACTTGGCATTTATGCACACGAAGTCAAAGAAGCCACAGCGTATGGTTGCGATATAATGTCACAGCTATTAGCAAAACATCGCGCATAATGAGCCGATAATGAGCCAAAGCAAAACGATAAAAAGAAAAACTCCCAAAAGTGTGATAAAATCTACACTTTTGAGAGCCTATAGTTGGTCGAGGTGACAAGATTCGAACTTGCGACTTCATCGTCCCGAACGATGCGCGCTACCAAACTGCGCTACACCTCGTAGTAAAACAGCCTCGAATGAATCGAGGCTGATGGCTGAGGAATAGGGATTCGAACCCCAACAAACAGAGTCAGAGTCTGTCGTGCTACCGTTACACTATTCCTCAATGTTATCACATCTCGTGTGCAACGTGATATATTATAGACCATGACGCCGTATTTGTCAATAGGATTTTTGAATTTTTTACAAATTTATTTTCTTTTTCAGGACGCGGATATCCGTTCCCATGAAGTTGAGCTTCTGACCGCTGCCGGTCATGCGCGAAACGAATCTGTCGGTATAAGTCTTATCAAGCTCCGAGATCGTCAGATTGGTGCTGATGATAAGCGGTTTGTTAGAAAGCAGGCGCGAATTGATGATATTGTACATATTTGAAACGTTATACTGAGAATGATACTCGGTGCCGAGATCGTCGATGATGAGCAGATCGCAGTCATTGAGAGTATCAAAAACAGATTCGTCCTCGATGCGGAAGCGCTTCGCCGCGTCGACCTTTTGCAGGAGCGCCGGGGCGGAAACATAAATAACGCTGTAGCCGCGCCTGATTACCTCGTTGGCAATCGCCAGCGAAAGATGGGTCTTTCCCAAGCCTGTCGCTCCGATCATCAGGATGCTGTTTGAATCGGGCGTAAAATTCGCGGCGTAGGATTTGCAGTATTTGAATACCTTTTCGATATGCTGACGCGGGATTATCCCGCTGCTGTCAGGGGTTTGGGGATAGAAATCGAGAGAAAAGCTCTCAAAGGTCGAAAGCGAGAGCGGCGCGTGGCGGTTCAGCTCCTCGCAGGCGCACTCCGAAAGCGCAGCTTTGAGGCAGGAGCAGACGAGCGTTCTGCCGCCCTCGTCATAGTATCCGGTATCCCCGCATTTTTTGCAGGCGTAGTCCGGCTCAAGGACGTTTTCGGAGTAGCCGTTCTGTATAAGCAGCTCGCGCAGCTCCGACTGCATTTGAAGATTCTCGCGGCGCAGCTTCTCAAGCTCCTCGCCCGCGTTCCCGCCGCCGATAACCGCGCGGGCTGCGCGGATGCCGCTTGAGGATATCCCCTTCTCAAGCTCGCGAACCCGCGGTATTTTTTCGCAGATCTCGGCGCGGCGAGCGTCGGCTGCCTTCTCAGCCGCGAGCTTCTTTTCGTGGAGCCTGTCAAGGGCTTTTTTGTAGATCGTACTGTTGAATCCCATAATCCTGTCCTATTCTATAAAATCTAAGGTATCGATTTGTTCGAGCTCCGAAATATTGTAGGAGCTCTGTTTTTCTGTCGTTTTCTTTTCGGCAGCGCTTTCCGCTTCCCGAAGCTCAGTCGGGCTTTTTATGCCGGAGGCGTTCCAGCGCTTCAATATCCCGTCTATATAATTGAACTTCATCGTTCCCTTGGAATCGACGCAGCGCTCATAAGCCTCGCGGAGCATTTCGGGAGAAAAGCGCCACTCCCCTATCCATTTCGCGCAGTACTCAAGCTGCTTCTTCGTGGGAGAGCCGGCGTTCTTGATTCCGAACGCCGATGCAACGATAGAATACTGCTTGCTGCTCTGACGCGCAAGACGTATTTTATTCTCGGCTGCCTCGACAGAAAAGATCCCCTCGTCCGCCCAGCTCACCCCGAGCTTTTCTATAGTCCGCATATTGCCCTTGTCGATGCTGATCGCGTATTGTATAAGCATCAGAATCACATCCAGCGGCAGTCCGCAGGTGTCCTTGAGCATCAGCAGAGTAGCAATATCCGAATTTGAAAGCACCTTTCCCAAGGCGCCCTGAGCCTCCTGAACCAAAAACTGAAGCTCGCTGTCGACCGCAAGCCTCTGCGCCGTAAAAACATAATCCGGCTTTTGCGGTCTGGTGACGACAAAATGCTGCTTTGCCTCGTTGACCTCGCGGGAGATATCCTCTGCCGTGGGCTTCTGAGGCTCGGGCTCGGGCTTTTCCCCGGGAGCCTCCCGCTGATCCTCGGAGTCGCTCACGGGAGATAGAACGGAGCCGTTTCTTTGCAGGATACCCATTGAGACCCAATAATCGAGAGCCTCGGGAATATCGGTGACGTTCACTCCCGTCGCCTTGGAAATATCATTTTCGTCAAAAGGAATATCGGCGCTGCGGAGCACATATAAAAGCACCTTGAGCTTTACGCCGTCCGAAAATTTAAGCCCCTCGTCAACGACCTTTGAGGGAACGGCAAAAACGGAGCTCCACGCGCCGAGGTTAATCTGTACCGACATCTTATCAACTTCCCAAAATTTCGTAAAGGCGGCGCCGAGCCTGAACCGCGCGGTATCGCCTGAATGATCTGTAGGAAAGAGTATAGCACAAAATGCTTCTCAATGGTTAACAAAAAAGAATTATAAAAAAGAAACGTCCGTTTTAAATCGGACGCTTCCGTAAAGAGTTCAGGCAGTACCGCATGATTTGCGGCGCCGACATTATTTTTGCAGGGTTCCCTGACTCGCGCATTTGAGATAGGCGTTGATGAAGCCGTCAAGATCGCCGTCCATTACCGCCTGGACATTTCCCGTTTCGTAGGAGGTGCGGTGATCCTTCACCATGGTATAAGGCATGAAAACGTACGAGCGGATCTGTGAGCCCCAGGTGATCTCCTTCTGTACGCCCTTGATATCCTCGATCTTCTCAAGATGCTCTCTCTCCTTGATCTCAACGAGCTTTGAGATAAGCATATTCATGGCAACGTCGCGGTTCTGATACTGGCTTCTCTCGACCTGGCTCGCTACGACTATACCGGTCGGGATATGAGTAAGACGAACCGCCGAGGAGGTCTTGTTTACCTTCTGACCGCCCGCGCCGCTGGCGCGGTAAACATCCATCTTGATATCCTCGGGAGGGATAGTTACGTTTACGTCCTTGGGGATCTCGGGCATGACCTCGAGGGAGGAAAAGCTCGTATGCCTTCTGCCAGCCGAATCGAACGGAGAAACGCGGACAAGACGGTGGACGCCCGCCTCGCTCTTCAGATAGCCGTAGGCGTTCTCGCCCTCGATAAGAAGCACGGCGCTCTTGAGTCCCGCCTCGTCGCCGTCGAGATAATCGACCGCCTTGACCTTGAAGCCGTGCGCCTCAGCCCAGCGGGTATACATTCTGTAGAGCATTTCCGCCCAGTCCTGAGCCTCCGTGCCGCCGGAACCGGCGTGAAATGTCAGGATAGCGTTGTTTTTATCGTATTCGCCCGTGAGAAGAGTCTGAAGCCGCTGCTTCTCCATATTTTCTCTGACGGCGTCGACCTCGCTCTTCGCCTCGTCGAACAGCGTCAGATCCTCTTCCTCGTCGGCAAGCTCGATCAGCGCCTGAGTATCCTCGTATTTTTGACAAAGCGCCTCGTAAGCCTCGACCTTGCCCTTGAGCGCGCCTGTTTTCTGCAATACCTGCTGGGACTTTTCGACGTTGTCCCAAAAGCCCGGCTCGGTGGCTCTGAGCTCAAGCTGCTCGATTTCGGAGCGCAGCGATTTTATTCCCAGAGCGTCCGCGAGGTCGTCTATTTCAGGCTTGAGTGCCTGAAGCGACTGCAATAATTCTTCAAACTGTACCATAGCGTAAACCTTCTTTCTTATACAATTTATAATTATATCAAAAACAGGATAAATTGTAAACTTATATTTAAAAATTTATTTTAATCAACAATTACAAATATTCTGTTGCATTTATTTCATTTATTTGGTATAATAATCTATAAATGTATTTGGTATGGAGGAAATCATGGAATTTACTCAATACAAATGTCCGGTTTGTAACAAAAGCTTCGAGAAAGGCGACGATATCGTTGTCTGCCCGGAATGCGGCGCGCCGCACCACAGAAGCTGCTATGAACTGGAGAACAAGTGCTTCTATGAAGCCGAACACGCCGAGGGCTTTTCCTTTGAGCAGGAGCAGAAAAGCGGCGGCGAAGCTGAGGAAAACTCTGACGGCGGCGAAAAAGCCTCGGTCGGGACGCGCTGCCCGCGCTGCGGGACCGACAACGAGCCCGGAGCTCTTTTCTGCAATCACTGCGGTCTGCCTCTAATGCAAAACGGCGCCGAGGCGGGTGAAGCTCCGGAGCGGGAGGACCAGACAGGAAGGGCGAACCCCTTCGGCTTTGACAGCTCGCAGAATCCTTTCTTTGATCCTATGGCGGGACTCAAGCCCGATGAAGAGCTCAGCCCGGGCATCAAGGTCAGTGAGACAGCGAAATTCGTCGGAAAGAGAACTCAGTACTTTTTGCTTGTTTTCAAGCGCATCAAGGACTTCGGAAGGTCAAGATTCAATTTCGCGTCGTTTTTACTCCCGGGGGTCTATCTGCTTTACCGCAAGATGACCGTTCCCGGACTCATCATCTCCCTTCTGCTCATAGCCTGCAATATCCTGTCGGCGTACATCTATATGACGCCCGCGTGGAGCACCTGCTACAACGATCTGCTGAGCTATGTGCGCAGCGGAGGCACGCTCAGCATCGGCTCAGGGATAGAGCTCACCGCCGAAATGATGTTTGTCTATCTTCCGGTCATGCTCACCGGGATCCGCTATGTATTTATGATACTCTGCGGACTGCTGACAAACCGCTTTTATTTCAGGCATTGCAGAA
This sequence comes from uncultured Ruminococcus sp., assembly GCA_902774325.1. GTDB lineage: Bacteria > Bacillota > Clostridia > Oscillospirales > Acutalibacteraceae > Ruminococcoides. Next base: position 6,611 of record CACYIC010000020.1, read on the forward strand.
AAAAAATCGAAACCATCAAAAACGAAGAAAAAGAAAATATCAATGAAAAGCTGGAACGCGCCGGCGGAGTCAATCTGGGACTCGCGATAAGTCTGGGCGCGGCTACCCTGATTGTCGGATATGTTTGCAACTTTATGTTGATGCAATCGGGTATTCTTTTCTGATCTTTAAGGAGGATTTATGAAATGAAAATCACAAAAGCGGTGATCCCCGCCGCAGGCTTCGGAACCAGAGTGCTCCCCGCCACAAAGAACGTCCCCAAGGAGATGTTCCCCATCGTGGACAAGCCCACGATCCAGTACATCGTCGAGGAGGCTGTCGCTTCGGGCATAACCGATATTCTCATTATCACCAACCGCGGCAAAAGCCTGATCGCCGATCACTTCGACCGCTCCCCCGAGCTTGAGCAGATCCTTGAGAAAAGCGGCAAGGATGACTTTCTCAACATCGTTAAGAGCATTTCCGAGATGGCTAATATCAGCTTTATTCGCCAGAAGGAGATGAAGGGACTCGGTCACGCCGTTCTCAAGGCAAAGTCCTTTGTCGGCAACGAGCCCTTCGCGGTACTCTTCGGAGACGGCGTTATCATCAGCAAAAAGCCGGCGATCAAGCAGCTTATCGACTGCTACGGCGAATTCGGAGAGGGCGTCGTCGGCGTGAAAAAGGTCTCCGAGGATCAGATCCACAAGTACGGCTCCCTCAAGGTCGAGCCGCTTCACGACAACGTTTTCAAATGCACCGATATGAAGGAAAAGCCTCAGACCAAGGAAGAAGTGCTTTCTCTTTATTCGATCCTCGACCGCTGCGTGCTTCCTCCCGAGATCTTCGAGATCCTCGAGCGCACAAAGCCCGGTATCGGCGGCGAGATCCAGCTCACGGACGCCATGCGCGAAATCGCGGTCACAAAGGGTATCACGGCGGTTGAATTTGAAGGCACCCGCTATGATATGGGAAACAAGTTCGGCATTCTCCAGGCGCAGATCGAGGTCGGTCTGGAGCATCCCGAAACCAAGGATCAGCTCAGGGAATACATCAAAGAGCTCGCCAAAAGAATCTAAAGCAGAAATCAGGACCGATACGGATATTTCTCCGTTTCGGTCCTGTTTTTGTTTGCGGCGCTTAGCGCCGCTATTCTATTTCTATTCTCACGGGCTTATGCTTTTCATAGATATAGTAGCAGTCGAAACCCGCCGCTCTCGCTGTTTCTATCCCCTGCCGGATAAATCCTCCGACCATATCAGCCCTGTGAGAGTCGGAGCCGACGGTGATATATTTTCCGCCGAGCTCACGGAAGCGGCGCACAAGCGGGAGATCGGGACTCGTCTGCTTTATCGGCTTGAACAATCCCTGCGTATTGATCTCTAGAGCCTTTTCGTTCTTTATGAGCGTCCTGAAGATCTCGTCGATCTTGCTCATGAACGGCGTGAGATCGGGGCAGTAGCCCTCGCGCTCGAAAACATATCTCAGGGGATAAGTAAGGTGCGCAAGGCTGTCAAAATGCGGAAAGGCGGCGGTTTCAAGCAGCTCGTCAAAATACCGGGAGAGGATATCGTTCACATCCGCCTTTGAGTAATCCATATAATAGAAATCCTCCTCGCCGCGGATATTGTGGATCGAGGCAAGGATGAAATCGAAATCTCCGTAAGCGAGCGCCTTGGAGGTCTGGTCGGGGTCGTGCATCGGCTCGCCGAGCTCCATTCCGACAAGCAGCCTGAGCTTATCGCCGTATTTTTCTTTTGCCGATTCGATATCCGAGATCAGCTTGGGTATCTGTCTGTCAAAGCTGCCGAACTCGCAATCCTCCCCGCAGTTGATAAACGGCGCCTCGCAGTGGTCGGTGACGGCGAGAGCGTATAAGCCCTTGTCGATCGCGGAGCGGCACATTTCATCGACGGTGTTTTTTCCGTCAAAGGAATTATTTGAATGGGTATGGATATCGCACAAAAGCATGAAGCATCACCTATTTACATTTTTATGAAAAAATAATAGCATAAGAATCGGTTTTTTGCAAGATTTAACTTTACTTTACCGAAAAAAAATTATATAATAAGATGTTGATATATTATTAATAATACTCTCCTTTGTTTTTCGGGAGAGAGGAGGAATTATATGAAAGCAATAATAACCGTAATCGGAAAGGACGCCGTCGGGATCCTCGCGAAGGTATCGGACGCCTGCGCCAGGGCGAGCGTGAATATCGTTGAGGTCACCCAGAGCGTATTGCGGAACCAAGATCCATATCATGCATGAGGATATTTTCAACAGCATGCATAAAATCTGAATAAGCAGTGAAAGGAAGCCTTTTATGCTTGAAACAAAAGACATACTTGAAACCATAAATATGATAGACAACGAAAACCTTGACGTCAGGACGATCACTATGGGTATTTCGCTCCTGGACTGCATTGACGAGGATATCGACAAGGCGTGCGTAAAGGCTTACGACAAGATATGCCGCAGCGCTAAGGACCTTGTGAAAACAGGCGAGGATATCCAGAGCGAATACGGAATACCGATCATCCACAAGCGCATTTCCGTAACTCCCATAGGAATGATCGCCGCTCCCTGTCAGAGCAGGAACGTCGTGAAATTCGCTCGTACCCTCGACAAGGCGGCAAAGGAGCTGGGAGTGAACTTCATCGGCGGCTACTCCGCTCTGGTGCAGAAGGGTTTCGCAAGCGGGGACTACGCCCTGATCGAAAGCATCCCGCAGGCGCTCAGCGAAACGGATTTCGTTTGCTCCTCGGTCAATATCGGCTCGACCAAGGCGGGAATAAATATGGACGCCGTCAGGATGATGGGCAGGATCGTAAAGCAGACCGCCGAGATCACCGCTGACCGAAGCTGTATCGGCGCGGCAAAGCTTGTCGTTTTCTGCAACGCCCCCGAGGACAATCCCTTCATGGCGGGCGCCTTCCACGGCGTAGGCGAATCCGACACCGTTATAAACGTCGGCGTTTCGGGTCCGGGAGTCGTGAGAGCGGCGCTCGCAAAGCACGGCGCAGGCAAGGATATTACCGAAATAGCGGATATGGTCAAGAAAACCGCGTTCAAGATAACCAGGATGGGACAGCTCGTCGCCAAGGAAGCAAGCAGGCGCCTCTGCGTACCCTTCGGCATCGTCGACCTTTCGCTCGCCCCCACCCCCGCCATCGGCGACAGCGTGGCGTATATACTCGAGGAGATGGGTCTTGAGGTCTGCGGCTGCCACGGAACCACCGCGGCTCTGGCTCTGCTCAACGACGCCGTCAAAAAGGGCGGCGTGATGGCGTCCTCGCACGTCGGAGGACTCAGCGGCGCGTTTATTCCCGTTTCCGAGGACGCGGGCATGATCGCCGCCGCCGAAAGCGGTCATCTTGATATCACAAAGCTCGAATCAATGACGGCGGTCTGCTCCGTCGGACTTGATATGATAGTTGTCCCGGGAGATATCTCTCCGGAAACGATCTCGGCTATCATCGCCGACGAAGCCGCGATAGGCATGGTGAATTCAAAAACCACCGCAGTAAGGCTTATCCCCGCGATAGGAAAGCAGGCGGGCGATATGCTTGAATTCGGCGGTCTGCTCGGCTCGGGTCCCGTTATGCCCTACAGAGAAGGCTCGCCGGCGGTATTCATCAACCGCGGAGGCAGGATCCCCGCCCCCATCCAGGCATTAAAGAATTGATTTTCCTTTATCGGAGGTGATACTTTTTGCAGGACATGATAAAGAGGATTATCGACGCCGACAACGAAGCCAGACGGCTCGCGGAAAAAAGCCGCGCCGATTCCGAAAGAGAGAAAGAGAAAATCAAAAAGCAGGCGCGAAATATTTACGACAAGTACATGGCTGAGGCAATGGAGACCGTAAAGCAAAACGATATCCACGAGGAGCACAGAGCCGAAAAGCAGTGGAACGAAATAATGTCGCGGCAGCATTCAACAATGATCAAACTAAAATCCGACTACGAGCAGAACCGCGATATCTGGGTCGACGCGATCGTCGACAGGGTAATCGGCTGAACAGGAGGGCGTTATGCCACTTACTTCTTACGCTGTACTGACCAAATCACGGGCAAAATACGGCAAGCAGCTCAAGGAAAAAGATTATCTCGGACTGCTCGCCTGTCAGAGCGTGCCCGAGGTCATGGTTTACCTGAAATCGCATACCCACTTTGCCGGAGTGCTCGCCGACGTTAACGAGCGCGACGTCCACAGAGGGCGGCTGGAAATGCTGCTCAGGCAAAACCTCTTTTACGAATTTGACTCGCTTTTCAGATACGACTCAAATATCAGCTCGGGCTTTTCCCGATATGTAATAGAAAATATGGAGGCGGAGCAGATCGTCAGGTTCCTGATTCTGCTCAGCTCCAACTCGACCGAAAAATTCATCTTTAACTTTCCCGCGTTCTTCGACAAGCACACCGAGATAGATATCCATAAGCTCGCCGTCGCGAAGAACTACGAGGAGTTTCTTGAGGCGCTGCGCCTCTCTCCCTATTACCGGATCCTGAAGAATTTCCGTCCCGACGAAAAGAACAGGCTTCCGGTTTCGGTAATGGAAACAAAAATCTACGAATACATCTACGGCAATCTTTTCGACCTGATCGAAAAAAAGGCAAAGGGTCAGGAAAAGCAGGAGCTTATGGCGCTGTTCCGCACGATAATGAACTACAACGTTTTCTCGCGGATAATCAGACTGAAAAGCTGCTTTGACCTTACGCCCGAGGCGGTAAAGGCTTCGCTGATGACGCAGTACTGCGATATCCCGCCTAAGATCATCGACAGCATGTGCAAGGCGGAATCCACCGCGGAGGTATTCGCGATCATGCAGCGCACGGGCTGCGGAAAAATGATAGACAAGCTGGGATATGTCCACGCGAACGATATCGCCCCGCGAGTGACCTGCCGACTAGCAAAAAAGAATATGCATTTTTCAAACAATCCCGCCGTGGTTATGATCTCTTATGTGCTGATATCCGAGATCGAGCTGAAAAACGTCATCAGCCTGATCGAGGGGATACGCTACAAGCTTGACGTCAAAACCATCAAGTCAATACTGATTTTTTAAAGGGAACTTCTAAAGGCAAAAGGCACTATTCGCGGCGCACGCCTTGCCGGTATAACCTGCTGTGCGATCCGTACACCCGAATCAAGCGGTATTGCCTGAATCCCGAAAGAGGTGATTATAATTTGGCTGTATCATCAATGCAGGCCGTGAACGTTATCGGACTGATGGATAACATCGAAGAGGTAATCACGGTTCTTGGTGAATCGGGCGTGTTCCATCCCGATGAAGTCCAGAACTTCTACGACAACATCAGGGATTTTACACACCTGCAAACAAAAAACATTTACGCGGAGCCGCTTACAAATCTGAAGGCGGCGATAAACCTTGCGAAGCAAAAGGTCAATCTGGTCGACCCGCGCGACTACTCGCCCTCCTTTGAGGAGCTTGACGCTTCCGCCAAGGTCATAACCAAAAACATCGACTCGCTGATCGAGGAAAAGAATACGGTTGCCGAAAAGCTGAGGCTGAGCACCGAGCAGCTGAGCATGGCAAATCATTTCAAGGGCATGGACGTAGAGATCGAAAAGGTGCTCAATCTCAATTTCCTCAAAGCCCGCTTCGGCAGACTGCCGAAGGACAGCCTCGAAAAGCTCAAGGACTACGATCTCAACAAATTTATCGAATTCGCGGTCTGCAACGAGGAAAAGAACGCGGTATGGGGCGTTTATTTCGCTCCCAACGAAAGAGCCGAGGAGATCGACAAGATATTCGACGGGCTGTATTTCGAGCGCTGCGAATCGGGCTTCACCGACGAAACCCCCGCTACCCAGATCAAGCGGCTCGAAAAGGAGATACCCGAGCTTAAAACTCAGCTGAGCGCCTCGGACAAAAAGCTGAGCGCCTACTTCAAAACCAACGGCCAGAGGATCTCCCTCACCCTGTCAAAGCTCGAGGAGCTGTATTTGTACGCGGGAATAAGAGCAAACGCGATGCAGTACAGCCGCAGCTTCATCATAGTAGGCTGGGTGCCCTCCGAATACCAAAAGGAGCTGGGCATAAGGCTCGGCAAGATCAAGAGCGTTGAGGTAGACTTCTCCGACGCCAAAAACGAGCTCGACAAAAACCCGCCGGTCAAGCTGAAAAACAACCTTCTGACCAGACCCTTTGAGTTTTATACCGAAATGTACGGTATGCCGAAATACACCGAGATCGACCCGACCTTCTTTGTGGCGATAACATATACGCTGCTCTTCGGTATCATGTTCGCCGACGTCGGTCAGGGACTGATACTCGCGATCGTGGGTCTGCTGATGTGGAAAATCAAAAAGATGAAGATCGGAAAGATACTCGTCCCCTGCGGGCTCTGCTCGTCGGTTTTCGGATTGGTATTCGGAAGCGTTTTCGGATTCGAGCACCTTCTCGACTTCATGTACTACAAGATGGGCTTTATGGAAAAGCCTATCGAGGTAATGGAGCGAACGAACGAGCTCATCATCTTCGCCATAGGAATAGGCATAGTGCTGCTGCTTATCGCCATGATGCTCAACGTCTATACCTCCTTCCGTCAGAAAAACCCGGGGCGGGCGCTGTTCTCGACAAGCGGAATAGCGGGAATAATCTTCTACGACGCGATAGTTTTCGGGCTCGTGGGAGAGCTTTTCCTCGGACTTCACGTCCTCACTCTTCCCTATATCCTGGGACTCATCGTATTCCCGTTCGTGCTGATTTTCTTCTCAGAGCCGCTTTCGGATCTGGTGAACGGAGAAAAGGACTGGCAGCCGGAAAGCTGGCCGGGCTTCATCATCGAAAAGCTGTTTGAATCCATCGAGGTCCTGCTCAGCTACGTTACCAATACCATGAGCTTTTTGCGTGTCGGTGCGTTCGTGCTGGTCCACGCGGGAATGATGCTCGTTGTATTTGTTCTGGCTGAGATGGTCGGCGGCATCGGCTACTGGATCATTGTCGTGATCGGCAACGCGATCGTGATGGCGCTTGAAGCGCTGCTCGTTTCGATCCAGACGCTCAGACTTGAATACTATGAAATGTTCAGCCGCTTCTATTCGGGCGAGGGCAGAGGCTACGCGCCCATAAAACTTATAAAAGATTAATTTTTTGGAGGAATTTCTCATGTTGTTAAACGCACTTCTTTTGGCTTTACCCGTAATCTTTCTCATTGTATCCGTCGTTGTCGCAGTTAAGGCTGTCAGCCGCGGAAAGAGCAGAAAGACCTCTCTCCTTGTTCAGCTTTGCTCCTTTGCCGCAGTATTCGCGATCTGCCTTGTCTGCCCGATCGTAGCGGGCGCGGCGACCGGCGACGCTTCGGCCGCGGACGCGAGCGCTACCGGACTCGGATATATCTCGGCGGCGCTGGCTACAGGCATCGCCGGCATCGGCGGCGGCATCGCCGTCGGCAAGGCGGCTCCCGCGGCTATCGGAGCAACCAGCGAGGATCCCAAGGCATTCGGTAAGGCGATCATATTTGTCGCGCTCGGAGAAGGCATCGCGATCTACGGAATGCTCATTTCGATCATGATCATCTCCAATCTCGGCTGATGAAAGAGGCATACAAATGAAATTCTTTTTGATCAGCGATAATGTGGATACCAAAATCGGTATGCGCTTCGCGGGGATCGAGGGGATCGTTGTCCACGAGGAGGAGGCGGTCAGGCGAGAGCTGACCAACGCCATGGAGCAGGAGGATATCGCCGTCATACTTATGACCGAAAGGCTGGTATCCCTCTGCCCGGATCTTGTCTACGATCTCAAGCTCAACCGCAAAAAGCCGCTGATTGTGGAAATACCGGATCGTCACGGCAACGGAAGAACCAAGGACAGCATCACGAAATACGTCCGTGACGCGATCGGCGTCAAGCTGTGATCAAACATTCCGAGAGGTTGCATTATGGAGAAAAAAGGTAAAACCGATAATTTTTTGAAGGCTATAAAAAAGCACGCAAAGGCGCAGAAAAACGCCATGAAATCAGAGGTTTCCCTGCTCAAGGAAGAAAAAATCAAAAGAGCCGAGAACAAGGCGAAGCGCGACAGCGAAAAGCTTATCAGGGATAAGCTTGAGGAAAAGCGCAACGAGCAAACGGCTATCCTCGCGCAAAAGACCCGCGAGGGACAGCGCCGGATCTTCTTTGAGCGCGCGAGGATGACCGACGAGGTGTTTAATCTCGCCTCAAAGAAGCTTACCGAATACGCGAAAACCGAAGAATACAGAAGGAAGCTGATCGACAGCGCGAAAGAGATCGCAAAGCTGTTTGAGAGCAACGACTGCGTGCTCTATATCAGCGAAAAGGACATGGAGCAGTCAGATGAGATCAAAGCCGTATTCGAGGGCAATACCGAGATAAAAGCCGACCGCAGGATAAAGCTGGGCGGCATCATCGGTTATTGCGACGCGATGGGAATCGTCGCCGACGAGACCCTCGACAACAAGCTGCTCATGCAGAGAGAATGGTTCATTGAGAACGCCGATCTCTCAGTACTCTGAGGCAACACCGCACAATTCGCGAAAGAGATGATTGATATGAATAACAGCAACGTGATATACGGAATCAACGGACCCGTTGTGACCGTTCGCGAAGCCGACAGCTTTGAAATGATGGAGATGGTGCACGTCGGCACCCAAAAGCTCGTCGGCGAGGTGATCGGGATCACCGACTCGCTCACCACGATACAGGTTTATGAGGAAACGACAGGTCTGCGTCCCGGAGACCCGGTCGAGGGCACCGGAGCGCCGATGAACGTTACTCTGGGCCCGGGAATAATTGACAATATCTTTGACGGTATCGAGCGTCCCCTTAAGGCGATAGAGGAACAGTCAGGCGCTTTCATCAAGCGCGGCGCTAGGGTCTCTCCGCTTGATGAGGACAAACTCTGGAACGTCACCGTGACAGCCCGAGAGGGCGACGAGCTGAAGGGCGGCGATATCTACGCCGTACTCCCCGAAACGCCGATAATCGAGCACCGAGTTATGGTTCACCCGAGGCTTTCGGGCAAGGTGATAAAAGCTATGCCCGACGGCAATTACAGGGTAAACGATACGATCTGCGTTATCGAGGACGAATACGGAGAGCGCCACGACCTTACGCTTTGCCAGCAATGGCCGATCAGGACCTCAAGACCCGTAAAGGAAAGACTCACGCCCTCCATCCCGCTCATTACGGGACAGAGGATAATGGACACCCTTTTCCCCATCGCCAAGGGCGGCACGGCGGCTATACCGGGCGGCTTCGGCACGGGAAAAACAATGAACCAGCATCAGCTCGCGAAGTGGTGCGACGCGGATATAATCATTTACGTCGGCTGCGGAGAGCGCGGAAACGAGATGAGCCAGGTGCTCGAGGAGTTTTCAGAGCTGATCGACCCTAAATCCAACCGTCCCATGACCGACAGGACGGTGCTTATCGCCAACACCTCAAATATGCCCGTCGCCGCGCGCGAGGCGTCAATATACACCGGGATCACGCTCGCGGAATACTACCGCGATATGGGTTATCACGTGGCGATGATGGCGGATTCCACCTCTCGCTGGGCGGAGGCTCTGCGCGAGATCTCGGGCAGACTTGAGGAGATGCCCGCCGAGGAGGGCTTCCCCGCGTATCTTCCCTCTCGTCTCGCCGAGTTTTACGAGAGAGGCGGCAGGGCGGAGGTACTCAGCGGCGGCGAGGGCTCGGTAACTCTTATCGGAGCCGTTTCGCCTCAGGGCTCAGACTTCTCCGAGCCAGTAACTCAGAACACCAAGCGCTTCACGCGAGTTTTCTGGGCGCTTGACAAATCACTCGCCTACGCCCGCCACTACCCCGCTATAAACTGGATAAACAGCTACAGCGAATACTTCAACGATCTCGATCCCTGGTTCAGAGAAAACCTCGGAGACGACTTCATCGAATACAGAAACAGGATCAACGCCCTTCTCCAGGAGGAAAACTCCCTTATGGAGATCGTGAAGCTCATAGGCGCGGATGTTCTTCCCGACGACCAGAAGCTAGTTATAGAGACCGCCCGCGTGATCCGCGTCGGTTTTCTGCAGCAGAATGCCTTCCACGCCGACGACACCTACGTTCCGCTTGAAAAGCAGAAGCTGATGATGAAAACCATCCTTTACCTTCACTCAAGGGCGAAGGAGGTAGTTGACAGGGAGATCCCTATTTCAGCCATCACCAAGCTCGGGCTGTTCGACAAGCTGACAAAAATGAAATACGACATTCCAAACAGCAAGCCCGAGATGTTTGACGATTATATCAAGGATATAGACGAGCAGATCGGATTGCTGCTCGGTATAGGAGGAAGCGCCGATGGTAATTGATTATGTTGGAGTTAAGGAAATAAACGGCTCTCTCATTGTTATGGACGGCGTAAAGGGCGTTTCCTACGAGGAGATCGTCGATATCAAGCTCGACAACGGCACCTCGCGTCAGGGACGCGTCGTGCAGATCGAGGGAGAAAGAATCGTCGTCCAGGTCTTTGAGGGCACAAGACAGATCAGCCTCAAAAATACCAAAACCAGATTAATGGGCAGACCCATGGAGATGCCGCTCGCTCCCGAGATCGTGGGCAGGGTCCTCGACGGCGCGGGCAGACCCATCGACGGACTCGGAGACATCTTCCCCAAGGAACGCCGAAACATCAACGGCACTCCGATCAATCCCGTATCGCGCGTATACCCCAAAAACTACATCAACACCGGTATTTCAACGATAGACACCCTTATGACGCTGATACGCGGTCAGAAGCTGCCGATCTTTTCCGGCTCCGGAATGTCGCACAACGATCTGGCGGTCCAGATAGTTCGCCAGGCAAAGATCAGCGGCGCCGACAGCACCAACTTCGGAGTTGTATTTGCCGCTATGGGCGTGCAAAAGGACGTAGCGGAGTATTTCAGAAAGAGCTTTGAGGAAAGCGGCGTGCTCTCGCGCGTCGTAATGCTGCTCAATCTCTCGAACGATCCGATCATAGAGCGAACCCTCACTCCCCGCTGCGCGCTGACCGTCGCCGAATACCTCGCCTTTGAGCTGGATATGCATATCCTGGTAATCATGACCGATATGACCTCCTACGCCGAGGCGCTTCGAGAGTTCTCCTCCTCAAAGGGCGAGATTCCCGGACGAAAGGGATATCCCGGATATCTCTATTCCGACCTTGCCTCGCTTTATGAGCGCGCCGGCATGATAAAGGGTCATCCGGGCTCAGTGACCCAGATCCCGATCCTCACCATGCCCAACGACGATATCACCCACCCGATCCCCGACCTCACCGGCTATATCACCGAGGGTCAGATAGTCCTCGACAGGGCGCTCCAGGGTCAGGGGCTTTATCCGCCCGTCAGCGTGCTGCCCTCGCTTTCGCGACTGATGAAGGACGGCATCGGAGAAGGCTACACAAGAGGCGATCATCAGGCGCTTGCCAACCAGCTTTTCGCCTCATACGCGAAGGTTATCGACGCCCGCTCTCTCGCCTCGGTAATCGGCGAGGAGGAGCTTTCTCCCATTGACAAAAAATATATCGAATTCGGCAAGCTGTTTGAATCGCGGTTCGTGAACCAGGGCTTCAACGAGAACAGGAGCATCGAACAGAGTCTTGATCTCGGCTGGGAGCTTCTCGGCACGCTGCCGCGCTCCGAGCTCGACCGCGTTGACGACGCGCTTCTCAACATCTACTACAAGGGCAAAGAGGGATAATTATGGCTGTACAGGCGGTGCCCACCAAGGGCAACTTAATGAACGCGAAAAAATCGCTCGCTCTCGCAAGAAACGGCTACGAGCTGCTCGACCGCAAGCGCAACATCCTGATTCGAGAGATGATGACTCTGATAGATAAGGCGAACGAGATCCAGGAAAAGATCGACGACGCCTACGAAAAGGCGTATCAGGCGCTGATGACTGCAAACATCACAAACGGCTTCTGCGACGATCTCTCCAAGTCGATCCCGGTTGAGAACGGACTGCAGCTTACCTCACGAAGCGTCATGGGAGTCGAGATCCCGATCCTGACGATCTCGGAAAAGCAGCACCATGATTTTCTGCACTACGGAATAATGACGACAAACTCCGCTGTTGACGAGACTCACAACCTCTTTTCGGAGGTCAAGCGCCTGACCGTGGAGCTGGCGGAGATCGAAAACAGCGTCTACAGACTTGCAGACGCCATCAAAAAGACCCAAAAGCGCGCGAACGCGTTGAAAAACATCATGATACCGCGCTTTGAGGAAACCGTTAAATTCATCACCGACGCGCTTGACGAGAAGGACAGAGAGGAATTCAGCAGGCTGAAGGTTATAAAAAGAAAAAAGCTCCGCGAAAGCGAAGCCAAAGCAGGACAAGGCGCGGGACGCCGATGATCCAACCGCCGCGGGAAAAATCCCCGCGGCGGTTTTTGTATCGAAATAAAACTCTATCTTTTCTTATTTTGAAAATCCCTGACGCGTTTTGAAAGCTCCTCGAGCTCCTCCTTGGAAAGCTCGGGAAGATGCTCGAGATCGTCGAGGAATTTTCGGGAGCTTTCGCTTGCCCTGAACCTTGAGATATCGGTGAAGAAGCTTGTGATCACGGCAGTAAAGATCGCTATGACAGCTATCGAATAGACCGTGAGAATCACGGTGATGATCCTTCCGACAATGGTGACGGCAACATAATCCCCGTAGCCTATCGAGGTCGCGGAGGCAAAGCAAAACCAAAGGCTGTCGCCGTAGGACTTGATATTCGGCTCAATAAGCCAGACAGGTATCGCGGAAGCAAAGAACCATATCAGATATCCGCCTATGATCTTGTCTGCTCCCGCCGTTTTGAAGGATTTTAAAAGCATTCTGAATACTTTTCTCTTTTTCATTTCTTTTCACCGCGAAGAACCTTATCTGCCGCAAGCATTATCCCGAGCTTGCCCGAATGGAAATTAAGCGCGCCCTGCAGCCAGACGGCGTAGGGCTCGCGCAGAGGCGCGTCGGCTGAAAGCTCGATCGAGCTGCCGAGGGTGAACGCGCCCGCCGCCATGATGACCTGGCTTTCATAGCCGGGCATATCGGAGGGAACGGGCTCAACAAAGCTGTCTACCGCCGAACCGCTCTGGATACCGCCGCAGAATTGAATAAGCTTTTCCCTGTTGCCGAGCATAATGAGCTGGATTATATCTCCCCTGCTCTCCGAGTATTTCGGAGCGGTGTCAAAGCCGAGAATTTCAAAGAGGGCGGAAGCGAAAACCGCCGTTTTCAGAGCCTCGCCGGTGACGTGCGGCGCGTGGTAAGCGCCCATAAAAAGCTCCCGGGAGGCGTTCAGGGTCGCGCCGATCTCCTTGCCGGTGCCGGGAGTGGTGAGTCGGTAGGCGCACATCTCGACCAGATCGGCTCTGCCCGCAATATAACCTCCCGTGGGGGCGATCCCGCCTCCCGGATTCTTGATGAGCGAGCCTGCCATGATATCGACGCCGACCGAAAGCGGCTCGACCTTTTCGACAAATTCGCCGTAGCAGTTGTCGAGCATTATAATTGAATTCGGGGAAGCCGCCCTTGAAATATCGCAGATTTTTTTGATCTCGCGCCAAGTGAGAGAGGGTCTTACGCTGTAGCCGCGCGAGCGCTGGATATATACCATCTTGGGCTTCTTTTGCGCGATATCGCGCTTTATTGACTCATAATCAAGCGTGCCGTCGGACAGCAGCTCCGTCATCTCAAAATGAATATTAAAATCCCTGAGCGAGCCGGGATAGTTTCCCTCAAGACCGATCGCCGAGCGGATAGTATCGTAGGGCATTCCAGTGACGCTTAGCATCGTATCGCCCGGACGCAGCATTCCGAATAGCGCCACGGTGAGCGCGTGGGTGCCGCTTACGAAATTATGGCGAACAAGCGCATCCTCGGCGTCAAAAGCAAAGGCATAAACGCGGTCGAGCGCGTCGCGTCCGAAATCGTCATAGCCGTAACCCGTTGAGCCGCAAAAATAGCTCTCGCGCACCCCGGCGTTCTGAAACGCCTTTATCATTTTTATCTGGTTGTATTCCTGGATATCCTCGATTTCAGACAGCTTGTCCGCGCAAAGCTCCATAGCCTGAGCCGATGCTTCGAGGATCCTTTTATCTATATCAAAAAATCGCAAAAAATCACCTTAACTGTAGTATTCGCGCCAACTGCCGACCTCGGAAAAGCCGAGCTCGGTATAAAATGCCGCGTTCGCGTTTTGAGCGCGGTGCAAAAAGACCGTTTTTCCCTCTCCTGTCAGAATATTCGTCAGGCGTTTTACGACAGCCGAGCCGTAGCCGCGACGACGAAAATCAGGGTCGCAGGAAACAGCGCCCAACACCGCTCCGCTTTTGCTCTCGGCAACTGTCATCGCAAGCGCGACCGTCCTCCCCTCCTCCTCGATAGCGCACAGGCTGATGGAGCCGTGACGGAGCTTGTGGTTCACATCGACATAAAAATCCTCAAAGGAGGGCGGAACAAAGCTTTCATCCGCGCATTTTACGATCAGGCTGTAGGCGTCGCGGATATCCGGCTGAACGAACGACAAGCCTTCGTTTTCCTCGGGATATGCTTCATTGCGCCTGAGAACAACGCCCGTAACTGTTACGGGGTCATTCAGGTCGAGCTCGTACTCTCCGCTGCAGATTATACCGGTAGCTCCCGCAACGCGCATAAAGGAGGAAACCTCCGCGATATCGCTTTCGGGAGTAAGCAGAAGGATAAAATTGCTTCCGTTTCGGGCTATCGCGCCGTTAAAGCCGCCCTCTTCATCCGAGATCAGCCAGTAATCGACAAAGACGAGAGAGGGCTTGTAGCTGTTATAAAGAGATATTATCCGGCAGGCAAAGGGATCCCCGGGCGCGATCTCCGAGACGATATCCTCAAAGGGCGTATTCTCGTCAACCGAGCTTATCATGAGATCATCCCTCCGGCGATCTGATCGGCAAAGGCAAAGGCAAGGGAGATCACGCTCTCGCAGTCGTCCTTATCCGCGACGCAGCTCGGAGAATGGAGATAACGCGTCGCGAGCGAGATCGCGAGGGTGCGGACTCCGGAGCGGCTCTGATGGATAACTCCCGCGTCGTTGCCTCCGGCGACCGCTTTTTTATACTGAACCTTGACGCCGTTTTTTTCGGCAAGCTCAAAGGCTGCCGAAATCAGGCGCTTATCGTAGATCGTATGCCTGTCCATCAGGGAAATAACGGCGCCGTCGCCGAGCCTGCAAACCTTTCTGTCGGTTTCCGACTCAGGGGTATCCGCCGCGGTCGTAGCCTCAAAAACAAGCGCAAAATCGGGATTTACCGAATAAGCCGCCGCCTTAGCGCCGCGAAGCCCGACCTCCTCCTGAACCACGAAGGCGAAATCCATATCGTACTCAAGCTCTGATTTTATCAGAGAGATGAGAACAAGACATCCGAAGCGGTCGTCTATCGCCTTGCTGCATATTTTTTTCTCGGTTTGGGTGAATTCGGAGACAAAGTAAACGCTGTCGCCGTAGTTTATATATTGCAGCGCGTCCTCTGTGCTTTTAGCGCCGACGTCTATGTACATCTCGGAGAGCTCGGGGATCGTCATATCCTCGTCGCCGTGAGTGAGATGCACCGGTTTTATTCCGATCACGCCGTGGAGCTTGTTTTTTCCGACGGAAACTCTTTTGCCGATCAATACTCTGCGTTCTATGCCGCCGACCATATCGAATTTCAAATATCCGTCAGAGGTGATATCGGTGACCATCAGCCCGACCTCGTCGAGGTGGGCGGAGAGCATAAGACGGTTCACGGCGGGATTTCTGCCCCTTTTGTGGACCAGGATGTTGCCGAGGTTATCTATCCTGATCTCATCGGCGTAATCCCTTATCTCGGAAACGACGATATCTCTTACGCTTTCCTCGTCGCCTGAAATCGCGTCCGCGAGGCAGAGCTTTTCCAAAAGCGCGTAATCAACCATTGAAGGCACCTCCGCTCATAATATACTCAACGATCAGGCGGGCGGTGTTCTCGACGTCGCAGAGAGCGATGACCTCCGAAGGAGTATGCATATAACGCTGCGGTATCGAAATGACCGCGGTTCTGACGCCTCCGCGTGAAACCGAAATGCTGTCGCCGTTGGTGCCCGTTCTTCCGCCTATAGGCTCAAGCTGATAAGGGATCTCCTTATCCTTTGCGAGCTGTATCAGATAATCGGACATCTCGCGGCTTAAAACCGGAGCTATCGCGATCATGGGGCCCTTCTCGAGCTCGATCTTGGAATATTGTCCGCTGACGTCGGGCTGAGAAGCAAAGCTCACGTCAACGGCGATAGCCTCATCCGCGCAGAGCTTGTAAGCCGAGGTTTTCGCGCCGGTGCCGAAGGTCTCCTCCTGAGAGCTTAAAACCACGGCGATTTTACAGCCGACTCCTTCTCTGCCGCTCAAAAGCTCGGCGGCGCGGATCAAGGCAGCCACGCCGCAGCGGTTATCGAGCGCGGCGGAAGCGATCCTTCCGTTGAGCAGCTCGGCGGGCTCAGCCGCGAAGGTGAGCATATCGCCCGGACGGATATATCTTTTTATTTCATCTGCGCCCATGCCGAAATCGACGCGGATTTTGGTTATAGGCGTCGCCTTGTTCTCTTTTCCGTCGTTCAGATGCGGCGGCAGGCAGCAAACCGTGCCCTTTATCCCGCTCTCGCTGATAAGCACCGCATCCTGAAGAGTGCGGGGGTCGATCCCGCCGCACTTATCGACCTTTACGAAGCCGTCGTCGTCAATATCGGTAACTATGAAGCCGATCCTGTCGAGATGAGCGTCCAGCAGGACGGTCCTCTTGGAATTGCTGTCGCCCAGGATCGCGATGAGGCTGCCGTTGCGGTCGATATGGATATCGGCAAAAGGCTTGAGATAAGCCTTGGCAACCTCCGCAGCGCACCTCTCGCTGCCTGAAACTCCCTGAGCGCGGCACAAATCAAAAATGAGTTTTTTCAAATCCATGTTTTACACCAAAGCATTGACAATCGACTTGAAGTGATTGCCTCTCTCCTCAAAATTCTTATAGAGTCCGAAGCTCGCGCTTGCCGGCGAGAGCGAAACGATATCTCCCGGCTGAGTGTTTTCAACCGCCGCGGCAACAGCCTCCTCCATATTCGTGACGTTGATTATTTTGATGGCGTCCTCGTCATAATTGTCGCTGTTTCTTACCGCCGCCTCGATCTTGGGAGCGGTGTCCCCGAGAAGTATCAGGAGCTTGACCTTGTTGTTGATCACGGGTCCTAACGGCTCGTAAGGGATATGCTTGTCGTAACCGCCCGCGATGACGGCGATTTTTTTATCATAAAGCGAGAGCGTTCCAAGCGCTGTGCGGGTCGGACTGGAGGCGATGGAATCGTTGAAGTACTTTACTCCCCTGTATTCGCGGACGTATTCGGCGCGGTGGCGAACGCCTCCGAAGCTCTTGGCGACGGAGAGGATCGTTTCGGTATCCACGATGCCCCATACCGCCGAGATAGCCGCGAGATAGTTCTCAACATTGTGCATACCGGGGATCTTGATATCGGAGATATCCATGATCTCGGTCACTTTGCCGTAATCCGAATAACAGACCGTGGTTCCTCTGAGGAAGGCTCCGTTGAAAACCTCCTCCTTAACGGAGAACTTCGCGAGCCTGCCTCTAACGGAATCCGAGAAGCCGTTGGTGATCTCATTATCGAGATTAAGGATAGCCTTTGAAAAGGCGTTCTGATGGAGCAGGATGTTCTTTTTGGACTCAACGTACTCCTGCATATCCTTGTGGATATCGAGATGGTTCGGCGCGAGGTTGGTTACAACCGCGATATCGGGGCTCTTGCGCATTGAGATGAGCTGAAAGCTCGAAAGCTCGACCACCGCGAAATCGTCCTCCCTGACGCTCTCGATCTCTGGAAGGAGCGGGTTGCCGATATTGCCGCCGAGATGGACGTTTTTGCCCGCCGCCTTGAGCATTTCGGAAATGATCGTAGTCGTTGTGGTCTTTCCGTCGGAGCCGGTGACGGCTATGCACTTGCAGGGACAAAGATCGAAAAAGACCTCCATCTCCGAGGTGAGTATCTTTCCGTTTTCACGGAGCCTGACAAGCTCCTCCTTGTAATAAGGGGTGCCCGGGCTACGGAAAATGATGTCCGCATCGATGCAGCTCAGATAATCCTCTCCCAGAATAAGCTCGGCGCCGTACTCGCGCGCCATTATGCCGTTACCGCCCAAGGACTCAAAATCCTTTCGGTCGCAGGCGATGACCCTCGCGCCCTTTTCGGCAAAGAGCTTTAACAGCGGAAGATTGCTCGTGCCTATGCCGATAAAGGCGACCTTCTTCCCCTTGATATAATCAAAAAAACCTTTTAATGAAGTGTTCATAAATATCCCCTCTGTTTCATTACATACTTATGTACAGTTATACATTATATATTATACTCATTTGGGATGTAAATTTCAACCGTTTATGCGATTTCATTTGATAACTTTTCATATTTTTCGGCAGTTTCGTGTCTGCGGGCGGTAAGAATATTGAAAAAATCGAAAATAAGTGATAAAATTGGAGCGGTGATTATATGCTTTATGATTTTCTGATCGCCGACTCTGATGAAAACGAGCCGCGCTACAGACAAATATATTATTCGGTGCGCCGTCATATCGAGGACGGAAGCCTCAAAAAAAATACCCGTCTGCCGTCCGTGCGCGAGCTGTGCGCGGAGCTTGGGATTTCCAAAACCACGGTTCTGGCGGCTTACGAGCAGCTTTCCGCGGAGGGCTATATTTACTCTCTGCCGAAGAAGGGATATTTCGTCGCGGCTGACTTCAACAGCCGTCCGCCCGAAAGTCCGAGCGTAAATGAAGCCTCCGCTCAAAAGAGCCGTCAGTATTATGAATATGATTTCAGCGGCAAGAGCATAGACAGCGGGATAGTCGATCTGAGCCATTGGCGCAAATGCGTAAAGGATGTTATTAACCGCGACTATCTGCTGACCTCCTACGGCGATCCCCAGGGCGAGGAGGCGCTCAGAAAAGCGCTGCAGCAATACGCAGTTGGCACCAGAAGCGTCAATTCCACCCCCGAAAATATAGTCATAGGAGCGGGAACCCAGCCCGTTCTGTCGATACTTTGCGCCCTCCTCGGAAAAGAACTGAAAATCGCCGTAGCCGGCGGCGCGTTCGTTCAGTCGGAATTTGTATTCCGAAGTTACGGATATGAGGTCGAATACTTTGAAAGCGACAGATTCGGAGCGCGCGTTGACTCTCTCGATAGAATCAAGCCCGACCTTGTGCTGATAAATCCGAATTACTGCGAGGAAAGCGGCGAAAGCATGCCGGTTACCCGCAGGCTGGAGCTCATCCGAGGCGCAAAGCTCAACAATGCCCTTATTATCGAGGACGATTACAACGGCGAGCTGCGCTACAGCACCCATCCCATGCCGTGCGTCCAGCATTACGATACGGAAAACACCGTTTATCTCGGCTCATTCTCAAAGGTCCTGCTTCCTTCGGTAAGGCTGAGCTATATGGTTCTGCCGCGCGCTCTGACCGAAAAATACAGAGAGATCAAAAAATTCACGAATCAAACCGCCTCAAAGACCGAACAGCTCGCCCTCGCGGAGTATATCAACAGCCGAAAGATCGACGTTCATCTGCGCAAGGCGAGGCGCGTATATCTCGAAAAAAGCCGTTTGATGCTAAAGAGCATTCGGAAGTATTTTCCCGATTGGGAGATCAAATTCAACGAAACCTCGCTGTACTGCACCCTAAAGCCTCCCTTTCAGCTCGACGCGGAGGCGCTGAGCGGAGCGCTTGAGGAAAACTCTATAAGGATAATGGCGCGGAGCGCCGGGAAAAACGAGCTTTCTCTAAGCTTTTCGGGCATCTCATCTCAAAAAACAGAGGGCGGTATCGAAAAGCTCGCAAAAATCATCGGCGATACCGCATGATTCAATTATATTCGGAATCCAAAAAACGAAAACGCGGAACCGGGAACTGATCCCGACTCCGCGTTGCTTTTTTGAGCTATTATTAGCCTTAGAGAGCCTTATTGAAAATATCTCCGGCGATCTCCATCATTTCTTCAAGGCGGTTGCGTCCGCACTTCTGAGAAATAATATCCATAGCCTCCGAAAACGCTTCGGGGTTGTTGTGAGTGAACGAATGGGCGTCGGTGCCGAGGATATCTATATATCCCTTTGAGATCATCTTGAGAAGCTTGCGCTTACGGAAGAACGACGCGTCCGAGGCGTAGCTTTTGGCGTTGGTCTGGATTATTATTCCCATATCCTGAAGCTCGGAGATGAACGACAGATTCTCCATAAGATAAGGATAACGCTCAACATGAGGAATAACGGGGATAAGCCCGTTATTGTTCATCAGCATATATATCTTCTGCATCGTGCGCTCCGAGAAGGTGCAGTTATAGGCGTATTCCGTGAGGATATATTTGGATTTTCCAAAGGTGATCTCGGAAAAGTCATCATTATTAAAGAGATAATGAGTGACATAAACCTCCGCTCCGAGGACGACGTTAACGTCCTCGGGAATATAAGGACGGAACTCCTCGAATACCCTGTCGCGCTCCTCAACAAAGCTGTCGATCGAGCGCTCGTTGGTGTAGAAGTGAGGAGTAAGGCAAATATTGTTTACTCCCTGCTTTTTAAGGCTGTCAATAAGCTTCAGGCTTATCTCAACATTCTTCGCTCCGTCGTCAAAGCCGGGAAGAATGTGGCTGTGCATATCGTATAGCTGCATGGTCCCTCCTTTTGATCACAATGCCTCACAAACAAGGTCGCCCATCTGCTCGCAGCTTACCTTATTCATGCCTTTTTCGTATATATCGGGTGTACGGTCGGTTTCGAGAACCTTGGCTACCGCCGCTTCGATGGCGTCCGCCGCTTCGTTCTGCTCAAGCGAATAGCGGAACATCATGGCGACCGAAAGGATGGTGGCGAGGGGATTTGCGATCCCGAGTCCGGCGATATCGGGGGCGGAGCCGTGGATGGGCTCGTAAAGTCCGAGCTTGCCGCCGGAAAGACTCGCGGAGGCGAGCATACCGATCGAGCCCGCGATCATGGAAGCCTCGTCGGAGAGGATATCTCCGAAGATGTTGGATGTAACAATGACGTCAAACTGCTTGGGATTGCGGACAAGCTGCATAGCGCAGTTATCGACGTAGAGATGATTCAGCTCGACCTCGGGATAGTCCTTGGAAACCTCGATAACGGTCTTTCTCCAAAGACGCGAGGACTCAAGAACGTTTGCCTTGTCGACGCTTGTGAGCTTCTTGCCGCGCTTCATAGCCATATCAAAGGCAACTCTGGCGATCCTCTCAATCTCGGCAACGGAGTATTTTTCGGTATCCCACGCTGCGGGGCTGCCGTTTACCTCTCCTCTGCCGCGCTCTCCGAAATAGATGCCTCCGGTGAGCTCGCGAACGATGAGGATATCCATTTTATCGCCGATGATCTCATCCTTTATGGGAGAAGCGCTCTTGAGCGGTCCGAAAATAACGGAGGGACGAAGATTGGCGAAAAGACCCAGCGCACCTCTGATGCCGAGAAGTCCCGCCTCGGGACGGACGCTTCCGGGCAGGTTGTCCCACTTGGGACCTCCTACCGCGCCGAGAAGAACGCTGTCGCTCACCTTGCACTTGGCGATGGTTTCATCAGGGAGCGGAACGCCTGTCGCGTCGATCGCGCAGCCGCCGAGCAAAGCCTCGTCATACTCCACCGTAAAGCCGAACTTGTCAGCCGCCTTGTTGAGCACCTTTACCGCCTGGTCGACGATCTCGGGTCCGATACCGTCACCCTTGAGTAAAGTAATCTTGTAATCTGCCATTGTTATATCCTTCTTTCTGTGAATTTGCAATAATTATTCCAAATGAGAATCGTTCTCATCTCTGAGCATGGGTATTCTGTTAAAAACCTCAGTGACCTTTCCCCGCTGCCACAGCATCGGAGTCACGCGGATCGAGTAGCCGAAGCCGTTGTCAACTGTCCATTCAAAGGGCTTTGCCTGCGGCAGACCGTAAACGGCAAGCAGGGTCATTATTATTCCGCCGTGAGTGACAATGACGCATTCGGTCGTGCCCGTTTTCATCAGACCCTCGACTATGCTCTCAAAGATCCTGCATATCCTGCGTACAAAGTCGTCGTTGCTCTCGCCTCTCGGAGGCTTTACGCTGTTGTCGCCGGCGAGCCACTTGTGAAAATCGGGGTCGTCCCTCAGCTCCTCGGCGGTCTTGCCCTCCCACTCGCCGAAATTACATTCAATAAGATCCGAAATTACGATCGGCTTTATGTCGGGATAGAGCAGCTCGCAGGTCTGGGTACAGCGCTTGAGCGGAGAGGTGAAAACCACGGGAGCGCCCGGGTATTCGTGATCGTGAGCATTTCTGCGCAGAGCCATCCTTCCCTTGTCCGAAAGCGGGACGTCGGTGGTTCCGATATATTTGCCCGAAAGCGTTTCGTCAATTGCTCCGTGACGCAAAAGGTGAATAACATAACTTTTCATCTTTTCCCCTCCGGGTTATTTACAATCTGTATTTTTTGAGTTATACTTACAGTAGAAAAGCCAAAATCAGACTTTTTAACTTATATATTATACTATTAAATGAATCGAGGGTCAAGTCATGAATCAAGATTTTCCGAGAATTCTTACATTTTTGCGCAAGGAACGCGGTCTGAGCCAGAAAAAAGCCGCGCAGGATCTGGAGATCTCGCAGGCGCTGCTCTCTCATTACGAAAAGGGGATTCGCGAATGCGGCTTGGATTTTCTCGTCAAAGCGGCGGATTATTTTGACGTATCGACGGATTATCTGCTTGGCAGAACCATGATGCGCAAGCCGGCGGAAATGAAGGCGGAGGATCTTCCCGACAGCGACGAGATCCGCCATATTCAGGGAAACGTAATAAACCAGGTGAACCGCAAGCTGCTCATGAATACGAACACAGTCATTTTCGATCTGCTCGCTCAGATAGGCAGCAAACGGCTGACCACCGTCGCGAGCAACTATCTTATGAGCGCCGAATATCAGGTTTTCAGAGCGATCTACGCCTCCGAAAAGACCAACACCCTCAGTATGTTCGCGCTGGATCAGCGCTATTACAAAAGCCTTGCAAACGCGTCTATGATCGTTGATCTTGAAAGACTCGGAGAGATAGTCGACCGCGAGAATATTGCCCTCTCGCTCTCTCCGGATATTATTTCGGGCTACTTTGACCGAGGCGCCTCTTCCCTGTTCAACCTGATACAGTTTTCGGAGAGGAACATCAGAAAGGTCACCTCGGAATGACGGAAGCGACGGCGGGTCAAAAATCGTTCTGTCCTCCGCGTTAAGACAGCTCGAATAAAAGGGATCGCCTTAAAAAAACAATACAAAAAAGGGATGGCTCAAAGCAAATGAGTCATCCCTGTTTTTTCGCGCTCAGCTTTTCAGGCTTCCCTTCTGTCTGCTGTTCTCAGCCTGCAGAAGGTCGCTTACAGCCATCTTGCGGATGATATTTTTTATCGTGACGTCAAGCCCGCTTCCCTCGCGGTAATCGGCGGGGTAGATGAAATCCACCCTGTCGCGGCGAAGAAGATCCTCCACCTTGCTGCCGCGCTCCTGATAAACGGCGATCGAGTAGCCGCCGTAAGCCTTCATCATCTTCATGCAGGGGACGTCCGAAAGCCCGTCGCCGAGATAGATCATATTGCAGAAGGGAACGCGCTTGCTGTCGTCGGGCATCGAGCGGTTCAGATCCAGATCGTTAGCGACGTCGAGAACTCCCTTGTTGATTCGGTAAACGAATTGGGTCTTGTTGGTGTAATTTACGTCAGTTTTCGCCCATACCGCGTTGCCGTCTGAATCATAGAGAAATTCGCAGGCAAATATGCTCTTGAAGCAGCGGCTGATGTTTGTGCCCTCTATGATCTCGCGCAGACCCGAGGAAATAACGTAGTGCTCGATCCTCACGCCTGCGCTCTCGCCAAAGCGGTTGATGCGGTCAAACCATTCATCAACGCCCTGATAAAGCTCGACGTTAGCGCCCATTTTCACAAGGGTATCTCTTGTGATCGGTATGCTTTTCTCGCCGGAGACCTTTACCATGGCGTACATATAGGCGAGCACGGAGTCCATGTGCTCGCGCTCTCCCAGCTCGTTGGCATAGCGCCAGAATTCCTCCTCGGTCATGCCGAGGCTGGGAATAAAGCTGTAGTCCTGCATATCCTTTGTGCAGAGTGTACGGTCAAAATCGTACATCATCGCGATAATGGGCTTCTCGGTCATATTATTCCTCCGCGTTTTCCTCCGCGTCGATATAATTATCCTCTTGCTTGTCCTACGCTTCATCCTCAGCCTTTGTCTCGGCGGGAGCGGTGGTCGTCTTTGCCTTTGTATCGGGAGCCGTGGTCGCTTCCTCCTGACCGTAGGTCTTGATCTCTATTGACTTGATCGTGATGCTTTCAAGGGGAGTATCGCCCTTGTCGGTCTCAGCCGAGGCGATCTTATCGACGATATCCATTCCCTCGATCACCTGACCGAAAACGGTATTTCCGCGATCCGCCGCGTTGAACGCGCCGTCGAGATTCGGGCTGCCGCCGTTGTCAACATAAAGCTGCTTGACCTCGTTCGGGATGACCTCGGTGTTGATGAACTTATCGCCGTTTTCATCTACAAAATCAGCGAGAAGATTTGAGTCCTTGTAGTTGACGAGCTGGTTCTTGATGTTGTTCCAGATATCGTCATAAGCCGACCATCCGCCGTTTTTTCTGAAGGTCTCGGCGTCGGTCTGATTGATGAAGAACTGACTTCCGTTTGTATCCTTCTTGCTGCTCGCCATCGAGACCGCGCCGCGCAGATTGAAAAGCTTGTCGCAGAACTCGTCCTCGAACTCGGCACCGTAGGAGCTGACTCCGTTGACCGCGGTGAGGTCGGTGCCGCAGTGTCCTCCCTGGATTATGAAATCCTTGATAACGCGGTGGAAGGTGGTTTTGTTGTACTTTCCGTCGTTCGCGAGGGTGATAAAATTCTTAACAGCCTTGGGAGCCTGCTCCGGGAACAGGCGCAGAGTGATATCTCCCTCGGAGGTATGGATCACCGCGATAGTATCGCCCTTTGAGGGCTTGTCAAGCTGGAATCCCGCTTTGTGGGAATCGTGAAGGATCTCGGGCTCAATGCCGAGAGTCGCGGGGTCGATGCCCAGCGCCTTGAGTCCTCCGATCGCCTTTGCCTCGTCGTCCGTGCTTATCGGATAGGTCGGTGCGGCTGTTGAAGGCTCGGTCGCTTCCTGATCGTTTTCGTTGCTCTTACATCCCGAGAAGCTCATCGCGCTCACGGAAAGAAGCAGAGCCAAAAGGAGTGAAATGATTGCCTTGCGATAATTTTTCATAACGATTGTCCTTTCGGATAATTTTTTAAAAAACACACAATTCTTCTTTCGCCCCTATTATAACATACTTTTTCAAAAAATGCAAATTTGGCATATTTGCGCCTTCGTGTTCATAGAATTTTGTGTAATGAAATATGCGGAGGTATGAAAATGAATGAATACGCACCCGAAGGCCGGTTGTTAAATCTTGAGGAAAACAGGCGCGCCCAGAGCTCTCCACGACTATTAAGAGAGGCTATGCGCGAAGGGCGGATGCTTGAGGCGCCCGCCGTTTTCTGCGACTCTCGGCACAATCTCGGTGTGGAGCTCGGCTGCATGAAGGGAATAATCCCGCGCGAGGAGGGGGCGCTCGGAATACGCGACGGCAGCGTGAGAGATATCGCGGTGATATCCAGGGTGAACCGTCCCGTGCGGTTTATTGTGGAAGAAATAAGAAAAGATGAAAGCGGCAGAGAATACGCCGTACTCTCGCGCGAAAAGGCACAGCGAAAATGCCTTGAGGCGAGGGTCGCCTTTCTGAGAAGCGGAGATATCGTCGACGCGAGGATAACCCACCTTGAAAGCTTCGGAGCCTTCGCGGATATCGGCTGCGGTATAGTAGCGCTTATGCCGATCGACGCTATTTCGATTTCCAGAATCGAACACCCGAAGGAGCGCTTCACCGTAGGGATGGACATAAAGGCGATCATAAAGCATATCGAAAACGGCAGGATAAGCCTCAGCCACAAGGAGCTGCTCGGCACCTGGGAGCAGAACGCCGCGCGTTTTCAGGCGGGCGAGACAGTTTCGGGAACAGTCCGCAGCGTCGAAAACTACGGAGCCTTTGTTGAGCTTGCACCGAACCTCGCGGGACTTGCCGAAAGCAAGGACGGCGTGAGGATGGGACAGCAGGCAAGCGTCTACATCAAGAGCATCCTGCCCGACAGAATGAAGATAAAGCTTATAATTATCGACACCTTTGATCACCGACGCGAGCCCGTCCCGCCGGATTATTTCATCACCGAGGGCCACATCGACCGCTTCCTCTACTCCCCCGTCAACTGCTCCAAGGTGATCGAAAGCAGCTTTGAATAAAATCCTACAGCGAAAGGCTGCCACCGGCGGTAAAGGCAATACCTCATAATTCAGGTGTGCGGATTGCGAAGCAATATTTTTTTGGCAGACTGACAGAATAAAATTCAGGCAAAGGCGCGCGCCGCGAATTGTGCGGCGTCGCCTAAATATCCGAGGCGGGTGAAAAAGACTGCGACAGTTTTTTCACCCGCTGATATTGCGTTTCGCTTTGCTTTGTGATATATTATTCTAAGATCGAGAAAAGGGGCAAAGCAAATGAACGTTATCGAGATAATCACAATGGCGGCAGCGCTTACGGCGGTTGTGCTGCTCATTGTTTTAGTTCTGAAAAAGAACAATACCGGCAATTATGAGGATGAGCTATACAGGGCAAAGAACGAGATAATCTCCGCCGTCAAGGACGAAATGACTGCTCAGCAGAGCGTTCAGCGTCAGGAGCTGCTCACGCAGACCCAAAGCTCGATAAAAAACATGGGCGACATGATCTCGGACTCGCAGCAAGCCTCCTCGCGCCAGCAGAGAGAGCGGCTCGAAGACCTGGACGACAGGCTCAGGGAGTTTTCGGCTTCAAACGCCGGAGAGCTCGAAAAAATGCGCGAGACAATCGACAGGCGGTTTGAGTCGATACAGAACGAGAACAACCAAAAGCTCGAGGAAATGCGAAAAACCGTAGACGAGAGGCTTGAGAAATCGCTCGAGGACAAGATGAACAAGAGCTTTTCGCTCGTCAGCGAGCGACTTGAGCAGGTCTACAAGGGCTTGGGAGAAATGCAGAACCTCGCGACAGGAGTGGGCGACCTGAAAAAGGTGCTCTCAAACGTCAAGACCAGGGGCATACTCGGCGAGATACAGCTCGGAAGCATTCTTTCGGAGATCCTGTCCCCCGAGCAGTACGCGGAAAATGTCGCGACCAAAAAAGGCTCCTCAAATGTCGTTGAATACGCCATAAAGCTGCCCGCAAAGGACGAGGGCTTTATCTGGCTGCCTATCGACTCAAAATTCCCGGGCGACACCTACGCCGCTCTGCGCGACGCAACGGAAAGCGGCGACAAGGCGCAGATCGACCTTGCCGCCAAAGCGCTGATAAACACCATTCGCAGCGAGGCGAAGGATATCAGCACAAAATATATAGACCCGCCGAACACTACCGAATTTGCGATCATGTTCCTGCCCTTCGAGGGACTTTACGCCGAGGTCGTCAACCGCGGGATGGTTGAGGTCCTGCAGCGCGATTTCAAGGTGAATATCGCGGGACCGAGCACCATGGCGGCGCTGCTGAACTCACTTCAAATGGGCTTTAAAACCCTCGCGGTCCAGAAGCGCAGCGCCGAGGTCTGGGAGGTGCTCGGAGGCGTTAAGAAGGAATTTGATTCCTTTGCCGACGTGCTCGACAGAACCCAGAAAAAGCTTGAGCAAGCCAACCACGACCTCGATACCCTTGTCGGAGTGCGCACAAGGCAGATCAGGCGCAGGCTCAAGGATGTTCAGTCGGCATCAACGCCCGAGATCGAGTGATTCAAGGCTCAACAAACGGAACGCCGAGATATTCGGCGACAGACTTCGCAAGCGTCCGCGCTATGGTCTGAATGTTATCGCGTATCCAATTCGCGTCGTCGCGGTTGTCATGATAAGCGGTTTCGATCAGAACGGCGGGCGCTTTTGTTCTGCGCAGCTCCGCCAGATTAGCGGAGGGCACAAGCTTGATATTTCCGGGTTCGCGGTAGATCGACTTGTAATTATTCATCAGGATTTCCGCGAAGCGTCTGCCCTTCGCGCTCGTGGGGTAGTAGTAGATCTGCACTCCGGTGTTCTTCCCCGCCTGAGCCTCGGGAGAGGCGTTGCTGTGGATGGCGAGGTGAAGATCGTAATTCTGAGCGTTTGAATCGTTGATTATCTGACTCAGGCTCTGCATAGGGTCGTTGCGGTCAAACGAGATACCGCTCGCCGTGAGATACGGCTCCATGGCGTCCGCTATCAGATTCATGTAATATTCCTCATTGCCGCCGTCGATATAGGGGTTGAATTCCTGCGCTGACGGACTCAAAAAGATTTTGGACATACAATTCCTCTTTTCTTTATGTTGATGGTACATGATATGAGGAAAACCAAAAAAGGTGCGGAAAACATAAGATACATATTATCCTGTCCCGCCTTGCTCCGCAAATTTTCCTGCCGACGCTATAAAAAACAAATTATCATAAAATAGTATTATAATTCTCTGTCGCAATTAAAATTAGCAGTTTGTATGATAATATAAATTAATGGAATTAAAATTCTGTTAAATTTATTTTTTAGGAGGATTCTACTATGAAATGGGTTTGTACTGTATGCGGATATATCCACGAGGGAGATCAGCCCCCCGAGAAATGCCCTGTCTGCAAGCAGCCCGCTTCCAAGTTTAAGCCTATGGAAGAGGACGCTGAGTTTGCAACCGTCCACAAGCTGGGCGAAGGCAAGGCTGAGGGCGTGAGCGAGGACATCATCGCCGACCTGAGAGCTAATTTTGAGGGCGAGTGCAGCGAGGTAGGAATGTATCTTGCTATGGCGAGAGTCGCCGACAGAGAGGGCTATCCCGAGATCGCCGAGGCGTTCAAGCGCTACGCCTTTGAGGAAGCCGACCATGCTTCACGCTTCGCAGAGCTTCTCGGAGAGGTTCTCACCGACAGCACCGAAAAGAACCTCAAGATGCGCGCCGACGCTGAGGCGGGCGCCTGCGAGGGCAAGTTCGATCTCGCAAAACGCGCAAAGGCAGCCAACCTCGACGCTATCCACGACACCGTCCACGAAATGGCTAAGGACGAAGCCAGACACGGCGCGGGCTTTAAGGGACTGCTTAAGAGATATTTCGGTTAATGATAATTGATGGATAAAGAAAGCATATTAATTGAAATTGAAAAACAGTCTTTGGACATTCAAAAGAAGTCTTTGGAAAAGTTGACAGCTATACATAAGTGGATAACTTTTTTCGGTGTTGTGACTATTATCAGTCTTACCGCCGGTTTGATTTCGGTTATCGCTATGTTGGCTAATATGAAATAAAAACAGATCCGGAAAAACTGT
Source organism: uncultured Ruminococcus sp. (assembly GCA_902774325.1). GTDB lineage: Bacteria > Bacillota > Clostridia > Oscillospirales > Acutalibacteraceae > Ruminococcoides. Next base: position 36,046 of record CACYIC010000020.1, read on the forward strand.
TTTTGAGGGAAGGGAGTTATCCTTTCCCTCTTTTCTTCTGTCTTTTATTTTGCAAAACGATATCGGCATAGAGCCACAGCGGATAGAAACGGCGATACAGAATCGCGCGCAATTGTTGTAATTTTATCACAAGAAAGCCGAAAAAAGAGCGGGGCACGCGCCCCGCTCTCTAATTCTTGTTCTGTTTTGATCGGTTTTCTAAAGCCGCCGCTTTTACTGCTCCTTCATTTTCCCGCACAGAATGCACTTTGTCACCACGCGGGAGTTTTTCTCTCCGCAGGCAGGACAGGTCCACGCTCCGCCGGCGGAGCTGCCTTTGGCGGCTGTTGAGACGCTTGCGGCAGGAGATATCACGACAGGCGTGACCGGCGCGGTTTTGGTTATGGATCCTTCCGCGGATTTTTTTGAAAGATAATAATCGACCTTATCCGTCAGCTCGTCTATTCTTTTGATTATATAGCCGAAGCCGAAATATATCAATGCGAACAGGAAGGTAATAAGCCAGACGAGCAGACAGATACCGAAATTATCGCTGCTATCGCCCGCAACTATTCCCGAAATAAAGCCGATTATCGAAATCAGCACGCCGACAATCGTAAGCGCCATAATATCACCTTTTTTTACAAATTGAAAGAGGAAGAGTTTTCGACTCTTCCTTTTTCTATAACAGGAAAACTCCGATTTAAGAATCAAGCAGAAACAGCTCCGCTGTTCGCGGCATTATGACCCGCCGCCGCGGATGAACGGGAAAACGCCCGTCATAAAGAATTTTACTCCATCAGGAAATCCCGGTTATAGCTTTCCATCGCGCTCTTGATTACTTCCTTTGCCTTTTCCGCGCCGCTGATCTCTTTTACGTTTGTCATCTTATTGATCTCAAGCATCTTGTATACCTGGAAGAAATGCCTGATTTCATCAAAACGGTGCTTTGGAAGATCCTTGATATCATTGTAGCAGTTGTAATTCGGGTCGTTTACTGGTACAGCTATGATTTTTTCGTCGCTGCTGTCGTCATCTATCATGATAAGCACGCCGATAGGCTTGCACTCTACCAGAGTCATGGGAAGTATCGTTTCGCTGCATAGCACGAGAACGTCGAGCGGGTCGCCGTCGTCGCAGTAAGTGAGAGGAATAAATCCGTAGTTTGAGGGATAATGAGTAGAGGTAAAGAGAACACGGTCGAGCTTGAGCATACCCGTTTCTTTATCCATCTCATATTTATTCTTTCCGCCTTTGGAAATTTCAATTACGGCGTAAAAGCATTCGGGTGTGATTCTTTCCGGTGAAATGTCGTGCCAAATATTCATTATTTTGTCCCCTTTCTTAAGACTTCTTATAATAAATTATAAGAAAATAATAGGGGATTGTCAAGCTATTTTCTCACCGCGTCGGCAATCGCTTTTATAATTTGAATTATCAGCGTGGGCGCGAAGGCAAGAGCCGCGATCAGACCGTATTGAGCTGGCTCAAGAGCGACAACGCTGAAAAGTCCGTAAAGCGCGGGGATCAGGAGCACGGAGAAAAGAAGCACAAGTCCGGCAAGGAAGGCGCCGACGCTGTAAATATTGCTGAACAGTCCGATTTTGAGTATAGAGCTCTTGCTGCGGCAGTTGAAGCCGTGGAAAAGACGCGAGAGCGTGAGCGTGGCGAACGCCATAGTGCTCGCGGTTTCGGCGTTGATTTTAAGCCCGAGCAGGAAAGCGGTGATGACCGAAACAGCGATCAAAGCGCCCTGACCGAACATCAGCATTGTAAAATCCCTTGTGAGTATCCCTTGCTTCGGGTCGCGCGGCTTCTGATCGAGCAAGCCCTTCTCGGGCCTTTCCATGCCGATGGCAAGCGCCGGAAGGGAGTCGGTAAGAAGGTTGATGAACAGCAGATGAACGGGCATGAACGGCACGGGAAGAGCCGCGAAGGAGGCGAACAGAACCGTGAAGATCGCCGCCATATTGCCCGAAAGCAGATAGAGGATAGAGTTTTTGATATTTCGGTAGACGTTTCTGCCGTTTGCGACAGCCTTGATGATAGTGGCAAAGTCGTCGTCCTGAAGGATCATCGAGGCGGCGTCCTTGCTGACCTCGGTTCCCGTTATTCCCATAGCGACGCCGATATCCGCCTTCTTGAGCGCGGGCGCGTCGTTTACTCCGTCGCCGGTCATCGAAACGATATTGCCCTTCTTCTGCCACGCCTCAACGATCCTGATCTTGTTTTCGGGTGAAACCCGGGCGTAAACGGAGATCCTGTCGATTATCTTGTCGAGCTCCTCATCGCTCATTGCGTCAAGCTCCAAGCCCGTCACAGCAAGATCGCCGTCGTTCATGATGCCGATCTGCTTGGCGATCGCGGAGGCGGTTATCTTGTGGTCGCCCGTTATCATTATCGGCTTGATTCCCGCGCGGAAAGCGTCGGCAACCGCCTGACGGCTCTCCTCTCTGGGCGGATCCATCATCGAAACCAGACCGATGAAGATGAAGTCCTTTTCGTTCTCAACAGTAAGCTCCTCGCCGCTTTCCTTGTAGGCGAAGGTCAGGACGCGCAGACCCTGCTCCGAGAATTCCATATTCTTTTTGAGTATCCTGTCCTTATCCTCAGGGGTGATGGGACGGACGCTGTCGCCGTCGGCAATGCTCACACAGCGCTCAAGGATGGAATCGAGCGCGCCCTTTGTGAGGACATGAGGAACTCCGTGGATCATATACTTAGTGCTCATCATCTTGCGGTCGGAGTCGAACGCGAGCTCATCCATGCGTGCGATCGTATCGCGGATGATGTTTTCGTCAAGATCGATATGCCTTGTGCACTCGATCAGAGCGTATTCTGTGGGGTCTCCTATTCCCCTTCCGTCGACGATGCTCGAATCATTGTTGAGCACCATATCGTAGATAAGTATGCGGTGAAGCCATTTTGATATATCAAGTCCCGCCTCGGTGATAGTTTCGCCGTCAACATAGATCCTCTGAACGGTCATTTTGTTCTGGGTGAGCGTTCCTGTCTTATCCGAGCAGATGACCGAGACGCAGCCGAGGCTTTCGACCGCCTTAAGATCCTTAATTACCGCGTTTTCCTTCGCCATCTTCTGAGTTCCCATAGCCTGAACAATGGTAACTATCGAGCCCAGAGCCTCCGGGATCGCGGCGACAGCAAGCGCCACGGCGTACA
>CACYIC010000021.1 GCA_902774325.1 uncultured Ruminococcus sp.
CGCTCGGCAGCGAAAAGCTCAGGAGCGTTATCGTTATCGCCTGTCAGTCACAAAACAAGAACCGCTGGAAAAACGCGGGTAATCTCAAGAAAGCTCTGACCTCTATCAAATCGGAGCTGCCGTCGTCGCTCTCCCCTGCCGCGCAGGTCATCGTTCCCGAAGGTACGGATTTTGACGGAAATGTTTTTGAGGAATCCGGGGATGGATCTTCGGCGGCTCAGCCTTTTGATGAGGCTGACGCTGCTCAAGCTGAAAAGACGGATGATACTCCCAAGGAACCGGAAACTGCCGCGGAGCCGGACGAGGCTGAAAGCGGCGCGCCCGCCGATACCGATGATGCAATTGATGCGGACAAGCCGGAGACGTTTGATGATGAGCCCGAAATAGATAACCGAGTTTTTGATGATTACGACGCTCATAAAACAAGGATTTTCAATATCAATTCCGCAATGCCCGCCTCGGACAAGGATTACGGCGATTACTTTGATTATGACGAAAAGCCGAAGGAGGACGTCAAAAGCAAGACTGACGGCGTCCAAACCGTTACCGTTCCTGTCGACGATAACTATGACAAATATGATTACGATCCTCTCAGGGATACCGACGATGAAGAGAAGAAGAGCAATAAGGGTCTAATAATCGGAATAATCGTCGGAGCGTTAATCATTCTCGGACTGCTCGCGGTGATCGGAGTTTACGCCTATAACAGCGGCTTGCTGAATAAGCTGTTCAACACCGGGGAGACTCAGCCCACGACATCAGCCGCCGAACAGCAGACAACAGCGGCTCCGCCTGTCACGACCGCGCCGCAGGAAACGACCGTTCCGGTAACTACCGTAAAGCCTACCGAAAAGCCGAAGCTTGTATCCGTGCCCTCGGTCATCGGATATGATTCGGAATACGCCGTAGAGGTTCTTGAGGACGCGGGCTTCAGCGTGGAGATCGACGATTACCTGTACAGCGAGGATTACGACGAAGGTCTGGTCATTTCGCAGAATCCCGAGGAAGAGGAAGAAGTCAAGAAGGGCAGCACGATTTATCTGACGGTTTCTCTCGGATATGAGGAGGAGGAAGAAGAAACTACCGCTCCCAGGAGAGAAGAAAGGCATGAGCGGCAAAGCGAGCCTGAGCCGGTATTCAGCAGCTATAAAAACAACACCAGCTATCTTACTCAGGCTGAGGTCGACGCTATGAGCAAGAAAGAGCTGGAGCTTGCCCTCAACGAGGTTTACGCCCGCAGAGGAAGGATCTTCACAAGTCCCGAGCTTGCCGAATATTTCAGCAAGCAGTCGTGGTACAAGCCCACCTACACCGCAGAGGAATTCGCTGAAAAGGTTGTATTCAACGACTATGAGCAGAAGAATATAACCATGCTTTACAACAAGCTCTATAACTAAAACCCGGGTGGTTCTGAAATGAAGGAAAAAATCATCAAGGTGCTGAAGAGCAGGCTGCTTTTCGCTGCCGCATTGAATTTCGCCATAATGGTGATCTGCATCCTGCTTACTTCGTTTTCTTACGAAAGCAGCCGAGATTATTACAACTCGATATTGATTTGCAGAGAGCATTTTTACTACAGCAGCTCCGTAAATTATATATTGGCGGTCATTGTCGGCACAATACAGTACGCTCTCCCCGACATCAATTGCTTTGTACTGATGGAGGTCGTGCTCTCGTTCTTCGCCTTTACTTCGATCAGCTTTGTATTTGCCGATAAGTACAACTACCGAAAAGCCTTTGTCTTTACTATGGTGATCAATATTATCTTCGCGCTCAATCACTATTCAAGTATAGACAGCAACAAAACCGCAGCTCTGCTTCTGACCGCCGGATTTTTGCTTGTGCTTAACGCTATCCGCAACAAGAGCTACAAGGCGCCGTTTTGGATCGGCGTTTTGGAGATCGCCTTCGGCTCCTTCTATGATTTTATTTATTTCTTCGTCGCGCTGGGATTTGCGGTCGCCTTCTTCTTCGGCGACATGATAGCCAAAAAGAAATACCGCCTCGACTTCCAAAAGCTGTTCTGGTATTTCCGTCCGTTTTTACTTTCGTTTATATTCGTGGCGCTTGTCGCGGCGGGGCTGCATCAGTTTTCCTATTCGATCAACCACGCTACGGATGAAGCCCGACAGTACTATTCTTATTCCCTGCTCAATGATTCCATAGACACTCTTCCCTATCCCGACTATGAGAAATACAAGGAGGAGTTCGCGTTGGTCGGAATCGACGACGAAAGCGAATACGAGCTGCTTAAAAACGGTTATTACGATCCCGACCGTGACCTGAATATCACCGCGCTTCAAAAGGTCAGCGATATTCAGCGCGGCGAGAATTCCAAAACCATACTTTACGCTCTCGCCGACACGTTTACAAGCCTTTGGGAAAACATTATTTCACTCGACACTATACTTGTCTGTATGGTGGTTTTTCTCGCGGTTTCGGCGGTGTTCATCCTGTATCACAAAAACCGTTTCTCGTTCTTTCCCCTGTTTTACACCGTCATCGGTCTTATAGCCGGCGTGATACTGAGATATCTTATCAGCGGCGCGGGATATATGATCTACGGGATCTGGCTGTTGATGGTGACTCTGCTCATTTTCTCATTCAATTTCGAGGTCGTCAGAAAGGAAGAAACCGCTTTTAATAAGATGCGCCAGAAAAACGGTTACTTTATCGTTTCCTGCGTATTGCTGGTAGCTCTGTTCGCGGGATACGGCACGCTGTTTATCTTCAACAGGTCAAATTCCGACGAAACGCCGATCCCCCAGCATCTGATCGCGGAAATAAGCAGAAATCCCGACTGCTACTATGTTATGGATCCGTCAACGGAAAACGCTTTTATCAAGGGTACCGAGAATTACCGTCACCCGCTCTGGGGCTTCCGCGACGGTTATCTTGAGAATCTGGATTATTTCCGTTATTTCCACAATAACGAGCTGCTGCGAAAGCGCAACCTGTCCGAAAACATTTATGAGGCGGTGCTCAGCAACAGAAAGATATTTGTAATTGACAAGTACATCATCTACAAAAAGGAAAGGTACTTTACTCTGAATTACGCGGACAGCGGACAGAGCATATTTTACGATCAGCTCAAAACCGTTGACGATTACAAAGTCTATCAGGTGACAAAAATCTGAAACAAAAGCCGGAAATCATAAGCGTCTCCGGCTTTTCAGATTCAGCTATAAGCGCAAATACCGATCCCCGAAAGAAGGCAGAGCTCAAAGACTATCTGCAATTTTTCAGGTATCGGTATAAATAGCTTTTATAATTCTTTCCATATCCTCGGGTATTTTTGCCTTGAGGATAATTTTTTTGCCGGTAACGGGATGAATGAAGCTCATTTCTCCGCAGTGCAGGGCGTGGCGGTCGATAAGATCGCGTTTGCCGCCGTAGAGATCGTCGCCCAAAAGAGGATGACCGAGATGGGATAAATGACAGCGTATTTGATGGGTCTTTCCCGTTTCAAGCCACAGCTCCAGAACGGAGATATCGTTTTTTGCTTTCAGCACCTCATAATGGGTGATCGCGGGAGAACCGTTCTTTAGAACATGGCGGCGGATCTTTGAATCCTCAAGCAAGCCTATCGGTTCTTTGATCGTCCCGCTTCCGCTCATTTCTCCGTGAACGATCGCCGTGTAACGCTTTTGAGTGTTTCCCTTCAAACAGTTTACGGTGTACTTGTCCTTTGCTATCAAAACCAAGCCCGAGGTGTTGCGGTCAAGCCTGTTGTGCGCTCTGAAAACATATCGTTCTCCCTTTTCCTTCATGTAAAAGGTGACGTGATTCGCGAGGGTATCGGTCTGATACTGCTTGACCGGATGAACCGGCATGAACGGCGGCTTGTTTACGGCGAGCAAAAAGCCGTCCTCATAAACAATATCAGGCAGCCCTTCCGTAGGCGTGACAAATTCGCTTTCCTCGCTCGGCAGCTTAAGAGTAACCAAAGCTCCCGCTTCAACAGGGTCAATAGTACGCAAAAATTTGCCGTTCATCAAAATACCGTCTTTTTCGCGCTTCAAACGTGTTATCATTCTTGCAGAGAGTCTGCAATAGCCGCGGAGAAAAAATTTTGCCTGCTTTCCGTGGAAGCTGTCGGGCACGGTGAATTCAAGGATCTCAGGCATAGATAAACCTCCAAACCGCAAATATTATCGCCGCCTGTATCATAATGATCACCGGAATACCGATCATGAACTTCGGATGTCTGGTTTTGTGCCTGATGATAAGCATAGTTATCAGCATGGCGGCGCTGCCTCCGATCGAGGCTATGATCAGCAGGGTCGCCTCCGGAACGCGCTGCTTTTTTCTGACGGCGGAGAGCTTGTCATGGATCGTCACTATTACCGCGAGCAGACTTACCGCAATCAGATAAATGATATAAAAGAACATATTATCACCATGGAGATGAGAAATTGAAGTTAAAAAGAATACTGCCGCTGTTACTGAGCGCGGCTGTGCTCACGGCTGCGGTTATAGGTTCAGCCGCGGTTCAAAATAAAAAAGAAGTGATTGTAGCGACCTCTGATGAAGCCACGCCCTCCGAAGCGGTCGCGGAAGAAGAAATGCGCGGGGTCTGGATCAGCTATATGGAGCTCAGCATGGAAAACGAGGAGGACAAAAGCGAGGCGGCGTTTAAGGACAAGTTTGAGCGGATCGCCTCGCGGTGTAAAAGCCTCGGCTTTAATACTCTGGTAGTACAGGTGCGTCCGTTTTGCGACGCTCTTTACAAATCGGATTATTTCCCCTACTCGCACATCCTTACCGGAATACAGGGCAAAAACCCCCATTATGATCCCCTCGAGATAATCTGCGAGGTGTGCCGCGCAAAGAAACTAAAGCTCCACGCGTGGGTAAATCCGTATAGGGTGAGATCGTCGCAAACCCCGGCGGAAATTTCAGGCAGGACGCCGTCAAGAGGTCTTACTATCGAAACCGAGAGCGGCGCTATCCTTGATCCGTCAAACGAAAAAGCAAGAAAGCTGATCGTAAACGGAGTCAGAGAGATCGTGCAAAACTACGACGTTGACGGAGTGCAGTACGACGATTATTTCTATCCCGAGGATTTTGAGGATGAGGACGAGGAGCAATACGAGGAATACAAAAGCCGTCAGCAGGGCGATATTATGAGTATCGAGGCATGGCGGACGCTGCAGGTTAACCTGCTGATCTCCGAAACGTACATAGCGGTTCACGAATGCAAAAAGGACGTCGTATTCGGCATTTCTCCTCAGGGAAATCTTTCAAACAACGCCAAGCTCAACGCAGACGTCGAAAGCTGGTGCTGCGTCAAGGGCTTTGTCGATTATATTTGTCCGCAGCTTTATTTCAGCCTTGATAATCCCGCTCTCAGCTTTGAAAGCGCGCTGCAGCAATGGAAATCGCTCGATTTCGCGGAGGGAGTCAAGCTCTACGCTGGACTGGCAGGATACAAGGCTGGAAGCGACGCCGACGAGGGTACCTGGAAGGAAGCGGACGATATTCTCAGCCGTGAATACTCGATCTGTCAAGGTGAAACAGACGGTATCATCCTCTTTGACTATGACAGCCTTGAGGCTGATGATTCTAAAAAAGAAATAAATAATCTGAGCCGTTCGTTTGGTTAAGGCAATACAGAGCCGCGTTATGGAAAAATACGGCGCGGCTCTGCGGCAACCGGGGAGCAACGATCGCCCGGATTGTTGTATCAGCACAAAACTCCGAGACAGGATTCTCCGATAACTTCCTCGAGTCTGACGCTGCGAACCTGACCGCAAAGAGAGGCGTTGTCCGAAAGCACCCTTACCGAGGTGTAGTTTTTGGTATAGCCCTCAAGCGCTCCGCCGCGCAATCGCTCAAACAGCACCTCCTGAGTGAGTCCGAGCTGTGTCATGAGGAAATCATGTCGAGCCTGCTCGACCGCGTCTCCCATAAGCTTTGCCCGGCGTTCCTTCTCGGCGGAGCTTACCTGATCCGGAGCGTCGGCGGCAGCCGTTCCCTTTCTTTGGGAGTAGGGAAAAACGTGTACCCGCGCAAAGCCGATGCTCTTTACGAATTGAAGCGAGCTTTGAAAATCCTCCTCGGTTTCACCCGCGAAGCCCACCATAATATCCGTTGTAATGGCAGAATCAGAGAAAGCGCCGCGCAGTGTTTCAACTATTTTCGCGTATTCGTCGGAGGTGTAGTGGCGGTTCATCGCTTTCAGAGTCTTGTCGCAGCCGCTTTGGAGCGAAAGATGGAACTGCGGACAAAATTTTTTCTGAGCCGCAAGACGCTTAATTAGCTCGGGACTCATCTTTTCAGGCTCGAGAGAGCCGAGGCGCACGCGCTCTATCCCCTCAACGGCGCAGGTGAGCTCGACGGCGTCAGCCAGATCAAAGCCCTCGCCCTGTCCGTAGCAGGACAGATTGATGCCAACCAAAACTATTTCCCTGTAACCGTTTCTCGCCAGCTTTTCAAGCTCCGCTTTCAAATCCTCAAGCGGTTTTGAACGCACTCTTCCCCTTGCGAACGGGATGATGCAGTAGGAGCAAAAGCGATTGCAGCCGTCCTCGATTTTAATAAAGGCGCGAGTGTGCTCCGAAAAAGCGGAAACGCTCATCCTCTCAAATATCCCGCCGCTGTTCGGGTGCGACGGGATCTCGATCAGATGTCGGTGAGTCGAAATATAATCCTCTATTGACGGTATCAGGCGGGAGCGATCCTTGTTTCCGATAATGATATCGCATTCGTCAAAGCTTTTCATCTCCTCCGGAAACGCCTGGGGCATACAGCCTGTCAGCACAAGTATCCCGTCGGGATTCTGACGGCGAAGGCGGTGGATCAGCTTGCGGTTTTTGGCGTCGCTGACAGAGGTGACGGTGCAGGTATTTATGATTGTGATATCGGCTTTTTCCTTATCTCTTGAAGGGGTATAGCCGCGCTCGATAAGAGCCTCCCTCATTGCCTGCGATTCGTATTGATTGACCTTACATCCGAGCGTAAGTATATTAAAATCCATTGTTTTGTGTTCCCTTTTTATTAAAAATGTTGATTTTATGTTTTTTTTGTTTTTTCTCATTGATTCTTTTCGAAAAAGATGTTATTATATATTTAATGAAGGAGCAGAAAGCTCTTTTAACTATGTCAGAGGTGATTTCCGATGTTTTCGTTGTCAATATCCGCAATCAACAAGAACGGACTAATGGAGATTTTTGAGACCATTTCAAGGTTTCATGATCAGATTTTGATCAGGAGCGGAGACTACACCGTTGACGCTCATTCGCTCATCGGCGTTTTTTCTCTTGATATCAATAAGCCGATGGAGCTTTTGATGGAAAAAGAACCCGACGAGAGCTTTTTGCAGGCGATGTCCAAGTTCATTCCCGCGACTGTAAGCTGACTGCAAATATTTTTTCAGCCCTATGACCTCGGTCATAGGGCTTTTGTTATATAACAGGAAATAATACTATCTTCCTATCGTATATATAACCCGTTAACATTTTTGCTGTGTCAAGAGTTTTTATCTACCTGATGGAAGGTCTTGAGATTTCCGGTCTTTTCACTGCGCTTGTCCAGCTCCGCGAGAACATCCTCAAGCGGGATGCCCTGAGCTACCATCATAACTGTAAGATGATAGATCAGATCGGCGATCTCGTAAACCGTCTCGCCGTTATCTCCGTTTTTTGCGGCGATAATAGTTTCGCTGCACTCCTCCCCGACCTTCTTCAGGATCTTGTCGATCCCCTTATCGAGCAGATAGCAGGTGTAGGAGCCCTCCTTGGGATTATCTCTTCTGTTTTCGACCGTCGCGTAAAGCGCGGCGAGAATTTCTCTGTCGTTCATCAATAATATTTCCTCACTTTATTTTCTTGAAAAAGCAGCTGTGGCTGCCTGTATGACAAGCCGCGCCGTTTTGCTCGACCGTTATCAGGATCGTATCGTCGTCGCAGTCGGCATAAATATCTATTACCTTTTGGAAATGACCGGAGGTCGCTCCCTTGTTCCAGAGCTCCTGTCTGCTTCTTGACCAGAACCAGGTGTAGCCTGTTTCAAGAGTCAGCTCAAAGCTCTCGCGGTTCATATAGGCGAGCATTAAGACCTGCCCGGTCGATTTTTCCTGTATGATCGTCGGAATAAGCTCCGATTTAGCGAAATATTTTTCCGTGTCCACAGCTTAACCTCTCTTTACGGCTTCAACGGCTTCTTTGAGGTCGAGCCTGCCGCTGTAGATCGCCTTGCCGCAGATCGCCCCATAAAGCTTAAGCGCGTTGAGTTTTATTATATCCTCAATTGAGGAAACGCCTCCGCTGGCGACTATATCGCAGCTCACCTGCTTTGAAAGCTCCTCAAGCTGAGAAAAATTCGGTCCCTGCAGAGTGCCGTCCCGGTTGATATCCGTAAATATTACGGTTCTGACGCCGACGTCCTCCATCCGCTTTGCCAGCTCTATATAATTTATATCCGAGGAGTCAAGCCAGCCCTCGGCGCGTACAAAGCCGTCCTTTGCGTCGATACCGACGGCGATTTTATCGCCGTATTCCCTGACCGCGTCGATGACGAGCTGAGGATCTTTGACGGCTGCCGAGCCCAGAATAACGCGGTTTATTCCGTTGGAAAGGTAATACTCGACCGCTTTCATATTGCGGATACCGCCTCCGACCTCGACCTTTAGCCCCGATGCCCTCGCGACGTCGGAAATAAGCCCGGCGTTGACGAGCTTCGCGTATTTAGCTCCGTCCAGATCGACAATATGCATCCACTCGGCGCCGCAGTCGGCAAAGCCCTGAGCGGCAATATAAGGCGATTCGCAGACCTTCTGAGAGGTGGCGTAATCACCCTTCAAAAGCCTTACCGCGTTGCCGCCGATAATATCAATAGCGGGTAAAATAATCAATTACAACACTCCTTTTGTGGAAAGAGGCTTGCCGGTACCGCTCTCCTTAACAGCAAGGCGGAGAGCATGCGCGACCGCCTTGAATATCGCCTCGGTTATATGGTGCGAATTATCGCCGTAGAGAGCTTTTATGTGCAGGGTGATCCCGGCGTTGAAGGCAAAGGCTCTCATAAATTCAACCGTGAGAGAGCAGTCGTAATCGCCGCAAACAGCTTGCGGGAAATCGGCGTCGAACACCAAAAACGGTCTTCCGCTGACGTCGACGGAGGCAAACGCGAGCGCTTCATCCATCGGAACGTAGAAGCTGCCGAAGCGTTCGATCGAGCTCTTGTCGCCGAGCGCCTTGGCAAATGCCTGACCGAGCACTATCCCGGTATCTTCAACAGTATGGTGCCCGTCGACCTGCAAATCGCCCTCTGCTTTGAGCTTTAAGCCAAACCCTCCGTGAGTCGCGAAGGAGTTCAGCATGTGATCAAAAAAGCCGACGCCTGTCACGATATCGGACTCGCCGCCGTCAAGGCAGAGAGCTAACGCGATATCGGTTTCCTTTGTTTTTCTTTCGATCTGAGCAGTTCTCATTTTCTTACCTCGCTGATGTAGTCCCCTATCGTCGCCAGAACAGCTTCGACCTCCTCGGCTGTTCCCGCCGTAACGCGCAGGTATTCGCCCATTAATCTGATGACGATTGAGCGCTGACGAAGATATTCCCATATTTCCTTAGCCATGGAGGTTTTCAAGAAGACAAAATTCGCCTTGCTCTCATATACGACGAAATCGGAATCCTTCTCAAACGCTTTCAGTCCATTATACAGCATTTGAGTGTTTTTGACAATCATTTTTTGTCTTTCGATGAGGTATTCTTTTTTATTATAGATTATCTCCCCTACCGCCTGTGAAAAGCTGTTGACATTATAAGGCGATTTGACCGCCTTGATTGCCCGGGAAATAACAGGATTGGCGACCGCGAAGCCGAGTCTGAGCGCTGCCGAGCCGATCGCCTTTGAAGCGGTGCGGAAAACAATAAGATTATCGTATTCCTCAACCTTGTCAAGGATGCTCTGATCCCAAAAATCCATATAAGCTTCGTCAATGATCACAAGCGCGTCCACGGAGCTCACGAGTTTAATCGCTTCCTCGGCGGTTATTCCGCCGCCCGTTGGATTGCAGGGATTTGAGAAAAGCACCAGCTTGATGCTTTCGCTTTTGATCTTCGAGATCATAGCGTCGATATCTATATTGAACAGCTCGTCTTTGAAAAAGGTATCGCAAACCACCTCACAAATTGAGGAATAGAAGCGGTACATGGAAAAATCGGGAGCAGTCACAAGCATCCTGTCGCCCTTTTCGAGAAAAGCGGATTCTATGAGGAAAATAAGCTCGTCGGAACCGTTGCCCGCCGTGACAAGCTCCGGACTGATCCCGTAAAACGCGGAGAACGCGTTGACAACGGCTGTCGCCATGGGATCGGGGTAACGGTTGAAAAGAGTTGAATCAACAGCCTTTCGGATCTGCGCCTTTATCTCCTCGGGGTAATCGAGCGGGCATTCGTTAGCGTCAAGGCGTATCTTATAGGTACCGCTTATCGGCTCGTAGGGCTCGAGATTTATTATTTTATCATTCAAACGATAGTTCATTTTCTTCATCCTTCAATCGAGATCAAAGCGAACCTTTATGGAATTCGCGTGAGCGGTCAGACCCTCGGTATCTGCAAAGCGGATAACGTCAAGGGCGTCGTTTTTGAGCGCGTCCTCGGTATAGTAAATAAAGCTTGATTTCTTAATAAAGCTGTCAACCGAAAGCGGCGAGAAAAACCGCGCCGTTCCGCTTGTAGGCAAAACGTGGTTGGGACCGGCGAAGTAATCGCCCAGAGGCTCGGGGCTGTAATTTCCGAGGAAAACCGAGCCGGCGTTGTCGAGCTTTCCGACATATTCCATCGGATTCTCGCAGCAGACCTCAAGGTGCTCGGGAGCCAGCTCATTAGCGAAATCGACCGCCTGGGACATATCGCTGCAAACTATGATCGCGCCGAAATTGTCGAGAGAGGCTTCGATTATTTCTTTTCTGATCAGCTTTTTCATCTGGAGCTCAAGCTCGAGCTTGGTTTTTTCCGCAAGCTCGGCGCTGTCGGTGAGCAGGATCGCCGAGGCGAGCTTGTCGTGCTCCGCCTGACTCATGAGATCGGCGGCAAGGAAACGCGGGTTCGCGCTGCTGTCGGCGACGATCAGGATCTCGCTCGGACCGGCTATCATATCGATATCGACTGTTCCGTATAGGAGCTTTTTTGCGGTCGCGACAAAGATATTTCCGGGGCCGACGATTTTATCGACCTTCGGGACTGTCTGAGTGCCGTAAGCAAGCGCCGCTATAGCCTGAGCGCCGCCCATCAGAAAGATCCTGTCGACGCCCGCGATCTTGGCAGCCGCGATAATATTGGGATTCGGGGTTCCGTCCTTTTGCGGAGGCGTACACATCACGATCTCCTCAACGCCCGCGATTTTGGCGGGAATGGCGTTCATAAGGACTGACGAGGGATAAGCCGCAGTGCCGCCGGGAACATAAATCCCGACTCTCTTGAGTCCGCGGACGCGCTGTCCCATGATAACGCCGTTCGACTTTGTAGTGAGCCAGCTCTGCTGGACCTGCCTCTTGTGGAAGTCGGAAATATTTGCCGCCGCCCTCTCAACTGTTCCGATATACTCCGGATCGCAGCTCTTTATTATCTCGTCGATCTCATCCGAGCCGATCTCGGCGTTTTCGGGAGCCTTGCCGTCAAACCTGATCGTATACTCGCGCACGGCATCGTCGCCGTTTTCGCGGACGTTATCAATTATCTCCGAAACGGCGGGTATCACGTTTTTGTCGGAATTCTGAGCGCGCTTCTTCAGAAACTCAATAAACTCATATTCCTTTTTGCCGTCGGCAATTACGGTTGTTATCATTGCGTTACAGCCTCCAATTTCTTTTGAAGTTCTTCGATTTCTTTTTTTCTCAGTTTAAGGCTTGCGGTGTTGGCGATAAGCCTGGCGGAGATATCGGTCACCCATTCCTTAATCTCCAGTCCGTTAGCCTTGAGGGTCGAGCCGGTTTCCACAATATCAACTATGCCGTCGGCAAGTCCCACAAGCGGAGCAAGCTCTACCGAGCCTTCTATTTTAATGATTCGCACGTCCATATTTTTATCATCAAAAAACGCGCGGGTGACATTCGGGTATTTGGTCGCGATCGTCTTTGTATTGTAGCCGCTGTAAAAATCCACGCCCTTTTTTGTGGCTAGAGCGAAGCGGCATTTTCCGAAATTCAGATCGAGCAGCTCATAGAACGAGGTGCCGTTTTCGAGAATAGTATCCTTTCCGACTACTCCGAGATCGCAGACTCCGTGCTCGACGTAGGTGATGACGTCTGCCGCCTTAGCCAAAACGACCTCAAAATCATTGTCGCCCACAGGCAGGATCAGCTTTCTTCCCTTATTTTTCACCGCGTCGCAGTTGTAGCCGATTTTTTCAAGCAGCTCCACGGTAGTTTTTTCAAGTCTGCCCTTCGTGAGGGCGATGCGTAACGGTTTCACTGTATTCCTCCCCCGCTCATCCGACTGTTCTGACTTCCGCGATCTTGCGTGAAGCGGCAAAGCTCTTTGTTTCCTCAAGGGTCGGCAAAACGCTGAACTGCGCCTTTATTCCCTGAGCATTGAGCTTGGAAACAAGGCTTATTGCCTCGATCTCATGACCGTCCTCGGCAAATACCAGGACTTCCGGGTTATCGGAATAGCTGACGTTTTCATCAGAGAGGCGAAGCATAGTCACGGCGTCGGTATCTATCGCGAAGCCGGCTGCTCCCATCGGAGCGCCGAATTCGCCGAGCAGATCGTCATAGCGGCCGCCTGTGATGACAGCGTCGCCAATTCCGTTGATATAGCCCGCGAAAACAAAGCCGGTATAATAATCGTTGCGCTGAACAAGTCCGAGGTCGATTATCAGCTTGTCGCCGAGATTGAGCGGCGCGAAATTATTATAAATGGTATGCAGATAATCCAGAGCGGACATCGCCTTTGTGCCTCGACAGATTTCAGCCGCCTTACCGAATATTTCCTCGCCGCCGAAAAGCGACGGAAGACTGCGGATAGCGGAAACCGCCCTGCAGGGCTCAAGCTTGTCGAGAAGATTGTTCAGAGCGGAGTAGTTTTTGCTCTCGATCGAAACGCGCAGCTTCTCCTTGAAGGCGTCGTCGATATCAAGCTCGTCGGAGAGCGCGTCGAAAACCTCGGCGTGTCCGAGCTCGATCCGAAAATCTGAGGCGATTGCTGAAACAGACTTTACGGCGGTGGAAAGAATCTCAAGGTCTGCTCGCAGACCCTTTACGCCTAAAAGCTCTACGCCCATCTGCATAAATTCATTGCGCCTGCCCGTGAGCGTCGGATTGTTGCGGTAAACCGCCTGCTTGTAATAGAGCCTGACGGGAAGCACGCTGTTTTTAAGACGCGACGAAACCATTCTCGCTATCGGCAGAGTGGAGTCCGGACGGACAACCAGAAGCCTGCCCTTGTTGTCGCTGAGCTTGAACATATCCTCCTGAGATATCCCGCTGCAGGGAAGCGAAAAAACATCGTAGAACTCAATACCCGGGGTTATTACCCTTTTGAAGCCGCCCGTCTTGAAAACCGATTCGATCTTTCCGCAGATATCGTCCATCGCGGAGCATTCCGCAAAAAGAAAATCCTTGGTTCCCTCGGGGGTGATTTTCAAATACTTATTCATATATTCCTCTTTTTCAAATACCTTGGTAAATGTAGCTGTTAATCTTCTTTAAGCATTCTTGTCGAATCGCTTTAGTTTGGTAAAGCTTTAATATATTACCATATTAAATTCTCCCTGTCAAGTCAAGACCGCGCAAAAATTTTTTGCGCGGTTCGAACTTATACAGATAACCGATTATTTACGGTATTGCCGTAGGACCGGTCTATCTTAATATTTCGTAAATGTTCGTCAGCTTAATAGCTATTGATCATCTTCGGGAGTATCTTCCTTTTCATCCGTTTTTTCATGATGGATGAACTTTTTGATTTTTTCCAGCTTCTGTTTTTCCTTCTCTTCCCTGAGCCTTCTCTGCTCGGCGTCGATCTTGCTGTAATTGAGCACCTCAAAATCAAGCGCCTCCTGAGCGATCTTGCCCTTGTTCTTGATCCTGTTCTTAACTTCCTTGGCGATCAGCGTATAAATGACGGCGTAGATCGGGGTTCCGAGTATAAAGCCTACCACTCCGAAAAGCGCTCCGCCGACTATTACGCTGAATAATACCCAGAAGCTTGAGATACCGAGCTGATTGCCGATGATCTTAGGCTTGATTACATTTCCGTCGAGCTGCTGGATGAGAAATACTATTCCTATGAATATGAACATCTTGACAGGATCGATCAGCAGCAGGATAAAGGCGCTGGGTATCGCGCCGAGATACGGACCGAAGAAGGGCACGATATTTGTAACACCTACCAAGACTGCGATCAGAGGCGCGTAAGGGATCTGAACGATCGCCATAACGATATAGGTGAGCAAGCCGATAAAGGCGGAATCAAGAATATCGCCGACCAAAAAACGACCGCATTTGGTATCGGTTATATCTACGATCTCATAGACCTTGGGCAAAAACCTGATCGGGACAAAGGCGACTGTTACTCTTTTCACCTCTCTGCAGAGCTGATCCTTTGCCGAGAGAAAGTACACCGAAATAATGATGCTCATTACCGTGGTGTAAACGCCGGAAGCTGTGCTCGTAACAATGTTTGAAAGGAATCCGAGTACGTTTTTTGTGGCGTCCGCCGTATTGAGAAAATCGCTTGAAAAATACTTTGTGACGGAGTCAATGGCATTCTGATAGATCGCGTCAAGGGTGTAGTTCGTGCCGAACATTCCGTTGACCCAGACAAAAATGTCGTTTAGATATTTCATCGCTGTATCGCCGTATGACGGCAGATTCTTGATCAGGTTTGAAATATTGACAACGATCTGAGGAACAACGATCACCACCAAAGCTGCGACTATCGCCGCGGCGAAAACAAATGTCAACGTGATCGCGAGCGGTTTTTTTATCCTGAGAAGGAATTTTCGCTTTGTTCCCATTTTCTTGAACGCCTTGTCATGCAAAAATCTGTATGGGAAGTTCAGGATATACGCGATCATGAAACCGATAAAAAACGGCTTTAGGATCGTGAATATCGTGGTGATCACATTCCACACGAATTTCAGGTTATCCTTTATCAGCAGCAGGAGAACCGTGAACGCTATTGCAATGAGAACATTTTTGAGTGTCAAGAGTTTCTTCAATAATATTCACTCCTTAAAACAGCGACATCTGTGAGCTCTCGGGAAGTCCGTTCAAAACGCCGACCTCCTTCAAGGTTTCGATAACCGCCTTTGTTACCTTAGTCTTGATTTGCATATCCTCGATGGATAAGTATTCGCCCTGCTTGCCTACCTCGCTCAGAGAAACCGCCGCGGCTTCTCCAACTCCCGCGAGTGATGAAAACGGCAAGCGGATCTTTCCGTCCTCAACGGTGAACATTTTTGCGTCGGATCTGTAGATATCGACAGGAAGCACCTCGACTCCGCGCGCAAGCATCTCATTGACGATCTGGAGAGTCGAATACTCCTTCTCCTCCTTATCGCTCGCCTCGTGGACGCTCATCTTGCGCTTGATCTGACTCATCTTTTCCTTTACCGCCGAGTGTCCCTGCATGAGCGTCGCTCCGTCGAGATTTTCGCTGCGGACGGTAAAATACGCGGCGTAGTATTCGAGAGGATAATGGACCTTGTACCATCCGAGGCGCAGCGCGGCGATCATATAAGCCGCGGCGTGAGCCTTGGGGAACATATATTTTATCTTCATGCACGAATCAATATACCATTCGGGAACGTTGTGCTCGCGCATAGCCTTGAAATGCTCCTCGGTCAACAGCTTTGTCGCGTTGCCCTTTCGCACGATCTCCATGATCTTGAACGCCATGGAATCCTCAAGCCCCTTGTGCATGAGATAGGTCATGATCGAGTCACGGGTACCGATAACATCGGATATCGTGCAGGTGCCGTTGTGGATAAGATCCTGCGCGTTGCCGAGCCATACGTCGGTTCCGTGGGACAGACCGGATATCTGGAGCAGGTCGGTGAAGGTTTTGGGCTTGGCTTCGATGAGCATTCCCTGAACGAAGCCTGTTCCGCACTCGGGAATACTGAAGGTGCCAATCTGTGAGTCGATATCCTCGGGAGTTACACCGAGAGCCTTTGTTGAGGTGAACAGCGACATAACGTCGGGGTCGCTCATGGAAACATCCATAACCGGGATCCCGGTGAACATCTCAAGATAATGGTAGATCGTCGGAACATCGTGTCCGAGCTCGTCGAGCTTGGTGATAGTATCGTGGATCGAATGGAAATCGAAGTGCGTTGTGATGTTGTCGGAGGTCATATCGTTTGCGGGGTGCTGAACGGGACAAAAATCGTAGACCTCGTTTGTTCTGGGGACTACGACCATGCCGCCGGGATGCTGACCCGTTGTGCGCTTTACTCCCGTGCAGCCCTTAGCCAGGCGCTTCAGCTCCGCCTTGTGGAAGCTGATCCCGCGCTCCTCCTGATATTTTTTGACAAAGCCAATCGCGGTTTTTTCGGCAACGGTAGAGATAGTTCCCGCCTTGAATACGTTGTTCTTTCCGAACAGCTCCTCGGTGTAGCGGTGAGATTTAGACTGATACTCGCCGCTGAAATTCAGGTCGATATCGGGAACCTTGTCGCCCTTGAAGCCGAGGAAGGTTTCAAACGGTATCTCGTGACCGTCCTGATCCATGCGGGTGCCGCAGTTCGGACAATCCTTCGGCGGCATATCAAAGCCTGAGCCGTAGCTGCCGTCGGTTACAAATTCGCTGTGCTTACAATTTTTGCAGACATAATGAGGACAAAGCGGGTTTACCTCCGAAATACCCGACATCGTAGCTACAAACGACGAGCCTACCGAGCCACGGGAGCCTACGAGATATCCGTGAGCCTCGCTGTCGGCAACCAGCTTCTGAGCGGTCATATAAAGCACCGAGAAGCCGTAGGTCGTGATCGAATTCAGCTCCTTGTCGAGTCTTGCCTTGACGATTTCGGGGAGCGGATCGCCGTATTTTTCTTTGGCGCGCTGCCAGGTTATGCTCACAAGCTGTTCCTGCGCTCCCTCGATGTTCGGAGGGAACGTTCCCTTGGGTATCGGACGGATATTTTCGCACATATCCGCGATCTTGTTCGGATTGGTTACGACGACCTCGTAAGCCTTTTCCTTTCCGAGCCACTCAAATTCCTTGAGCATTTCGGCGGTAGTGCGGAAAAACAGCGGAGGCTGAGTATCAGCGTCCGAGTATTTCAGCGACGCCTGGAGGATCTTTCGGTAATCCGCGTCCTGAGGATCCATAAAGTGGACGTCGCAGGTAGCGCAAACGGGCTTTTTGAGCTCCTTGCCCAGCTTGATGATCGTCCTGTCGATCTCATGAAGCTCTTCTATGCTCTTAAAGGTGCCGTTGCGAAGCATGAAATCATTATTGCCGGCAGGCTGTATCTCAAGGTAATCATAGAAGGAAGCGATCTGCTTTAGCTCGCCCCACGGAGCGCCCTTTAATATGCTCTTGTAGAGCTGACCCTCGCAGCACGCGGAGCCGATAATAAGACCCTCGCGGTGCTTGACCAGCTCGCTTTTGGGTATCCGCGGCTTTTTATAGAAGGTTTGCAGATGGCTGTAAGAGATCAGCTTGTAGAGATTTTTCAGTCCTGTTTTATTTTTGGCTATTATTATCTGATGATAAGTGGGGAGCTTCTTATAGTCGCCGCCAGCTATCTTGGTATTTATATCCTTTGTGGTGTGGATATTGTAATCAGCCTTGAGGCGGTCGCACAGCGCGATAAAGATTTTCGCGAGGATCTCCGCGTCGTCTGTCGCGCGGTGATGATTGAATTTTCCGAGTCGGAGAAAATTAGCGACCGTATCAAGCTTTACATTTTTGATATCCGGCAAGATCGCCCTCGAAATGGCGACGGTGTCTATTGAGGTATAATCGTAGCTCTCCCCCATATTCTCGCACGCTCTGCGGATAAAGGAGGTGTCGAACGGAGCGTTGTGAGCGACAAGTACGCTGTCGCCTGCGAAGTCAAGGAACGCCCTCACCGCCTCGCTCTGAGAAGGAGCGTCGGCTACGTCGCTGTCCTTGATACCGGTGAGCTGAGTTATTTTTGCCGGTATAGGCATTTCGGGGTTGGCAAAGGTCGAGAAAACGTCGGTGATCTCTCCGTTGACTACCTTTAGAGCGCCGATCTCCGTTATTTTATCCTTCAGCGGGGATAATCCTGTGGTTTCAATATCAAAGCATACAAAGGTTCCGTCGAGCGGTTCATCCTTTCCCCCGGTCACGGATTCCACAAGATCGTCCATAAAATACGCTTCCGTACCGTAGAGAACCTTGATCTCGCCGCCGTTTTTGGCGATTTTTTCGGCAGCGTTCATCGCGTCCGGAAAAGCCTGGGCAACGCCGTGATCGGTGATCGCGACAGCCTTGTGGCCCCATTTAAAGGCGCGGTTCACCAAGTCGCCCGCTGAGGTCAGAGCGTCCATCTGCGACATATTAGTATGCAGATGCAGCTCGACGCGCTTTGTTTCGGCATTATCGACGACCTTTACCTTTTCGGCGGTTCCGATCGCGCGGGCGTTTACAACTATCTCTCCCGCGTATTTATCGTACTCGACATCTCCCATGACCGCGATGGTGTCGCCCTTTTTCAGAGAATCGAGAGAAGCGGACTCCCTTATGGAATTGAAAACCTTGACGGTCATCGAGCCGGTATAATCGGTGATATCAAAATTGAAGATATTCTTGTCGCCCGATTTTGTAACACGCTTGTCGATATCAAAGATATCGCCCCAGATAACGGTCTTTCCGGTGTCCACTGCTATTGAGCTTATCGGGGAGAGCTTTCCCCTGATGCTCCTGCCGTATAGAGGACGTATCGAGGATTCGATAAGCTTTGGAACAGCGAAATCGCCCTCGCGCAGCTCAACCTCGGTGATCCCCGAATTGAGCTGCTTTTGTCGGAGCTGCTCGGATACCTCGGCGTCCGCCTGATAATACTCCGCCGCCTTGGCGACGCTCTCGCGTTCTATACGCTTTCTCGCGCCGTTCATCGCCTGTTTGTATTCCTCGCTGTCGTTATCCATTTCAAGGGTGCCGTTGTATTTTACGTTTACGGTCATGTCGAACTGCTCGGCGATAACCCGTTTCAGAACCGAATCAAAGCCCTTTGCGTCGAGCAGAGCTTTGCCGCCGTTCATAAGAGTGATAGTCAGGTCGTTGTTCTCAAAGCTAACCTCGGCGTTGTTGAGAGTTCCGTTGATGCTCGGCATCTCACGCTTGACCGTGAGATAAAGATTCGGGAAAAAGGCAGCCGAGAAAAGCTCTTTTTCAAAATGAGGCTTGATCACTACCGAGCAGTCGAGAGCTTTGGCGTATACCTTTTCCGCCTTTAATATATCATTATAGTTTATCAGGGTCTTAAAATGCACCCACAGGGTAACTATTCTCACTTCATTTATTATATTTACCCTGATCACAGTTCCGTCGGACAGTTCCTTCGGAAGCTGATCCGGCTTCAAAAATGAGCCGAATATATTTCCTAAAGTTTTCATATACTCCCTTTACTGATTATCAAGGCGCTAAAGCCTGTCGATCTCTTCGATAAGAGCGTCGACCAGCTTGTCCTCCGGCACCTTGTATAAAACTTCACCTTTTTTGAAAACAAGACCGCAGCCGTCGCCGCCGGCTATTCCGATATCGGCTTCCTTTGCCTCTCCGGGTCCGTTGACGACGCAGCCCATCACGGCTACCTTGATGTTCTTTTTGCAGCCGCGCAGACGCTGCTCGACCTCGTTCGCGATCCCCACCAGATCTATGCGGGTCCTTCCGCAGGTCGGACAGGAAACGAACTGAACGCCGTCCTTTTTGAGATCGAGCGCCTTGAGGATATCGAGCGCCGCGTAAACCTCCTTAACGGGATCGGCGGTCAGAGAAACGCGGATAGTATCCCCTATGCCGCGCAAAAGCAGAGAGCCGAGCCCTGCCGCGGATTTGATCAGTCCCATGCGCTCGGTTCCCGCTTCGGTGACTCCGAGGTGCAGAGGATAGTCGCACTGCTGTGCGGCAAGCTCATAGGCTTCTGTCATTGTTGAAACGGTTGAGCTTTTCATTGAAAGCACAATATCGTTGAAATCGAATTTTTCAAGCAGAGAGGCGTGATACAGCGCGCTGTCACAAAGCGCCTGAGGAGTTGGATGACCGTATTTTTGAAGTATTTCCTTCTCCAGAGAGCCGGAATTGACTCCTATGCGGATGGGGATCCCTCTTTGACGGCAAGCGTCGGCAACTGCCTTTACCCTGTCGTCTGAGCCGATATTTCCGGGATTTATTCGGATCTTATCAACTCCCGCGGCGCATGCCTCCAGCGCCAGCTTATAGTTGAAATGGATATCGGCAACGATCGGAGCGCTGACCGCTTCCTTCAGAGCGGGGATCAGACGGACGGCGTCCATATCCGGGATCGCCGCGCGAATGACCTGACAGCCCGCGTCCTCAAGCGCCTTAGCCTGCCTTACCGAGCCTTCAATATCCGTTGAAGGGACGTTGAGCATTGATTGTACCGATATATCCGCTCCTCCTCCGATTAGGAGATCGCCTGCTTTTACCTGTTTTTTACTGCCCATAAGAGCCTCCTTGAGCCGTCTTGATAAACAGCTACATCGTCGGGAAGGTTCCCGTTACCAATTGAATTATATCCTTGATGGTGATAATGACGATAAATATTATAAATACAGCCAAGCCGACACCGTTGATAATATACTCGACCTTACGCGGGATCGGCTTTTTGCGGATAGCTTCAACTATCAGCAGGACGAACCTTCCGCCGTCGAGCGCGGGGATCGGCAGCATATTTACTACGCCCAGATTGACGCTTATCAGCGCCATAATAAAGAAAATATTGATTACCGCGTCCCCGAAGCCTGTTTTCAGTCCCTCCTCGGCAACTACTGAAACCGCCTTTGTGATTCCTACGGGACCGGACAGATCGGAGATCGAGAATTTTCCCTGCACAAGCATGATGAGGGATTGCCAGACAGTTTTCGCCAGACTTGCCGTTTGGCTGAAGGTCTGCTCGATCACCGAGCCGAAGCTTTTCTCGATAGGCTCGACATAAAAATCGACGGACACCGACGGTTTGTCTTTGTCCTTGTCCTCCTGTGAGCGGTAATAAGTAAAGAACTGAACTTCTTTGAGCGAGGTCATTTTGCCGTCCCGGATGACCTCAAGATCGGCGGTGAAGCGTTTCCTCGAATCCCGCTTCTCTATCTCGGGATAGGTGTATTCCGCGTCGCTTTTTCCAAGCGCCTTATAATAACCGTCAACGGCGCCCCTGAGCAGAGAATACGCCTCTTCCTTGGACTGAGCCTTGTTGATTTCGGCGCATTGCTTTTGCAGTATATCATTTAGCGAGGCGATTTCCTCCTCGTTGAGCTCCCGACCCAGGAGCTTATCGTCGTTTACTATATCCGACGCGACGATAAACGCCTCATAAGCGCAGTCCTGCTTATAAACCGTCAGCGAATCGGGATCGACCTCCCTGCATTGCATGGTCTGGATACCAAACTGCAGATCCCGGATATTCCAAACAGAGTATCCGTTGATCGAAACGATTTTATCGCCGACCTCAAGCCCGCTGTTAGCGGTGTACGCCTGCGGAGCAAAGTCCTGAATCACCGTGGATTGATAGCCCGGAGCCTGGATCAATACGATAAACATATAAAGCAAGCCGACGACGATATTCATGAATGCGCCGGCAACAATGATAATCATGCGCTTCCAGATCTTGGCGTTTGTGAAGGCGCGGGGATTATCGCTTTCCTCGTCCTCGCCTTCCATGGCGCAGTATCCGCCGATAGGAAACAAACGCAGCGAATACTTTGTTTCGCCCTTTGTGAATCCGAAAAGCTTCGGACCCATGCCAAGGGCGAACTCGTTGACCTTTACCCCTGAGCGCTTCGCGGCGAAAAAATGTCCGAACTCGTGAGCAAAAATGAGAAACTCAAAAAGAAGAATTCCGATCACAATGAGCGCGATCGTTATTAAAATCTGCATCTATATACCTTCAACTCTCATAAAATTTACCGCAAATATATTGTCTTTTCCTCAGCGCACCTGCTCTTTTACATAACCTCTCGCAAGACTGTCCGCTCTGAGAATATCCTCGACGGAAGCCGGAATGAAGTTATCGACGTTTTCGACGGCGCCCTTGACAAGGCTGCCGATATCAAGAAACTTTATCTTTCCCTGACGGAAAAGCAGATTTGCCTCTTCGTTCGCGCCGTTGGCTATCGCCGTAGCTACGCCGTCCATAGCAAGCGCCTTTTTGCAGACGTTCAGGCAGACAAAGGTTTCGTAATCCGGCTCAAAAAAGCTCAGATTGCCGATCTGCGCGAGATCCAGCTCCCTCACGGGAGATTCATAGCGCTCAGGATAAGTTATTGCGTACTGGATAGGTACGCGCATATCGGGGACGCCGAGCTGAGCGATAACGGAGTTGTCGCTGTATTCTACAAGAGAATGGATGATGCTCTCACGGTGCACGACCACATCAATATTCTCGGGAGAAACGTCAAAAAGTCGCGCTGCCTCAATGATCTCAAGACCCTTGTTCATCATCGAGGCGGAATCTATGGTTATTTTCGCGCCCATGCTCCAATTTGGGTGCCTGAGCGCCTGCTCAACGGTCACGTCGCGCAGCTCTTCCTCACTTTTGCCGAAAAACGGACCGCCGGAAGCGGTTAAGATGAGTTTTTTGAGAGCCTTGTTTGTCGGCGCTCCCTGAAGGCACTGGAATATCGCGCTGTGCTCGCTGTCCACGGGAAGGAGCTTCACACCGTTGCGTTTTACCGCGTCCGTAACGAGATCGCCTCCGGCTACAAGGGTTTCCTTGTTGGCAAGAGCGATATTTTTTTTCGCTTCGGCGGCGGCTATCGTCGGGCGGAGTCCGACCATTCCGACAACGGAATTGAGCACCAGCTCAGCCTCGGGGAGCTCGGCGGCGGCAATCAGTCCTTCCATACCGCTTAAAACGCGGGTATCTGTATCTTTTATTTTGTCTTTGAGTTCAAGGGCTTTATCCTCGTTGAAAACTACCGCGAGCGAGGGTTTGTATTTGCGGACCTGTTCCTCAAGCAGCTCTATATTTACCGCAGCTGTGAGAGCGCAGACGCGAAGCCCGAGCTTATCGACCACGTCGAGAGTTTGTTTTCCGATAGAACCGGTTGAACCTAAAATGGAAATATTCTGGATCATAAGCTTTTATTTCATTGTTAAGAACGGCAGGAACTGCCCGATCAGCACCACGAGAGGAGCGGTGAAGATTATGCTGTCGCAGCGGTCAAGCATACCGCCGTGACCCGGGAACATATTGCCGTAGTCTTTTATATTCAGATTTCTTTTGATGAGTGAGAAGCTGAGGTCGCCGACGGTCGAGAGCACGGCGTCGAGAGCTCCGAGAATGATAAGTGAGATGAAATTGACCGATACTCCGGGAATGACCCAAAGCTGAAAAACAAGTCCGAGGAGCAGCGCCGAGATGATGCAGAACACTACCCCGCCTATAGCGCCTTCAACCGTCTTTTTGGGACTGATATCCGGGCAAAGCTTGTTTTTTCCGAGAGAGGCTCCGATGAAGAAACCGCCCGCGTCCGCCATCCAGGGAAGCAGGAACACCAGCATGAAGCAGAAGGTGAGGCTGAACTCGTTTGAGCAGGCAACCGCCACCGCGCTCATTCCGAAGGAGATCAAAAGAGTTCCTACAACAGAGTAACACAGTTGAGAGAAATCAATCACCTTGTGCCTTACGATACTGACAAAGAATACTACCGCCAAAAAAACATACAAAAGCAGGTAAACGTAAACTGATCCGATCAGAAGTGAGCAAGCGCAGGAGAAAACCATGCAGGGGATCGAAAGCTCAAAGCGTTTAAGAAGCTTGTTCCCGTACATATATTCCCCTATCATTATTCCCGAAACGATCCCAAGCATAATACGCAAAAAAGGAGACCACAGCTCCGAAATAACAATTATGAGGATCACCGCGGGGACACCTATCGCGGCGGTAAGAAGTCTTGGTTTCAGTGATTTCATTATGCAGATTCCTCTCACAAAGAAATTGGAGGAGCTCAAACGCCTCCGTAACGCCTGTTTCTCTGAGCGTAAACGCGCAGAGCCTCGTCCATATCCGAGGTTTTGAAGTCAGGCCACAGCTTGTTCATGATGACAAATTCGGTATAAGCCGACTGCCAGAGCATGAAATTCGATATGCGGTACTCGCCGCTCGGTCTGATGATCAAATCGGGATCGGGCTGTCCCGCCGTGTAAAGGCAATCGGAAATAAGAGCTTCCGTGATATCATCCTCGGAAAGCTCTCCATCCCTGACTTTGCGGGAGATGGTTTTGACAGCTCTGATGATCTCGTCGCGGCTGCCGTAATTCATGGCGATATTTAAGACCATGCCTTCGCGATCCCTGGAGCACTCCTCGTTTTCATCCATAAGCTCCCTGAGCTCTCTGCTGAAGCCGCTTTTATCTCCGATGAAGCGCACAACTATATCGTCGTCCTTAAAATCCGTTATGGCTTCCTCGAGATAGGATTTGAAGAGCTTCATCAAAGCGCCGACCTCGTCAGCCGGACGCTTCCAGTTTTCGGTTGAAAAGGCATAAACAGTGAGGTATTTTATGCCGATCTCCGAGCAGTAGCGCGTAATTTTTCGGAAGGTTTTCGCGCCCTCGACATGACCTGCCTTTCGAGGGAGGCCGCGTTTCTTTGCCCACCTTCCGTTTCCGTCCATTATTATGCCGACATGAGCGGGCAGGAGGCTTCCCTCCGGCCCGTTTTCCGTCTTTTTGCTGCCGAACAACGCCATAGCTTAAAGCTCCATGACTTCCTTCTGCTTATCCGCAGAAATAGTGTCGACCTTCTTGGTAAATTTATCGGTAAGCTCCTGAGTTTTTTTCTCGGCTTGCTTCAAATCGTCCTCGGTAAGCTCTCCCGACTTCTTCATAGCCTTGAGCTTTTCGATGGTATCGCGCCTGACGTTTCTGATCTGAACCTTGGTTTCCTCAGCTATCTTCTGAACGTCTTTGACGATCTCCTTACGTCTGTCCTCTGTGAGAGGCGGAAATACAAGGCGGATGATCTTGCCGTCGTTCATGGGATTGATGCCGATATCGGATTTCTGGATAGCCTTCTCGATCTGTCTGAGAACCGAAAGATCCCAGGGCTGGATCGTAAGAGTCCTCGCCTCTGTGACAGAAACAGCCGCGAGCTGATTGATCGGAGTCGGAGCTCCGTAATAGTCGACCTTTACCCTGTCGAGAACGGCGGGATTGGCTCTGCCTGCTCTGATTTCGGAATACTCTGTGCAGAGATGGTCGATTCTTCTGCCCATCCTCTCTTCTGCCTTTTTTAACTGCTCTTTCATACTTATGCCTCCTGTAGCTTATTTATTTGTAACCAGTGTACCGATAGTCTCGCCGCACACCGCTTTATATATATTGTCGGGATTGTCAATGCTGAAAACAAGGATCGGAAGATTGTTGTCCTTGCAGAGAGCTGAGGCGGTGCTGTCCATTACCGCCAGATCCTTGTTGAGGATGTCATGATAGGATATAACGTCGAATTTTTTCGCGTTGGGGTTTGTCTTGGGATCGCTGTCATAAACTCCGTCAACCATGGTCGCCTTCATGATGACGTCGGCTTCGATCTCGACAGCGCGCAGCGCGGCGGCGGTATCGGTGCTGAAGAAGGGGTTGCCCGTGCCGCAGCCGAAGATGACTACTCTGCCCTTGTTGAGATGGCTCAACGCCTTATTGCGGATATAAGGCTCCGCGACCTGACGCATTGAGATAGCGGTCTGAACTCTTACGTCAAGACCGAGCTGCTCCAGAACATCGCAGACGCCGAGGGCGTTTATGGCTGTTGCGAGCATTCCCATGTGATCGGCTCTTGTGCGATCCATCTCGCCCGAGGTTCTTCCGCGCCAGAAGTTTCCTCCTCCGACAACTATCGCGACCTGTACTCCCGCGTCCACGCATTTCTTGATGGGCTCGCAGAATTTCATGACAGTGTCAAAATCTATTCCGTGCTTTTTTTCTCCCGCGAGAGATTCGCCCGAAAGCTTAAGCAGGATTCTCTTGTATTTTGGTTCCATACATAACACCTCGTAACATATTTATAATTATTATAAATTATACAATATCTTGGCTATTTTGTAAAGTCGAAACACTAAATATTTTATTATTCTATCATGCAATATTAAAAGACGCGTTCAGACATGATCCGAGCGCGTCTTTACCGCACAAAGCGGCATTACAGAACTTTTGAAAGAAAATCCCTGAGTCTGGGGCTCTTGGGATTGTTGAAAAACTCGTCGGGACTGCCCTGCTCGACGATCACGCCGTCGTCAACGAAAACGATATCCGTTCCGACCTCGCGCGCAAAGCCCATTTCGTGGGTGACAACTACCATTGTCATGCCCGCTTTCGCGAGCTTTTTCATGACCTCCAGCACCTCGCCGACCATTTCGGGATCCAGCGCCGAGGTGGGCTCGTCAAAAAGCATAACGTCGGGATTCATCGCAAGGGCGCGGACGATCGCGATCCTCTGCTTCTGTCCTCCCGAAAGCTGGTTGGGATAAGCGTCCGCTCTCTCGGCAAGCCCTACCCTGTCAAGAAGCTCCATAGCCTTCTTTTCGGCTTCCTCCCTGCTCATTCCCAGAAGCTTTGTGGGTCCGAGAGTGAGGTTGCGGAGCACGGTCATGTGCGGAAACAGGTTGAATTGCTGAAAAACCATTCCCATCTTTTGGCGGTGAGTATTGATGTTTACATTTTTGTCGGTGATATCTACGCCCTCGAAAAGGATGGTTCCCGAGGTGGGCTCCTCAAGAAGATTCAGGCAGCGCAGAAAGGTTGATTTTCCCGAGCCGGAGGCGCCGATAACAACCATTACGTCGCCCTTGTCGATCTCGGCGTTGACGCCCTTTAATACCTCGACGCCGTCAAAGGACTTGCAAAGATTCTTTACTGAAATCAAAGCGTTATTATCAGTGGTCACTGTTGCGCAGCCTCCTTTCAAGCTTCTTTTGCAGGAACGTCAAAAGCAGAACGATTATAAGATAGATCAGCGCGACCGTGATCAGAGGGAAAAACGCCTCGTAGGTGCGCGAACGGATCAGATTGCCGACGTAAGTGAGGTCCTGAAGCGCGACGTAGCCCGCTACCGAGGTTTCCTTTACGAGAACGATGAACTCATTGCCGAGCGCGGGAAGAATATTCTTGAACGCCTGAGGCAGAATAATAAAAATCATGGTTTGGCTGTAGTTGAAGCCGATAGAGCGGCTTGCCTCAAACTGTCCCCTGTCTATAGACATGATGCCCGAGCGGAAGATCTCCGCGACATAAGCGCCCGAATTAAGACCGAAGGACAAAAACGCCGCGATGATGCCGTTTCGTGAGCTCGCGAAGATAATAAAATACATTATCATGAGCTGGATAACGACGGGAGTGCCGCGGATAACCGTTATATAGATATTGCAGATAAGATTCAGTATCTTCAGGATAACGTCTCCGGCGTTGCGGCACTTTCTTCCGGAAAGGCGCATTTCGTATGTTGAGCGCACCATAGCGATCAGGAAGCCGAGCACAAGACCTATCGCGGCGGCGACTATCGTGATCATGATCGTCACGCCGAGACCGTTAAGCAGCTGCAGCCAGCGGTTATCGGTAATAAATGTTTTGGTGAAGCTTGCTACCAAGCCTTCTATAAAACCCTGCATAAATAATCTTCCTCAAAAGGATACGCAGCCGACAGCTACGCCGACTGCGTAAGTTACGATTGATTATTCCTTAACTACGATAACCTGAGTGGCTGTAGTATAAGAATCGGTGAAATTGATGGACTCAAGTCTTTCGTCGGTAACGGTCATGCCCGCCATACCGAAATCAGCCTTGCCGGACTGAACGGCGGTAATGATGGAATCAAAGTCCATATCGTCGATAACGAGCTTGTAGCCGAGCTTGTCGCAGATAGCCTGAGCAGCCATTGCGTCGATACCTACAACGGTGTCGCCGTCATAGAACTCATAGGGCTCAAAGAAAGCGTTTGTTGCCATGTGGAGCTCGCCGTTGGGATACTCTGTGCCGTCGGGAGTTGTATAGGGGGATTTGCCCTTGGTATCGTCGCCGATGTAATTGGCGATGATGCTGTCGATAGTGCCGTCCTTCTTGAGCTCCGCGAGAGCCTTGTTGAACTTTTCAAGAAGCTCGGTGTTTTCCTTAGCGATGCAGATGGCGTAATCCTCAACCTCAAAGGGATCGTCAAGGATCTTAAGACCTTCGTTAGCGTTAACAAAAGCCTTGGCAGGCTCGTTGTCGATGATAACGCAGTCGATCTTGCCGCTGGTGAGGGCAACGATAGCGTCGGCGCCCTTGTTAAAGCGCTCGATCTTGGAGCCCTGCTCCTCGTAATCCGAGGCGTAGATGTCGCCGGTGGTGCCGAGCTGAACGCCGATCACAGCGCCCGGAAGGTCATCCACGGAGGCGATCGTTTTTTTGTCGGAGCCGCAGGCGCCGAACAGTACGGCAACCGAGCAGAGCATAGCGACCGCAAGGATAATTGATAAAAGCTTTTTCATTTTTTTCTCTCCTTCAAATATTTACTAAAAAAATTCAGCATTAATAATATAGCAGATGAGATATCAAAAATCAAGTGAGAATTGCTGTTTTTTTGCATAAATACTCAAATTTTTTTCTTCCGCAGCCGAAAATCAAAATTCGCTGTTGCTATCAGGCTCGGTTTTTGAGCGTTTAAGGGCGAGCTTGATGCCCGCAACGAAAGCCAGACCTATCAACAGCAAGGAGCAGACGCCGATCACTATCCATGCGATAATCGGCTTGAAATTGGTTTTCCGGGGCAATTCATTGAGCTCTATCGGCTCCGATTCCCTATCCTCCTCAAAAGTCGGGGCTGTTTCGACAACCGACCGCACCTTTGGCGGTCTTGTAATCAAGGGCCTTTTGGTATTATCCGTTTTGTCGGGCTTAGTTGGTTTTGTTGAATATGTATTAGCTTTGGATTGATAAATATGCACGGGAGAGCTTGTGCATTCACCAATGGACATCCATTCCGCGTTATTGTCAGCGCAGTCAAAGGCGGTAAAGGAAACGACCGCGTCCCCGGCGCTGAGCGCCTTGAAGCAAATGGTGAACATCTCGGAAGAAGCGCCACCCTCATCCGCAAAAACAACGCGCACAAAACCTTTTGAAGCATGGGTAAACGCTTTAGACGGGCTTTTACAGCTCACCTTTTCAAAGGATAAAAGGGAATCGTCGTAGCTGAATTCAAAAACAGCCGCGCAAACCGGCGTATCGGATGAGGCGTTCATGTTCAGCTTTGCTGTTTTTCCCGTTTTGACGTCGGTTCCCGCCAAAGAAAAAGAAACTATACCGGAGGCGTTTACAGAGGGATATTGTAAGAATAAAACAGCGATTACCATTATCGCAAAGAGAAAAGAAAGAAGTTTTTTCATAGTTTTCGGAAAAAAATCAAAATAGGGCTTGATTTTTAAAATAAAGTTTGATATAATAAACAGCGTTGTTTGGAGAGATGTCCGAGCTGGCCGAAGGAGCATGATTGGAAATCATGTGTACGGTAATCGCCGTACCAGGGGTTCGAATCCCCTTCTCTCCGCCAAAGGTGAGGTGTATGAAAGCACCTCACTTTTCTTTTTTGCCAAACTTTTGTTTTTTTGCGAGGGGAATCGAAGGTGACGAGTACGACCGCCGCCTGTGGCGGATGAAGGGAGTACGAGGAAGCGCAGAAACAGGGAGTTCGAGGAAGCGGCTTTAGCCGCGACGCTAGCCGCGACGCTGAACGACCATGTTTCAAACGGAGACCGTGCCCGCCGCAGGCGGGTAAAAACAGTCCGGTGGACTGTTTTTAGGGAGAGCGTTGATGCGCACCATAGAAAAAACACATCCCCACAAGCGAGGCAGGTGTTATCCGCCAAAACAAAACGGACTTCTCTCCGCCAAAGGTGAGGTGTAAAAAAGCACCTCACTTTTCTTTTTTGCAAACATTAAAAAACAAGGATGGGATTCGAAGGTGACGAGTACGACCGCCGCCTGTGGCGGATGAAGGGAGTACGAGGAAGCGCAGAAACAGGGAGTTCGAGGAAGCGGCTTTAGCCGCGACGCTGTTTCAAACGGAGACCGTGCCCGCCGTAGGCGGGTAAAAACAGTCCGGTGGCGCTTTATTGCGCGTGCTCAGATGAAGCTTTTCTCTCCGCGACACGCCGACCTTGCGATATGAAAATTTTTAAAAATTCCGCAAGCAGCTTGTGTAGCAGGTGTAGCAAGTAAATATGTTGTTTTCTATATTATTTCTCTTTTATATGTTTAATGATTTTACCTGCTACATCTGCTACATTTTCAACTTATCATAATTATACAACGATCCGGCTTTTATTTCAATAGATAATTAGCAATAAAATATTATCAGCATGCTCTCCCCTGTTCGACATCTCTATCTCTGAACGCCTTATTTATTGTATTCAAAACACGTTTTTTATCGCCGCTCCATTGAGGAGCAATGAGGAGCTTTTTGCTTCCGTCGCCCGTTAAGCGGTGGATAACGACATTTTTCGGCAGAAGCTCAACGCAGTCGCAGAGCAGGTCAGCGTATTCCTCAAGGCTCAGAGTTGTGAATAAGCCCTTTCTGTAATCATCAAGTAAATCGGTATTCTCGAGAACATGAAGCAGTTGAAGCTTTATTCCGTCGGTCGTTCTCCCGACATAGCGAACAGTTTCAAGCATCATTTCGCGGGTTTCAAAAGGCAAGCCCAGGATCACGTGAGTAATGACGTTTATTCCGAGCTCATGAAGCATTTTTACAGCTTCGGTGTAAACAGGAAGCTCATATCCGCGTCTTATATAATCGGCAGTCGCGGTATGAATGGTCTGCAAGCCAAGCTCCACCCATACGGGCTTGAGCTTATTGATTTCGTCGAGAAGCTCTAAAACCTCTTTGCCTAGGCAGTCGGGTCTGGTCGCGATAGAAAGAGCGACGATTTCCTCGGGAGCGATAGCTTCCAGATAAAGCTTTTTAAGATATTCGACAGGCGCGTAGGTGTTGGTGAAGGGCTGAAAATAAGCGATGAATTTTCGGCAGTCCGTCTTTTGCGTTATAAGCTTCTTTGCCTGTTCGATCTGTTCGGCAACGGAAAGACTCGCACCGGCGGCAAATTCTCCCGAGCCTCCCCTGCTGCAAAAGATACAGCCGCGGTTTCCCAGAGTCCCATCGCGGTTGGGACAGGTCATGCCGCCGTCCAGAGATATTTTGTATACCTTTTCTCCGAAGGTTTTTAATAAATATTCGTTTAAGGAATAATAATGCATTTTTTCACCGCCCATATTATATTTAGTATTATACCAATTGCTCTCATTTAAATCAAGATCGAGTAGGAGGGGGATTTGAAAAAAAAAATCCCCCGACCTCTCACAACACCGTGCGTACGGTTCCGTACACGGCGTTTCCTTAGTTTTCACATACT
>CACYIC010000022.1 GCA_902774325.1 uncultured Ruminococcus sp.
GGCGGACACCCTTGGTGTTCGGCTATATCCTTCCCGCTGTCGGGCGGATTCGGGACTTTCACCCTTTAGAAACGTGCGCCGTCGGGCGCACCAAAACAAGCGACAGTTTTCAAAACCGTCGCTTGTTTTATCTCTTTATTCTGTTTTTCGGGCTTGCCACGGCTTTTGACGCGGAGTCAAGCGGTATTACTGATTTCCGAAGGGCAATTTGATCTTGTCCATGATGCCGCTTCCGAGGATCTCTTTAGCCTTCTCGAAGATCTCCTTTGCCTTCTCCTCGGGGATTCCGAGCTTTGAGGCGATCTGGGGAATGATGTTCGCCGCGCCTGTGAGGATGTTGTTGCTCTCAAGCACCTCATTTACCTTTTCGCCGTCCGACTTGCTCAGACCTGTTTTCTTCATCAGTTCTTCAATGAAACCGTTTTTATCCATTTATTTTTCCTCCTTATTAATCAGCGGCTCCCCCTGACTTTCGGAGGAGCCGCAGTTTTTAAATATCATCTAAGATAGGTAGTGGTGCCGCCGATTTTTCCGCTGATGCCCGTGAAGCCCGTGGCGCAGCAGACATATACGCGCATATTTGCCCTGCCGATCGAGGAGACCGTGAGGGTGTTGTTGCTTACGGTCTTGCTCTCGCCCGTTACCGCGTCGATATATACGCCGTTGGGGATATTATTGAAGGTCGCGCCGCCTGAAACCGTGACGCAGGCGAGGCTGTCGGTGCCGGGTTCGGTGAAGCGGCGGATATAAGCGATGTTTCCGGTCACATAACTTGAATCTGTCGTATACTGACCCTTCTGCAAAGCCGGTATCGCGCGCCTGATGGCGTTGAGCTTCATGAGGTGCTGCGAGAGCGGCTTGTTGAGCGTCTCCTCGACCTTGCCGCTCGCCGTGTAAACCGAGAAGTCCGTCGCCTCGACATCTCCCTCGAGGTTGTCGCCGTAGTAGGCGCGTCCCGAGTTTTCAAGCGAGATGAGCGTGCCCTTGTCGATCAGCTCGCCCTTTTTGAACTCGATCTCAGAGCCGTAGTAGACGCAGGGGATGCCGCGGAAGGTGAACATCAGGTCGAGATCCTCCGCCCAGGTTTCCTCGCCGCCCGTGAAGCGGGTAAACTCGTCGGGCTGCTCGGGAGCATAGTCGTGAGAATCGACATACATCACGTTATAGGTCGCGTCGTTGTAGTATTTGTCGGAGGATTTTGCTACTCCGAATGCGCTTGAGGCGCTGCCGAACATCCTGTGCATCGTGAAGTCGATCGCGTTCAGACCCGAAGCCTTGGAATGATCCACGGTGCGGTAGGTTATGCCGTTGAGGAAGGCGTTGTTCGAGGTGGGCTGAGCGCTGACGCTGTCCTCCTCCTTGTAGTGATCAAAGGTGAGGTTCATATTGTTGTTGATGTCCTCGCGGGAGGTTCCGAACGACCATGAGGACGCCCACTTGGGATTGCTTTCCTTCCAGGTGTAGAAGGGAGCGGATTCCTCGGCGTGATCTCTGTACCAGACCTGAGTATAGCGGGTGCAGATCTCGCCGAACATCGAGAAGCCGTCCTTGTGCGCCGCTCTTGCCGCCGCGTAGATCTGATCGTTGAACATCATGTTAAGCGAAAGTCTGGGGATATGGCGCACGGTGTCAACGCGGAAGGCGTCGACTCCCATATTGAGGTAATTTGAATACGCGTCTACAACATATTCCGCGACAGCGGGGTTCTCGGTGTTGAGGTCAACGCAGTCGCCCGCGATCTGGCAGTACTTTGTCGTCCAGTCGTCCCAGTTGGGGCTCTGCCAGTAGCCGGAATGCCAGTAGTTTTCGGCGTTGTAGGTGTCGCTGTCCGAAAGCTTTGTGAGCTCGTAGTCGTCGTCACCGGGCTTTATGCCTGTCGTGTTGCCCACGTTTCCGGGATAGGTCGTATTCTTCATCAGGTTGAGGCGCTGGGCGTACTGGACCTCGCCGTTTTGCGCCCAATAATCAGCCGCTGAATTCAGACCGTAGGTGCTGAGCAGCAGCTCGGTGGGGATCATCGACTCCTCGAGGTTTGAGAGATCCTTGGTGGTATCCTTCTCAAAGAGACCGCAGAGATAAGCCTCGCCGAAGTTTCCAGTGTGCTGTAAAACAACGTCCTGGATGATCTTCATGCCCTTGCTGTGAACGGCGCGGATAAGATCCTCGTAGGTGAAATCGTCGCTCTCATAGCGCGCGTCAACTGTTGACAGATCCATGGCGTGGTAGCCGTGGTAGTCGTAGCCCGAGGCGTTTGTGACGACCGGAGTCACCCAAATGGCGGTGAAGCCGAGCGCCTTGATATAATCGAGCTTCTCGGCAAGTCCCTTGAAATCGCCCCTCCACGCCGGGTCGGAATCCGGGTTGTTCGCGTGGCTGTCATCCCAGCAATGAACATTGTTGCCCGAGTCGCCGTCGTAAAAGCGGGTTGTCATTACGAAGTAGATGCTGTCCTCGCGGAGATCGACGCTGCTGACGGGATCCTCCTCGTCAGGATTGTACTTTGACCATCTGCCGTTGTTGAACCACCATTCCGTTACGGCTCCGTCCTTGGTGGTCAGCTTATGCTCCTTTGAGTACTGCTTGCCGTCGGCGTCGGTGATCAGGGCGTTGACCTTTGTGACGTCATAGACCGTGTGGTTGAACCATTCGCCGGAGGACGTCATCCTCTCACCCGGATATGACTGCGACATCGCGGAGTTGGTCGGCAGTGAATTCCATAAATAAACGTAAAGCTGTGATACGCCCCTGCCTTGCGTGAATGATGATAGTGGTGCGGTCTGTCGAAAGCTCGCCTTCTCCCCCGGTCGCCGCCGTGACGGAAATAACCGTTACGGAAATAATCATCATTAATGCAAGGAAGATGGCACAAATCTTCCTTATTTGAGCCATCTTCATCCATCCTTATTATTTATTAGATTGAGTTGATGTACTTCTGGAGCATAGTCACGTCGGAGATAGTAACCTTGAAGTCGATATCAAAATCAACCACGTCGAGGTCGATATAGGTCGCCTCGGGATACTTCGCGATGTGCTTCTGCATATAAGTTACATCCTTGACGTTCACCTTGCCGTCACCGTTCGCGTCGCCCCGGATCTTGGTGTATACGGGCTGGGTCGGCTTAACGGTCGCCTTGGTGGTCGTCGCTACGGGCTTGGTGGTAACGGGCGCGGTTGTGGGCTTTGCGGTCGTCGCAACAGGCTTTGTGGTGGGCTTGACCGTTGTTACTGGCGCGGTAGTGGGCTTGACGGTCGTAAGCTGAGGTACCGTAGGCTTGGCAGTCGTGGGCGGGTTGGTGATGTCGCTGTTTGTGACCGTATAGGTGTAGGTCTTGTTGACAGTCGAGTTGTCGGAGCCCTGAGCGTACGCAGTGACCTTGTAATCGCCTACGATGGTGGGAGTAAAGGTATAGTTGCTGCTGAGGGTATAGTACGCGGTGTTCTTGCCGCCGTCGGGATCCTCGATCACGAACTTGTAGAAGAGCAGGTTAGTTCCTGTCTTGCCGCCGCCCGCGTTAAGGGTAACGGTGGTGGAGGCGTTGCGCCTGATCAGGTTAGCGGGCGAGGGAGAAATGCTCTTGATAACGGGCTTAACGAGCGATGAATCGTCATCTACCGTAAGAGCGAGCTCGCGCGAGTTGGTGTTGCCCGCGGTGTCGGAATAATCAAATACGATCGTGTAACTGCCGACCGCGGTGGGAGTCCAGCGAGCGGTATTGCCCGCGCCGAAGTCCTGGATAACGGTGGTATTGCCGGAGGAATTGGTCACGGAGAACTTGAAGCTTACGGTCGCGCCGGTCTTGCTGACGGCGTTCGTGGAAAGCTCGACCTCTGTTCCGGGATAGATGCCTGTCTGGGGATCCGCGGTAAAGCTTCTCACCTGGAGGTCGCTGGTGTCGTAGATCGACCACTCATTTGTCTTGTTATCGAAGATATAGCCGTCCCTCGCGGTGAGATCACCGGTCTTGGTGTCGTCTCCGCCGCCGTTGAAGATGCAGTTGGCGAAGCTCTTGGACGCGGAATACATCCAGACGTCGTCGCCTACGCTCGTCATGTTATCGCCCGGCCATCCGATGTTGGTGTCGGAGCTGGAATTCCACATATAGCACTTGGGCTGAGTCCAGCCGACGGAATTCTTGAGATATACGGTGGTGCCGCTGCCGGGATTGACGGGCGCCGTGGTGGTGTCCTGTCCTACGGGCTGAGTGGGAGCGCCCTCGTAATCGCCCCAGGAATTCGCGCTGTAATCATAGATCTTTCCGTGACCGGGATAAGTTATATCCGTCGTCTGCAGAGAGCCGTTGTTGCTGAAAATGATGTTCGCGTAGGAAGCCTTGAGGGTATAGGAATATATACCGTCGGAGACCTTAGTCATAGCTTCGCCGGGGAAATCGTGATTCTTGGTTTCACCTGTACCGTTCCACATATAGCAGTAAGGGGTTGACCAGCCGCTGACCTTGAGATAAACCGTGTCTCCCGCTCCCGCGAAAGCGCTGACGGTGCTCATGAGCACCGCTGAAAGGATCAGCGCAAGACAGAGAACGAGGCATAAGAGTTTTTGATGCTTCTTTACCATAATAATGTTCCTCCAAATCACGTTTTTCACATGGTAGATATGCGTTCACATACTACTCCAGCTATTCTACTATATAATACAATAGATTGACCCGTATTTTTTTCTATAATCGAATATTCGCAATTTTGTACTGCCAAATATTTTTGCTGATTTTTGTTTATTTTCACTAAGGGGAAACTCTGATGATTATCTGCCGCGAGCCTGCCCGCTCTTAGTTACGGCTCCCGCCCTTTAGCCTGTCCCAGTACACCTTGTACGCCTGCTCGGACTTGTTGTCGCCGAACCTGTAGTACTCCCTGTTTTTTATCGCGTCGGGCAAATATTGCTGCGGCGTATAGTGATTCGGAAAATCGTGCGGATAGACGTAGAACTGACCCTTGTTGGGGTTATCGGCTCCGTCGTAATGCTTGTTTTGGAGGTTGCGCGGGACAGGTCCGTATTTGCCGCTCCTGATGTCGGAGAGCGCCGAATCTATCGCGAGGTAAGCCGAATTCGACTTCGGCGCGCTGCAAACCATTATCACCGCGTCGGCAAGCGGGATCCTCGCCTCGGGCAGTCCGACGGCGTTAGCGATATCGACGCAGGACTTCACGATCGGGATGAGCTGGGGATAAGCCAGCCCCACGTCCTCGCAGGCGCAGACCATCAGCCTTCGGCAGGCTCCGGGCAGGTCGCCCGCCTCGAGCAGTCTTCCGAGATAGTGGATCGCGGCGTTGGGATCGCTGCCGCGCATGCTTTTCTGATAAGCCGAGAGCAGATCGTAGTGCTCGTCGCCGTCCTTGTCGTAGCGCACGGCGCTCTTCTGGACAAGCTGATCGACGGTCTCGAGCGAAACGCGCTTCACTCCGTCCTCCTCGTCGGTGGCAATCGCCGAAAGCTCCACGGCGTTCATCGCCTTGCGGACGTCTCCGCCGCAGCCGGTCGCGATGCGCCGGACGCACTCAGGCGAAAGCTCGAGCCTTATCCCCTGCTCCTCCGAGAGCAGCCTCGCGGCGCGCTCCACCGCCGGCTCGACCTCGCTCGGCTCGACCGGCTTGAACTCGAATACCGTCGAGCGGCTCAGGATCGCGCCGTAAACATAAAAATACGGATTCTCGGTGGTAGAGGCTATGAGCGTTATGCTTCCGTTCTCGATGAACTCGAGCAGGGTCTGCTGCTGCTTCTTGTTGAAGTACTGGATCTCGTCGAGATAGAGCAGGATCCCGTTCATGCCCTCAAAGGTGTTGATGCCCGCGACGATCTCCTTGATGTCCGCGGTGGAGGCGGTTGTGCCGTTGAGCTTTTTGAGGGTCTTGTTCGTTTTGTTGGCGATATAAGTGGCAAGGGTGGTCTTTCCGACTCCCGAGGGTCCGTAGAAGATGAGGTTGGGCACCTCGCCGCTCTCGATGATTTTTCGCAGAGGCTTGCCCTCGGCGAGCAGATGCCTCTGCCCTACGATATCGTCGATCGTTCTCGGTCTGAAACGATCCGCTAAAGGCTTGCTGTTCATAGTTTTCTCCGTTGCTGGCAGCGCGGCAAGGGGATCGCCGCGCGTTGTTTTTCTGCTTATTATCGGCACAATACCAATCGTTTGTTCGATTTATCGGTCAAAAAAGCGGGAACGGCGGTGATGCCGCTCCCTTGCTTTAGGCTTAATTTCTTTATCAGAATTATTCGTAGAGGGGGTATTTCTTGCAGAGAGCCTCAACGCCCGCTCTTACCTTGTCTTTGTTCGCGTCATAGTCGTTGAGAACAAGGGTGATGTACTCGGCGATGAGATCCATATCCTCCTCGTTGAGTCCTCTTGTGGTGACAGCCGCGGTGCCGATGCGCACGCCGCTGGTCACGAACGGAGAACGGGGCTCTCCGGGGATAGTATTCTTGTTTACGGTGATGTAGCAGTCGTCAAGACGAGCCTCAAGCTCCTTGCCCGTCACGTCGGTATCGCGGAGGTCAAGCAGCATAACATGGTTGTCGGTGCCGCCCGAAACGAGCTTGCAGCCGCGCTTGAGAAGTCCCTCGGCAAGCGCCTTGCAGTTGGAAACGACCTTTGCGCCGTACTCCTTGAACTCGGGCTTGAGAGCCTCGCCGAAGCAGACAGCCTTAGCCGCGATGGTGTGCATGAGGGGACCGCCCTGGGTTCCGGGGAAGATCGCTTTGTCGATCTGCTTGGCGAACTCCTCGCGGCAGAGGATCATTCCGCCTCTGGGACCGCGCAGGGTCTTGTGGGTGGTGGTGGTAACAAATTCGCAGTAGGGCACGGGGTTGGGATGTACGCCCGCCGCGACAAGACCCGCGATATGAGCCATATCCACCATCAGATAAGCTCCTACCTCGTCCGCGATCTCCCTGAGCTTCGGGAAGTCGATGATCCTGGGATATGCCGAGGCGCCCGCGACGATCATTTTGGGCTTGCACTCCTTTGCGAGCTCCATGACCTTGTCGTAGTCGATGCGGTGGGTCTCGCTGTCAACGCCGTAGGGCACGAAGTTGAAGTATTTTCCGGAGATATTGACGGGTGAGCCGTGGGTGAGGTGTCCGCCCTCGTTGAGATTCATGCCCATTACGGTATCGCCCGGCTCGAGCATGGCAAAATATACGGCGGTGTTAGCCTGTGCTCCCGAATGGGGCTGGACGTTCGCGTGCTCGGCTCCGAAGAGCTCGCAGGCGCGCTGACGCGCGATCTCCTCAACGACGTCAACGCACTCGCAGCCGCCGTAGTAGCGCTTTCCGGGATAGCCCTCCGCGTACTTGTTGGTGAGGTGGCTTCCCATAGCCGCCATTACCGCGGGACTTACGATATTCTCGCTGGCGATCAGCTCAAGATTGCGGCGCTGTCTTTTAAGCTCGGCGTTCATGGCTTCGCCAACCGAGGGGTCGTACTCCATAAGATACTCCAGCGCGGCGATGTTTGTTAATTCACTCATTTCCTTTTTCCCTTTCTTTGCTTGAATTTTTCTTTCCTTTAATTTTGCTTATTTATACCAACTATATTTTAAATGCAGAAAAGGATTTAACCCTTCCCTACAGGATCCGTTCGCATAAGCGTTCCAGATCCCCAAAGCGCTCGATAGTGCAGAAAAGGATTTAACCCTTCCCTACAGGATCCGTTCGCATAAGCGTTCCAGATCACGAAAGCTCTCGATCCGCGACGCCTCGTTTCTCAGCGCGGCGGCTCCCTTCATTCCCCTGAAATAACCGACTACCAGCTTTCTCGCCTGCCTGACGGCGACGTACTCGCCCTTGTATTCGATCATTTTTCCGACGTGCCCGAGCATGACCCTGAGCTTGTCCTCCGTCGAGGGATAATAGAGAGGCTTGCCGGGATCCTCCAAAAAAGAATTGATCTGCGAAAATATCCAGGGGTTGCCGAGGCTCGCCCTGCCGATCATCACCAGCTCGCAGCCTGTTATTTCCATCACGGAGCGCGCTTTTTTCGCGCTGTCGATGTCTCCGTTTGCGATGACCGGTATATTTACCGCCTCGCGCACACGGCGGATGATCTCATAATCGA
Organism: uncultured Ruminococcus sp.; assembly: GCA_902774325.1. Classification (GTDB taxonomy): domain Bacteria; phylum Bacillota; class Clostridia; order Oscillospirales; family Acutalibacteraceae; genus Ruminococcoides. The sequence goes on from CACYIC010000022.1 coordinate 8,067, forward strand.
CGGGAGGCTTGTAATACTGCATACGCGTCCTGCCGTGGACGGTGATCGCGGAAGCTCCGGCGTCCTCGCAGATCTCGGCGACCTCGACCGCGTTCACGCTTTTGTCGTCCCAGCCCTTGCGGAGCTTGACGGTCACGGGGACATTTACGGCGTCGACCACCGCTTTGGTGATCCTGCCGCACAGCTTAGGGTCGCGCATGAGCGCGCAGCCGCTTCCGTTACCGCTTATCTTCGGGGCGGGACAGCCCATATTTATGTCGATGATGTCGGGGCGGTTTTCCATAGCCCTCCGCGCGGCGTCCGCCATGCAGGCGGGATCGTCCCCGAATATCTGGACGGCGCAGGGGCGCTCGCTGTCGGAAACGGTCATAAGCTCCTCGCTCTTTTTGCTGTTGAAAGAAAGAGCCTTTGAGCTGACCATCTCGCTGACGCAGTAGCCCGCGCCGAAACGGACGCAAAGCTCTCGGTAGGCGCGGTCGCTGACTCCCGCCATAGGCGCGAGAAGGGCGCGCGAGCCGAGTCTTACGCCTCCAATTTTTATTTCATTCATGACGCTCTTCTGCCGCTCGCCTTCGTGCTTATCAGCGCCGCGAGAACAACTGTCAAGCCTACGCCGACGCAGCACCACGAAACAATGCCCGCGAGGTAGTTTGTGCTGTAGGTCTTTTCGCTGACGGTCTTAGGCACCGTGGGCGGCTCAAAATATGTCGGCTCCGGCTCCGGCTCGACGTAGCCTCCGTACTCCGTCGCCGCCTCGGTCTGAACCGGCTCGGTCTCGACAGGCTCGGTCTGAACGGGCGGTTCCGTTTGGACAGGCTCGGTTTCAGGCCGCTCGGTCTCCGGCTCGATATATTCCGTCTGCGGCTCGGTCGGCAGCTCCTCGGGCACGGTATCCGAGACCTCCTCGAAATATGACGATTGCTCCTCGGATTCGGCGCCTTCCTCGGCAAATGCCGTAAAAGCTCCTGTCGCCCCAAAGACCGCCAAAAGCAAGCCGAACAGCAGCGCCGCCGCTTTTAGGGATAATTTTTTACTTTTCATCTTTTCGCTCCATATTTACTCCGTTACAGGTGAAAAATGGCGGATTTAGAATATTATATCAAATTCATGGCGGTAAATCAAGTACTTTAAAAGATTTTTTGCCGGCAGGAGCAAAGGAAGCATCGGCTAGCACTGTTAAGCAAAGCGGCATATCACAATTGACTGAAATTATCATTAATTATTCATTATTCTTTATTCGTTATTCATTATCCTTCGTCGCCTCCGCGATGGCTTTTCCGAGCAGCTCGCCGGTATATTCCGCCTCGTCGATCGAATTTGCCTCTGAGCCTATCTCTATGAGCAGAGAGCCGTCGCAAAGCGGCTCGTTGTATGAAAAATAATCAAAGCTCAGGGGTCTGGTCATCCCGGGGTACAGCCTTTCGGCGGTGGTCTGGAGCTTTAGAGCGAGAGACAGGTTCTTTTCCCAATCGGGGAAATCCATCTCCCCGTAGTAATCGCAGCCCGAGAGGATCATGATCTGCGCGCCCTTTCTGCCCTCATACTCAAATACGGGCTTGGTCTTGCAGTCGTCGGTGCCGATCGCGTCCCGGTGGATATCCAGCACGATCTTTATCGAGGGATAGTCCGCCATATCCGCGGAGGCGGTCTCCGCGCTGCGGTAGTAGGAGCCGCTGTAGGTCGAATCATGAACCGTCGGGTCGTGGAGCGCCGCGATCCCGTTTTCCTCGAGGGAGCGCTTTATCGCCTCGCCGACGGCTACGACATTAAAATCATTATTATAGGTATGCGAATAGTAGCTCTCAAAGCATTTGTCAACGTCCGCGTCAAGATAGCCCTCTCCGGTGTGAGTATGATAAATCAGCACCTGCGGCTCGGCTCCCCCCTTGCCGACAGAAAAGCTCAGGGGCTCGCTTAAGTACGACTCAAAGTCAAAAGCTATTCCCGTTCGGTTTTTGATGTACGCGCCGCCGACAAGTGTGCCGTCACCGCTTATGTTTCGCTCCTCGACGGCGATCTCCCGCTCGCCGGTATGATCCGCCGAGGAATCGTAGTAGCCGCTCTTGTCGCGGACGCCCGAGGTGATCTCGCTCGCGGGAACGGCGGTCTTTCGGCGGCTGACACGCGTATCCTCCTCCGGCTCGGGAGCTGTGGTCGCCTGCTCCTCTCCCGCCTCAAGGCGGTAGCTTCCGTCGGTGAGGGTAAAAGCGGCTGCAGCCAGAGCCGCGCCGTCGCGAGAGGCAAAGCACTCCGGCAATCTCCTTGAAACGCAGAAGCCTGCGGTAAGCACCAACACAACTGCAAGCAATACTTTTAGAATTCCGATGATTCTTCCCTTGATTTTCAAATTACCACCTGCTTTACTTCTAAATATATGCAGCAGGGCGGCGAAGTATTTGCGAAAATCACATCAATTGCGCCAGCTCCTCGAGATCGAACCTATCGTGGAAAGCGGCGTTCAGGGAAAACGCCAGAAGCCTGGAGGCGCGGTCGATAAGCAGATCGATCTCGCGGGGAATAATCACAGGTCTATCCGCTGTCGATACCAGTCTGCTCTCGTCGTCCCTCAGTCCGCTGTCCAAAAGGTCGGCGGCAAAGGTGCGGAGATCGACAACCGTGGGGACTCCAACCGCTATGACGGGCACTCCGAGGGTCTCGCTGTTGATTTTTACGCGGTGGTTCCCGACTCCCGCGCCGGGAGAGATCCCCGTATCGCTGATTTGCAGGGTCGTTCCGAGTCTCTCGAGCCTGCGCGAGGCGAGCGCGTCGACCGCGACCACGGCGGCTGGACGGATCCTCTTTACGATGCTCGAGATATATTCTCCGGTCTCGATGCCGGTCTGACCCGTCACCCCGGTCGAGAGCACGGCTACCGGGCGCAGGCGGTCGAGTCCCGAGGCGCGGGCAAGCTCTCCCCTGATATGTCGGGTAGCCAGCACCCTCGAGGCGGTTCTGGGTCCCAGGGCGTCGGGAGTTATTTCCTCGTTCCCGAGTCCCGCGACCAGCAGCATCCCGTTCACCGGAAGAAGCCCGCGTATCTCCTCTCCGATGATCTTCAATCTCTCGTCGGTGCGCGAAAAATTATCGGTGAGCGAGGGCAGCTCTATCGTAATATATGTTCCCTGCTCCTTGCTCAGCCTGCGGCGCGCGCTCTCGCTCTTTACGCAAAGACGCGACACCTTCAACCCGCTTCGGCTGTATTCCCTGTAATCAACGCCGCTTATCCTGTCGCCCGCAAGCTCTCTCGCCTCGACAGCCAGATCCGTTCTAAGGCGCAACAAACCAGCTCCCTTCGGTTATTATTCTTTCTTCCATCCGCTTTTTTATTCTTTACAAGGCTGTTTTTATGTGATATACTATTTTTTATTAAAAACTCTTAGGCGTTGCGCGTTGGGATGGTTTTCGGATCATTTCAAGCGTCTTTTCCGGCGCCTCCCCCCAAATAAAATTCTTCAGAAGAAATAAACTGCTGCGAGGTATATTTATATGAAAAGATCATTATTCGTCAAGGCGGCGTCCGCGGCTGCGGCTGCCGCGATCCTGCTCACCTCCACGCTCGGAGCTGCGGCTGCAGAAGGCGACGGCGAGCTGCCCGAAAGCTACAGCTCGCGCGATATGGGCTACACCACCTCGGTAAAAAATCAGTTCGGCTCGGTCTGCTGGATATACGCGACCCTCGGAACGCTCGAGTCAAAGCTCCTTCACGACGGCTATACGGACGTCGATATGTCGGTCGATCACCTGAACTACTGGGCGATAACGCGCTCAAATCAAAAGGGCTGGATCAGGGATACGAGCGAAGCCGCCTACTCGGTCACGGGGATAGGCTACGTCATGTCATGGCAGGGCGGCGTGCTCAACAGCGACTTTGTCATGCCCGAGGGCGGTATCGTCTACGGAGATCAGACGCCCGCTTCTCCAGTGCGCTACGGCGCGGTATCGGCGCGGTATCTCAAAAAGAACGATCCCGACTCGATCAAGCGCGCGATATATGAAAACGGCGGGGTCTTCGCGTCCTACCGCAACAACTCGGCTTACTTCAATTCCGACCGCAGCAATTACCATTTCCCCGAGAACGCCGCGTCCTCCGGAGTCGGACACGCTATCGAGGTTGTCGGCTGGGACGATAATTATCCCAAGGAGAGCTTCAAGCGCACTCCACGCGACAACGGCGCGTGGCTGATCAAAAACAGCTGGGGCACCGGCGATAATATCGAGGGTTACTTCTGGATGAGCTATTACGACAAATACCTCTTTTCGGAGATCTTCGAGCCCGCCTTCACCTTCTCGGAGGTGATGACTCTCGACGAGAGCGTAAGCCTCAACCAGAACGAGATCTACGGCGCCACCTACGAATTTGACGAGAACTACTCCGCGGAGAACGAGCTTACCTTCATAAACGTCCTGGACGCGGATACGGAACACTCCATGATCGACCGCGTCACCTTTGAGAGCAAGTGCATCGGAGGAAGCTACACGATCTATTGCCTGCCTGTTTCCGACGGCGTACCCGACGGCGATCTTGAGCACGGGACCGTGCTCGCGGAAGGCGTTATCGACTACGAGGGCTATCACTGCGCCGACGTCGCGGACTTCGTCCCCGAGGGCGGCAAGTACGCTATAGCCGTAAGGATCACCGCGCCCGAGGGCAAAGCCGCCTCTGTAGGGATCGGCGAATGGCTCACAAATAACGACAGCTCGGTCGAGGAGCCGAATTACGTCTTTGTAAACGAGTCGGAGAACGGTCAGAGCTTTATCATCGAAAACGGAGCCGTGACTGATCTGCTCGACCGCTACCGCGAGGACGGCGACGAGCTCGGCGCCACCTTTGTCATAAAGGCGGTCAATATCAGAGAATACCTGAGAGCAGACGTCAACAACGATGGCAAGGTGGATATCACGGACGCGACCACGGTACAGAAATACGCCGCTAAGCTCACCGAGCTTGATTACTCGCAAAAGAAGGCTGCCGACGTCGATCACGACGGAAAGATCAACATTTCGGACGTGACCGATATCCAGAAAATAATCGCCAAGCTGATAAAATGACGCCGGCGGCGAAGCATTTTCGGATCATAAATGAATAAACAGCAAAAAAGCGCCCGGTCAAAAGCCGGGCGCTTGAATTATTGCTTTGCGGTATTGCTTTGAACGAGCCGGAAAAGCCGCCTGTTTTCGCTCAACGGCGGAACGGGATCACTTTCCCTGCTTCTGCGAATTGGAGATATTCGCGCGGGTCTTTTTGATCTCGCCGAGCTGAGTTGAAAGGCTCTCCTCCGCGCGCTTCATGATGCCGTCAACATATACGTTGGCAGCCTTCCTGACCTCCGCGGACTTCGCCTTCGCGTCGTCAACGATCTCCTTTGCCTTAGCCTGAGCCTCGCGGACAAGCTCGTTCTGGTTGAGCATGACCTTCTTGCGCTCCTCGGCGGCGCGGATGATATTTTCCGCCTCGCGGTTAGCCTCGGCAATGATCTGCTTTCTGTCGGCAACGATGTTTTTCGCCTGGCGGACCTCCGCGGGCATCGCGTCCTGGATCTGCTCAATAATATCAAACGCCTCGTCGCTGTTTACCATGACCTTTCCGCCGGAAAGGGGTACGCCCTTGGCATTGCCGATAAGATCCTGAAGCTGTAAAATTAAATCATCAACTTTCATGTTTTTTCCACTCCTTAATACCTTATGAATAATATGTAAATATCTTAATTATAAGCTTTTTAAGCATTATAAGCTTTTTAAGCGACTCACAATGCGGTCGTGGACGCAGGCGGGGACAAAATTGCGGATATCGCCGCCCATCCTTCCTATCTCGCGCACCATGCTCGAGCTCAGATACATCGAGTCCGAATCAGCCGTGAGAAAGATGGTTTCAAGCTCGGGGTTGAGCTTTTTGTTGGTTATCGCCATCTGGAACTCATATTCAAAGTCCGAGACCGCGCGCAGACCCTTTACTATCGCGTGGACCTTCTGCTCTCTGCAATAGTTCGCGAGCAGGCCCTCAAAGCTGACTATTTCAACATTTTCAAGTCCGCGCGTCGCCTCTCGTAAAAGCTCCATCCTCTCCTCGATCGAGAAGCAGGGAGTTTTGGCGGAGTTTATCAGCACCGCGACCTTGACCTTGTCGAACATCCTCGAGGCGCGGGTGATGATATCCAGATGTCCGAGAGTCACGGGGTCGAAGCTGCCCGGGCAGATTACAGTTTTTTTCATGTCAAAAAATCCTTATGTCTGAATGTGCTTATATTTATTTTACCATAGCGATACTGTCTGTCAAGAGCAAAATTGCCGTATTCCTCAAGAATTTCGTCGTCGCGCGGGTGCTCGGCGATTATCACGCCCGTATCCTTCATGCAGGCGCAGACGCGCTCGAGCGCCTTTTGGAGCAGCCCCGTTTTGTAGGGCGGGTCGATGAAGGCGACGTCAAAGCGCTCTGAATTCATCGACAGGAAGCTGTAATAATCCGCGTGAACAAGCCTCGCGCGGCTCTCAAGACCGGTCGTTTTGAGGTTGCGCCGGGTGATCTCCAGCGATTTCTTTGAATTGTCGACAAAAACAGCCGAAGCCGCGCCACGGCTGAGAGCCTCGATCCCCATTTGTCCCGAGCCGGCGAAAAGATCGAGGAACCGTCTGCCCTCAAGCTCGAACTGAACTATCGAGAAAACAGCCTCCTTGACCCTGTCAGTGGTGGGACGGACGTCCTCGCCCTCAAGAGCCTCAAGCCTTCTGCCTCTTGCCAAACCTGTTATTACGCGCATATTTTCATTCCTTCACACTAATATGAATAGTATATCATGTTTTTTATCAATTTACAACTCAAATTTACAAAAAATTTTCGGATTTTGTCATCCTATTCTCCGTGAAAGTATCTGTATACGGAGAGAGCGCTGTCCTTTGTCATGCCGGGAGCGGCTTCTAGCTCCTCAAGATCAGCCTTTGAGATGTTGTCTATCGTGCGAAAATATTTTAAGAGCGATTTCGCCCTGACCTCGCCTATTCCGTCGATATTCGTAAGCGAGCTTTTAAAGGTCGCGCTCCTGCGTCTGGAGTGGTGATAGCCTATCGCGAAGCGGTGGACCTCGTCCTGCATTTTGCTCAAAAAGGCAAAGAGCTTTCTGCGGGAGCTTATCGCTATCTCTCCGCCGTCGCCGGTTATCGCGCGGGTGCGGTGCTTGTCGTCCTTAACAAGCCCGTAGAGCGGGACGCTTATCCCCATGCGCTCAAAAACCTCCCTCACCGCGGCGACCTGTCCTTTGCCGCCGTCGAGCAGGATAAGATCCGGCAGTCTGCCAAAGCCCTCGCCGTCATTTTCCGCCTTGAAGTATTCCTCAAAGCGGCGGGTCAGCACCTCTGCCATGGAAGCGTAGTCGTCCTGTCCCTCAAAGCCCTTGATCTTGAATTTGCGGTAGGCAGATTTCAGCGGCTTTCCGTTTTTGTAGGTCACCATGCCCGCGACGTTTTCGGTGCCCGCGAGGTTGGAGATATCGTAGCACTCGATATATTCCGGGAGCTTCTCAAGCCCCAGCACCTCCCTGAGCTCCTCGAGCACGCTGAACTCGCGCACGGTGGCTCCCTTTTGCTGGGCAAGCTCCTCCGCCGCGTTTGAGCGGCACATGCTCACGAGCCGCGCCTGCTCCCCGCGCTGCGGGACGGTTATGTTCACCTTGCCGCCGCGCCTCTCGCCAAGCCACCGGCTGATATCCTCAAGGGCTTCGGGCATGCGGTCGAGCGCGATATTTTTGGGGATATTTTGCCGCAGGGTGTAGTAGCTTATCAGAAATTCCTCGGTGTCGCTGTCGCCCTCTCCGCTGTCAAAGACGAAGCTCTCGCGGTCGAACAGCCTTCCGCCCTCGAAGCGGAAAACCTGAAAGCAGGTCTTGCCGTCGTTTGAGAAGGACGCGATGACATCCTGATCGAGCACCTTGTTCGCGACCACCTTCTGCCTGTCGCCCATCCGCTTTACCGCGGCGATCTTGTCGCGTATGCGCGCCGCGCGCTCAAATTCGAGGTTTTCGGCAGCCTCCTCCATCTGCTCGGTGAGCCGCTTTATCGACTCGGAGGAGCCGCCCTTCAAAAATTCCAGCGCCTGCTCAAGGCTTTCGCGGTAATCCTCGAGCCTGACCCTTCCGGTGCAGGGCGCCATACACTGCTTTATATGATAGTTAAGGCAGGGTCTGCCCTTGCGGAAGTCCTGCGGGAACCTGCGGCTGCAGGTCGGCAGCATAAAAATCTTGTTGGCTTCCTCTACCGCGCTCTTTACATAGTAGCTGCTCTTGTAGGGGCCGATGTAACGCGCGCCGTCGTCAGCCTTTTGGAGAACGTAAGAGAGCTTGCCCCAGTCGCCGGGGCTCACCCTGATATAGCTGTAGCCCTTGTCGTCCTTCAAAAGGATATTGTACTTCGGAGTATGCTGCTTTATCAGGCTGCACTCGAGGATCAGCGCCTCAAATTCGCTGTCTGTTATTATATACTCAAAATGATCCACGTTTTCGACCATGCGCCGAACCTTTTCGGGGTGGTTGTTCTGAGAGCCGAAATACTGGCTGACGCGGTTTTTGAGCGCCTTTGCCTTTCCGATGTATATTATTTCATTGTCTGCGCCGTGCATGATATATACGCCCGGCAAAAGCGGCAGAGCCATCGCCTTCCTGCGAAGCTCACTCATTTTGGGATTCATATTTTATCTCCGGATCGGGGCGAAGGAATAACGCCCGATACTTTTCAGGGAACCTTTAAATGAATTTATACTCGGATAAAAAAAGGGGCGGATAAACCGCCCTAAAAAATATGATTACTCTGCAAAGCCTGATTCAACCAGAGCGGTAAGACCCTCGACGGCGTCTGTTTCATCGGAACCGTCGGCAATGATCTTAATGGTGGTTCCGCCGATGATGCCGAGAGAAAGAACACCCAAAAGGCTCTTAGCGTTTACGCGGCGCTCTTCTTTTTCCACCCATATTGTAGCCTTGTACTCGTTTGCTTTCTGAATAAAGAAAGTCGCGGGACGCGCATGCAGACCTGCCTTATTCTGAACTAATACTTCCTTAACATACATGTCTGATTACCCTCTTCTCTGTTAAGATACTATGCTTTAACTGAGCATACTTGTTTTTCGGTTACAGATATTATAATCCATTTTTTTTGCAAGGTCAATACGGTAAAAAAAATTCGTATTAATACTCACCCGATGTAGAATTTTGGGGCGTTTTATTGTGCATAATTACAAATTGTAATTATATCGGTAGTTCTTTGCGACAGCCCCCTGACATTTTCGGGCAAGTTTTTTGGTGCGGTTTAAACAGAAGGCTCGTTTGCGGCAGAGCCTTCCGATAAATCGGGACGCTTGGCTTTCGTGACCTCTATCGCCTTTTCGCGGCGCCAGCGCTCTATATTCGCGTGGTGACCGCTTAGAAGCACCTCGGGGACCTCCATGCCGCGCCACTCGGCGGGCTTTGTGTACTGGGGATATTCGAGGAGCCCGTTGTAATGGCTTTCCTCCATAAAGCACTCGTTGCTTGTGAGGACTCCGGGCACCATGCGGCAGAGCGCGTCCGTAAAGACCATCGCGGGTATCTCGCCGCCGGTGAGGACGTAGTCGCCTATCGAGATCTCCTCGTCGATGAAGCTGTCGAGCAGCCGCTGGTCCACGCCCTCATAGTGACCGCAGAGCACGCAGATATTGTCGAGCTGAGCGAGCTCCTTGAGCCTCCCTTGGTTAAGCGTCTTTCCCTGGGGGCTCATATAGATGAAGTGCGGTCTTTTTCCGACCTCCTCGCAGATATGCTCAAAGCAGAGCGCTATCGGCTCAGCCTTCATGAGCATCCCCATGCCGCCGCCGTAAGGGGTATCGTCCACCCTGCGGTGCTTGTCAAAGGCAAAGTCGCGAAGCTGGTGGGTATTGATCTCGACCGCGCCGCTGCTTTGGGCGCGCCCGATTATGCTGTCGCCCAGCACAGGGACGAACATCTCGGGAAAGAGGGTGATTATATCAATCCTCATCGTCAAATATTCCTTTCATGGGACGCATCAGAACATATCCGCCGTCCGTGTTTATTTCGGTTATAACCTCGTCGATCACGGGCGCGAGATAGGTTTTTCCGTCCCTTTTGATCTCGTAAACGTCGTTAGCGCCTGTGCGGAGCACGTCGGATATCTCGCCGTAAGCCTCGCCTGTGTCGCAGTCGCGAACCTCCAGCCCGATCAGATCCTGAACAAAGTGCACGCCCTCGCCGAGCTTTACGTCGTCGCGGTCGATATAGACGACCTTTCCCCTGAGCCTCTCGGCGTCCTCGATGGTATCGACGCCCTTTATTTTGCAGAGCGTTATATTCTTGTGCGGGCGCGAGCTGACCTCTATCGCGCGTTCTCCCCTGTCGTCCAGATAGAGCTTTTTAAATGCCGCCAGAAACGCGGGAGAATCGCACCACTGCTCGATCCTGACCTCGCCCTTTATTCCGTGAGTTCCGACTATCCTGCCGCTGTCAAGAAACTGTTTTTTCATGGATTCCGTTTCCTCCAAATATTATTGAGCCTGCCTTAAGGCGATACCGCGCGATCCAAGCGCGCGGTGCCTTTATTTCAGCTCCACTATCGTGACTCCGTCCTCGCCCTCTCCGAAGGCGCCGAGGCGGTGGGATTTTACGTTCTTGTTCGAGCGGAGATACTGATTTATCTCCCTCCTGAGCACGCCAGTGCCCTTTCCGTGGATTATCGTAAGCTTTGAGATCCCCGAAAGCACTGCATTGTCGATAGCCTTATCGACTATATTAACAGCCGAATACCCTGTTTCGCCGCGCACGTCGATCTCGGTTTCGGGACGGACGTCCACGCGCGAGGGCACATTGCGCGTTGCGGGGAACTGAGTTGCCTTTGGCTTTATCTGTGACTTGAGCAGGCGGAGGTTTTTGATATCCACGCGGGTCTTTATTATTCCCGCCTGAACCAGCACCATGCCCTCTTTATTCGGCGGCGCAAGCACCGTCGCGTTTTTGTCTATATCAAAAATCAGCACCTCGTCGCCGACCTTGAGCGGGCGCGGCAGCTTGTACTCCTCGGCGGGGGTATTCTTTATCTTTACCGGGTCGGCGTGAGCCTCCATGCGGTCTATATCGCGGCGCAGCTTCGTGCGTCCCTCCGCCGAAAGCTCCTTCTCCCTTCTGGCTTTTTCAAGCTCCTCAACCAGCGCGTCAGCCTGCGCCCTGGTTCGCGAAACTATCCTCTGCGCCTCCTGCTTCGCGCGCTCTATCTCGCGCTCGGCGTCCGCCTTGGCGCGGCGCAGCTCGTTCTCCGCCTTCTGCTTCTCCGTATTCGCCTTCGCGGTGAGGCGGTTCGCGTTCTCGACCTGCTTTTCCAGGCTCTGACGGCGCTTTTCCAGCTTTTCGACAACATCCTCAAACTGCCTGCTCTCGCGTGAAACGAGCTCGCGGGCGCGCTCCACGATATCGTCCTCCATTCCAAGGCGCTTTGAGATAGCGAAGGCGTTGCTCTTTCCCGGGACGCCTATCAGCAGTCGGTAGGTGGGGCGCAGGGTCGCTACGTCGAACTCGCAGCAGCCGTTCTCAACTCCCTCGGTGCGCAGAGCGAATTCCTTGAGCTCCGCGTAATGGGTGGTAGAGGCGATCTTCGCGCGTCTGCTCCTGAGCTTTTCGAGGATAGCTATTGCCAGCGCCGCGCCCTCGACCGGGTCGGTGCCCGCGCCGAGCTCGTCGATCAGGCAGAGAGAGCCGGCGTTCGCGAGCTTCAATATCTGAATAATATTCGTGATGTGAGCGGAGAAGGTCGAAAGCGACTGCTCGATGCTCTGCTCGTCGCCGATATCGACCAAAACCCTGCGGAACACGCTCAGCTCGCTGTTATCCGCGCAGGGCAGCAGCAGACCGCACATCGCCATGAGGGTAAAAAGCCCGAGGGTTTTCAGGGTCACGGTCTTGCCGCCCGTATTCGGACCCGTTATCACAAGCGTATCGAAGGCTCCGCCGAGGGTGATATCCACGGGCACGACCTTTTCCTTTGGGATAAGCGGGTGCCGCGCCTGTTTCAAATCGATCACTCCGCTGTCGTTGAGCTTGGGAAGGCTCGCCCTCATCGAATAGGCAAGCTCCGCCTTGGCGAAGATCAGATTCAGCTCCGCGAGCCGGGAATAGCTGCGGATTATGCTGTCAGCGAATTCGCCCGCGTCGGCTGAAAGCTCGAAGAGTATCCTCTCGATCTCCTCGTCCTCCTTCGCCCTCAGCAGCTTAATATCGTTATTTGCCTGGACAACGCCCATCGGCTCGATAAAAACGGTCTGACCGCTCGCGGAGGTGTCGTGGACCAGACCCGGGACGTTATTTCTGCACTCGCTGCGCACCGGCACGACATATCTGCCGTCGCGCTGAGTGATTATAGTTTCCTGAAGGAATTTTATGTACTTTGAGCTGTGGATTATCTTATCCAGCGCCTCTCTTGCCTTTGACGAGGCGGTGCGTATCCTTCTCCTGATATCCGACAGCGCGGGGCTCGCCTTGTCAGAGATTTCGTCCTCGCTGAGTATCGCGGAGTTTATTTTCTCCTCGAGAAATTTATTTGAAATCAGGGCGCTGAAATAGCCGTCGAGAGTGGTTTCGACCGAGGCGCAGCGCGAATGCCATTCCCTGACCGTCCTTATGACGTGCATTGTGCGGGCGATCCTGAGAAGCTCGGTCGTTGAGAGGCAGCCGCCCGCCTGTGCGCGCCTAAGGCTTCCGGCGCAGTTTACCGCGCCGCCGAAGGAGGGCGCGCCGAAGCGACCGCTCAGCGCGACCGCGTCGTCGGTCTGCCGCAAAAGCAGTCTTGCCTTTTCCAAGTCGAGCTGCGGCTCCAGCGAGAGCGCAAGCTCCTTTGCGTCGTCAACAGAAGTAAGCGCCGCTAACCTTTCAAGTATCTTATCAAGTTCAAGTGTTTTAAAGTGTCTATTCATGTGTTCCCTATTATTAAATGTGTTTTGAATTCAAATCTTTGTTTTCTGTGAAATGTTCATGGATGTCTGTTCATGTGTTCCCTATAAAAAATGAGTTGTGATTTAAAGCTTTGTTCTCTGTGAAATGTTCATGGATGTCTGTTCATCTTTTCCCTATTAAAAATGAGTTTTGATTTCAAGGTTTTGTTTTCTGTGAGCGGCATTAAGCGCTAGCCCGCGACCGTCTTATAGAAGGCGAGCGTTTTAAAATCCTTTTCAAATCTGTATTTTATGTAACTCTCGCTCGCGGTATTGAGGGCGTCCAAGCCCTCGTCCGTGAGAGAGAAGGAAAAAAGCCTGTCGTCGTCAGCATAAACGGTGTGGCGAAGCGCCGTCAGCGCCGCCGCTCCGAGAGGGACCGCGCCCTTATTCCGCGCTCCCCCGCAGTCGGCGCACTCGAGCCGTCCGCTCGCGGGGACAAAAAACATCGTCGGCGCGGTATAAGCTCCGCAGCTCCCGCACATCAGCAGGTCGGGCGTATAGCCCGCCATGGCGGTCAGCCTCATCTCGAGGCAAGCCTTGATAAGTCTTTCGTCGCGCTTTGACTCCGACAGCAGATAGAGGGAATTGAGGATGAGCCTTAGCTGCTTCTCCGCGGGAGCCTCCCTCGGGCATACCGTCATGGCAAGCTCGCAGAAATACTGCGCGAGGCACATCTTTCTCACGTCGCTCCTGAGCCTTGAAAAGATCCTCAGACTGCGCGCGTCGCCGATATTGAAGCTGTCGCGGGTCTTGTAGACGGTCAGGCGCGAATAAGAGAGCAGCGAGGTCGGCGCGCATTTCCCGCTTTTTATGCTCTTCGCGCCCTTGGCGAACGCCTTTATCACGCCGTCGGAGCCGGTGAGGATATAAAGGAGCCTGTCGCTCTCACCGATACTCATTTCCCGGAGTATCAGCCCATCGGTTTGAAATTTCATCGCCTTCCTCCACGTTCACGGCATTGGGCTCAATACGCTTTGAGTCCTGAATACTTTTGTAGCGCAGGTAATCGAGCACGCTGCCCGTCTGAAAAAACACCTGCCACATATACCACTCGTCCGTAGTAACACCTCCACGAATAGTCTTATTCGATGAAAGCGTTTTATTGCCGGAAATCATTGGCACAAATTATCAGTCGAAATTCTTTTCGTCGTAGCCGAAATTCTGCAGGAGCTGTGCGCGGTTGCGCCAGTCCTCCTTGACCTTTACCCAGGTCTGCAAAAACACCCTGCAATCGAAAAAGCGCTCGATATCCTGTCTGGCGTAGGAGCTGATCTTCTTGAGCATCGCGCCGTTTTTTCCGATTATTATGCGCTTGTGAGTGTCGCGCTCGCAGAAGATAGTCGCGTCGATGTCGAGGATGCCGTTGTCGCGGGTCTTCATTTTTTCGATAAGCACGGCGGTTCCGTGGGGGATCTCCTTGTCGCAGAGGCGCAGGATCTTCTCGCGGATTATCTCCGAAACGATAACTCGCTCCGGCTGGTCGGTGAGGGTATCGTCGTCAAAGAAGTGTCCGCCCTCGCTCGCCTGCTTTTTCAGCTCCCCGAGAAGCTCGTCCATGCCGCTGCCGTCCTGAGCGCTCACGGGCACGACCGCCTCGAAGTCATAGAGCTTGGTGTATTCCAGGATCTGCCTCATCAGCACTTCCTTTTCCTTGAGTACGTCGATCTTGTTTATCGCGAGTATCGCAGGCATCCCGATCGCCTTGAATTTCTCGACAAGCGAGCGGTCGGCGGGCGATATCTCCTTTCCCGCCTCGACCACGAGCATGCAGCAGTCAACTCCGCCGACAGACTCATTGACGGAGCGCACCATATACTTTCCGAGTGAATTTTTCGGCTTGTGAAAGCCCGGCGTATCGAAAAACACGATCTGGTACTCGCCGTCGGTGAGCACGCCTGTAATGCGGTTGCGCGTCGTCTGCGGCTTTGAGGAAACGATCGCGATCTTCTGACCGAGCAGGCGGTTGAGTATAGAGCTTTTGCCGACATTCGGCTTGCCGACTATCGCTATAAAAGCGGATTTATCATTTGTATTCATAATTACCTCTTGAGCATTTTTTAAAATTTACAGATCCAAGGCAATGCCGCGTGATCCATGCGCGGATTGCGCGACAGGATCTTTCGTCAGGGCGCGCGCCGCGAAGCATGCGTTGTTGCCTTAAATTATAGTATATCACATTTTTCTCCGAATGAAAAGGGGTTTTGCGCTTATTGTTCAAGGCTTTGTCCGCTTATTGTTCAAGGCTTTGTCGCTTATTGTCCGAGGCTTTGTCCGCTTATTCTTCAATGGCTCGCGCCGGACCCTCCGACCTCAGAGAAATCAGGCGGAAGTCAAACCATAAAATAACGAAGGCAAGTCATAAAATAACGCAAAATATTGACAAATCACTCATTTGGTGAGATAATAAGAGCTGTATACGCAAAACTTTTTCTTTAAGGAGAGATACGATGGACAAGGAGATGGCGAAAGCCTATCAGCCCTCGGAATTTGAGGACAGGATTTATGACTTCTGGATGAAGGGAAACTGCTTCCACGCGGAGGCGGATCCCGATAAAAAGCCCTATACGATCGTAATGCCGCCGCCGAACATCACCGGACAGCTTCATATCGGCCACGCGCTCGACGAAACTCTTCAGGATATCCTTATCCGCTGGAGGAGGATGTCGGGCTACTGCGCGCTCTGGGTCCCCGGCACCGACCACGCCTCGATAGCTACCGAAGCTAAGATAGTTGAGGCTATGCGCAGGGAAGGAATCACCAAGGAGGATCTCGGACGCGAGAAGTTTTTGGAGCGCGCCTGGGAATGGAAGCGCGAATACGGCGGAAGGATAATCAAGCAGCTCAGGAAGCTCGGCGTAAGCTGCGACTGGTCGCGCGAGCGCTTCACGATGGACGAGGGCTGCTCGGAGGCTGTCAAAGAGGTTTTCGTCAAGCTCTATAAGGACGGAAAGATCTACAGGGGCAACCGCATGGTAAACTGGTGCCCGCACTGCAACACCTCTATCTCCGACGCGGAGGTTGAGTACGAGGAGCAGCAGGGTCACTTCTGGCATATCCTCTATCCCGTAAAGGAGACGGGCGAAATGCTTGAGATCGCCACCACCCGTCCCGAAACCATGCTCGGCGATACCGCCGTCGCGATCAACAAGGACGACGAGAGATACAAGCACCTGCACGGCTGCCACGTCATCCTGCCGCTGCTCAACAAGGAGATCCCCATCGTCTGCGACGAGCACGCGGATATGGAAAAGGGCACGGGCGTAGTTAAGATCACCCCCGCTCACGACCCCAACGACTACGAGGTAGGTCAGCGCTGCTCCCTGCCGATAGTAAGGGTTTTCACCTACGACGGTCACATGACCGGCAAGGCGGACGTCGAGGCTTATGAGGAGCTTGTCAAAAAGGGCAATCTCGCCGAAAACGAGCCCGAGGTTCTCGACTGCGGCAAGTATGCGGGAATGACCACCGCCGAGGCGAGAAAGGCGATCGTCGCCGATCTCACCGAGCTGGGACTTCTCAGGGAGGTAAAGCCCCATACCCACGACGTCGGGACCTGCTACCGCTGCCATACCACTATCGAGCCGATGGTTTCAAAGCAGTGGTTCGTTCGCATGGAACCGCTCGCCAAGCCCGCGATCAAGGCGGTAAAAGAGGGTCAGACCAAATTCATCCCCGCCCGCTTTGACAAGGTCTATTTCAACTGGATGGAAAATATCCGCGACTGGTGCATCTCGCGCCAGCTCTGGTGGGGTCACAGGATCCCCGCCTATTACTGCGACGAGTGCGGCGAGGTAGTCGTCGCAAAGACGGCGCCCGAAAAGTGCCCGCGCTGCGGCTGCTCTCACCTCACCCAGGACGGCGACACGCTCGACACCTGGTTCAGCTCAGCCCTCTGGCCGTTCTCGACCCTCGGCTGGCCCGAAAAGACCGAGGATCTAAAATACTTCTACCCGACAAGCACCCTTGTCACGGGCTACGATATCATCTTCTTCTGGGTCGCGAGAATGATCTTCTCGGCGCTCGAGCAGACCGGCGAGGTCCCGTTCGACACGGTGTTCATCCACGGAATCGTGCGCGACGAGCTGGGCAGAAAGATGTCCAAGTCGCTCGGAAACGGCGTTGACCCGCTCGAGGTCATCGAAAAATACGGCGCCGACGCGCTTCGCTTCCTCCTCGTTACCGGCAACTCCCCCGGAAACGATATCCGCTATTCCGAAAAACGCATCGCGGCGTGCTCCGGCTTCGCTAACAAGCTCTGGAACGCCTCGCGCTACGTTCACCTCAACATCGACGGCAAGGACGTAAAGAACGAGATCCCCGAAACGCTCACCACCGAGGACAAGTGGATCCTCTCGACCTTCAATACGGTTGCCCGCGAGGTCGGCGAAAACCTCGAAAAATTCGAGCTGGGCATCGCCGTTCAGAAGGTTTATGAGTTTATCTGGGACTGCTACTGCGACTGGTATATTGAGCTGGTCAAGACAAGGCTGCGCAATGAGGACGAGGACGCCCGCAACGCAAGACAGGTGCTCCTCTATATGCTCGATCAGATCCTCAGACTGCTGCACCCCTTCATGCCCTACATCACCGAGGAGATCTGGCAGACCATCCCCCACGAGGGCGAGACCATAATGCTCGCGGATTATCCCTCCTTCAAGCCCGAGCTCGACTTCCCCGAAGCCGCGCAGGAGATGGAGAGGATCATGGCGGCTATCCGCGCTGTCCGCAACCGCCGCAGCGAGATGAACGTTCCCCCCTCAAGAAAGGCAAAGATCTATATCGCCTCGAGGTTTGGGGATACCTTCAAAAACGGTAGCGCCTTCTTCCTGAAGCTCGCCTCCGCGAGCGAGGTCGAGGTCGCCGAGAGCTTCGATATCGAGGGCGCGGTCACGATCGTCACTCCCGACGCCAAGCTCTATATCCCGATGGACGAGCTGGTTGACAAGCAGGCTGAGCTAAAGCGCCTCAACGCGGAGCTTGAAAGCCTCACCAAGCGCCTCGCGCAGAGCGAGGGCAAGCTCGCCAATCAGGGCTTCACAGCCAAGGCTCCCGCCGCCGTCGTTGACAAGGTAAGGGCTCAGGCTGAAAAGGAAAGGGAGCAGATCGCGCTGATAAAGGCGGCGATCGAGGCGCTCAACTGAGCTTATCGCTCCGCTTTTTAAGCTGAATAAAAGCAACAGAATAAAGCTAAGGGACGACCTTTGACTCCTTCGGAGCCGCGGCCGTCCCTTTTTTCGCTTTTGTATTGATATCCCGCGCCGAATGATTTATAATATTATGAAAGAGAGTAAAGGGGACGGTGTGTCATGCAGGTTTTGATGTACAATATCGACGGCGGCAAGGCGGTCAAAATAAAACAGCTCTGCCGCATGCTCAACGCGGATTACAGGGTGGTCGAGCCCTCCGAATACGGCTTGAGGCTCGATTATCTTCTGGGACTGAGCGAGGACGGTAGCGTTGGAGAAGGCTCCGTCTTTTCGGAGGAAATGCTCTATTTCGCCGGCTTCTACGGCGCGATGCTCAATATCTTCCTCAATCAGCTCAAAAAGCAGAGGGCGACCGTCGCGCTCAAGGCGGTCATGACGGAAACCAACGTCGGCTTCACCTCGTTTGAGCTGTTCGGCGAGCTGAGCCGCGAGCATGAGGCGCTGAACGGAGGAAAGCAATGATCGAAATAATCTTCACCGGCGGGACCATCGGCAGCCGCGCCTTTTCGGACGGAAGCGTTTCGGTGGACAGAGAACGGGGCTACCGCCTGATTTCCATGTACGAGGAAAAATACGGCGCGCTCGATTACAGACCGCGCGAGCCCTACCGCATTCTGAGCGAGAATTTTTCCCTCGCAAAGCTCAAGCTCCTAGCCGACGCCGTCGGTGACGCGCTGAAGGGAAAGCCCGAGGGCGTTATAATCACCCATGGCACGGACTCTCTCCCCTACGCCGCCGCGTTTCTCAGCTATCTTTTCGCGGACGCTCAGGCGCCGGTCGTGCTCGTTTCCTCCAACTATATCCTCGACGATCCCCGCGCGAACGGCTTGGATAATTTTAAATACGCAGTCGATTTCATCCGCTCACGCGCCGGAAGGGGCGTCTTTGTCAGCTACAGGAACAGCGGCGGGGCTCCCATGATCCACCGCGGCAGCCGCCTGCAGAACGCTCCCGCCTTCAGCGACGACGTGAGCAGCGTTTTAGGCGGCGAATACGGCGGCTTCGCTTCGGGCGTCTTTTTGAAATCGGCGGATTACAGGGTCGCGGAAAGCAATGATAATTCTTTTTTGAAATATAGTTCAGATGACGCTTATGAGTCGGCTCAGGGAAGTGTTCTCTGGCTGCGCTCTCAGCTCGCCCTGCCGGATATAATCATTCCCGAGGGCGTTAGGGCGGTGCTGCTTGACAGCTTCCATTCGGGAACCGTGGGAACGGAAGGGCTCAGGGGCGTGCTGGAGCAAGCTAAAGAGAGGGGTCTGCCCGTTTTTCTGACGGGGCTTTCAAGCGGCGCGACTCAGTACGAAACCATCCTGAAATACGCCGAAAACGGGATAATCCCCCTGATCGACCGCGCGCCGGTCTCTCAGTACTCAAAGCTGCTGCTTTTGATCGCAAAAAAGAAGGATATCCCGGACGGTATGGCAAGAGCCTGCGGCGAGGAAATATAACAAATCAGATAATGCCCCCGCATCTATAGGCGGCGTCCGTTATCTTGCTTTGAAAAAAGCAAAGCTTTAAAAATATAAAGCGCCCGCTGTCGGGCGCTTTTTCGGATAGGTCTTATTTGGCGAAGAGCTTGGCGAGGACGTCGTATTTTATCAGATAGATAACAAAAATGTGCAAGGGATAGAAGGCGTAGAAGAAGTATTTGAAGATCTTTCCCTTGATGAAGCCGCGCTTTCCGTTGTAGAAGGAGATCGGCAGGAAGGCGAAAACAGCGAATTGATACCAATTGATAATAACTATCGGGACGATCCTCAGGATCTCGTGCTCTCTGAGGGCATAGAGCAGGATTATAAAGGCAACGCCCCTTGTACCGTAATCAAATCTCAGAATGCCCGCCGAGATCACAAGAGCGGCGATCGAGATAAGCATGAGGACGGGCTTGTTTTTCAAGCCTTCGATCGCCCAGAGAGCCAGGAAGCCGAAAAACAGGGTGAAAAAAACGTTTTGAGTCGGGCAAAACAAGGTTCCGGCGTGCTCCAGATTCCAGGGGATCTCGGAGATAAGAGCGAAAGCAAGAAGGTTGATCCCGTATTTGAGTCTGCTGTGGGTGTAATGAAAGCCCTCGCAGAGCAGGAAACAGAAGATCGGAAAAGCCATCCTGCCAAACCAGTGCATCGCGGTGCTCAGCATTATCTGATGACCTCCGAGGCTCAACAGAACGATCTGACTGTCGGAGAGAATATGACCCGCGACATGGTCGCAAAGCATACTCATCATAGCGATAATTTTCAGCCAGCTACCGCTCAGAAATTTGATTTTATCGGGCAGCAGACTTTGTTTTGTCATAATATCAATCCTCCCAAAGGGCATTATATCTTAAGAAGAAAAGAAAATCAACCTTTATGTCGAGATTGACACCCATATCAAAAAGCGGCAATTAAAAAATGCAGAAAAGTAAAAAAAGTGCTTGACATTTATCCGCCTTTGTGATATTATAATACACGTCGCTGATATACGAGCGACAATGGCGAATCAAGGGAGCTTAGCTCAGCTGGGAGAGCATCTGCCTTACAAGCAGAGGGTCACAGGTTCGAGCCCTGTAGTTCCCACCATAATGGCCCGGTAGTTCAGTTGGGGAGAGCATCTGCCTTACAAGCAGAGGGTCACAGGTTCGAGCCCTGTAGTTCCCACCATAATGGCCCGGTAGTTCAGTTGGTTAGAACGCTAGCCTGTCACGCTAGAGGTCGACGGTTCGAGCCCGTTCCGGGTCGCCATTTTCCTCTAACGTGTAACTAAAGCGACAATATGCGGATGTAGCTCATCTGGTAGAGCGCCACCTTGCCAAGGTGGAGGTAGCGGGTTCGAGCCCCGTCATCCGCTCCAAAAAAACAGGACACCCAAAGGGTGTCCTGTTTTTTTGGGTAAGCGGATAGGGGCTCGAAGGCGAGCGTGCCCGCCGTAGGCGGGTAAAAACAGTCCGGCGGACTGTTTTTAGCGAGAGCGCAGATGAACTTAAAGCTCCGCACACGCCCCATCAAGCGTGGCAGGTGGCATCTAAAAAGCAAACCAACGTCATCCGCTCCCCTGTTTGGGTGTCCTGTTTTTAGCGAGAGCTCTAAAGCAACTGTCTAAATATTTTGAAATGGCGGTGCATTATGATAAATCAAAAAACAAATAATGAAATAAAGCCACGGTCTGAGAAAACCGTAATCCATCCGTTTCCGCCGCTGTTTAACGGCGATTCCGCGACGCTTATCCTCGGCAGCTTTCCGTCTGTTAAATCAAGAGAGGTCAATTTCTTTTACGGACATCCGCAAAATAGATTTTGGAGGGTTATTTCCGAGATCTATTCGGAAAAACTGCCCGAAAGCATAGAGGAGAAAAAGGCGCTTGTTCTGAATAACAGGCTCGCGCTGTGGGATTCTATCCTTTCCTGTACTATCACAGGCTCCTCAGACAGCTCGGTAAAGGATGTTGTGCCGAATGATATAGGGGAGATAATAGCCGGAAGCAAAATTGACAGAGTGTTCTGCAACGGAGCCTTATCCCATAAGATGTATATGAAATACATTTTTCCGACCGTAGGGATCGAGGCTGTGAGGCTTCCTTCCACAAGTCCCGCGAATGCCGCATACTCACTTCAAAGGCTTGTTTCGGAATGGAAAATCATAAAATGATTATTCAGGAAAAACTTCTTGCCGAATCCACTTGATTTTTTTGTAAGCATGGTGTATAATAACCAAGTGATAAACGCCGGTGTGATGGAATTGGCAGACGTAGCGGACTCAAAATCCGCCGGTAGCGATACCGTACCGGTTCGAGTCCGGTCACCGGCACCATGAAACAAGGAGAGGCATCAGCCTCTCCTTGTTTCATAATAAAACCAGCAAGCCGGAGACCGGACTCGAAGGTGACGAGTACGACCGCCGCCTGTGGCGGAGGAAGGGAGTACGAGGAAGCGCAGAAACAGGGAGTTCGAGGAAGCGGCTTTAGCCGCGACGCTGAACGACCATGTTTCAAACGGAGACCGTGCCCGCCGC